>CAZNQE010000015.1:0-16719 GCA_964575005.1 uncultured Polaromonas sp. | reverse complement strand
GCTGCGTTTTGGTCACCGCTGGCAATGCGTGCGTCGCATGCAATTTGGCCCGCCCGCCTGCGGCAAGGCCGAGCTGGCCTTGCCCGCAGACTGCAGCGCCGATGCAGCGACCTGGGCATTTCATCCGGCCCTGGCTGACATGGCGGCCACCTTTGCCCTGCAATTGCCGACGGTGCCCGACACCGCCCTTTACGTGCCCCTGTCTGTTGCGCGCATTCGTTTGTTTGCGCCCTTGGGCGCTGCGCTTTCAAGTCGCGCCGCGCTCACGCGTCAGGACCGTGATCGCTTGCTGGGTTTTGACGTGCATCTGCGTGCGCCCGATGGCCAAGTCCTGGCCAGTCTGGATGGCTTTTATCTGCGCGGGGTGTCGCCCGAGGCTTTAAGTCCTTTAAGCCGGGCAAGCGCTGCGCACAAGCCGGCCCGCGCACCCAGCCTGATCAAGCGCATGCTCGCCGCTGGCATTAAAGCGGCTGATGCGCCGCAGATTTATGCGCGAATTTTTGCGGGTTCAGAGCGCGATCTCGTCGTCTCGTCCTTGTCGCTGCCGGCCTTGCGTGCGGCGCTGGCTCCACGGCAAGCTACAGCGACTCCAGTGGGGCAGGTGGTGGCTCCTGCCGCAACTGCGACACCTCCCGCATCTTTGGCCTCTGCGGCAACGGCATCGGCCGAGCCGGCCACAGCGCTGCATGACCCTGTGTACCAATCCCTTGCCGCAGCCTGGCGCGAGTTGCTGGGGGTGGACACGCTGGCCGCAGACGATGACTTTTTTGCACTCGGCGGCCATTCGCTGGCGGCCGTGCGCTTGTTTGCGCGAATCCGCAAAGTGTTCGGCGTTGACTTGCCCTTGGCCACCTTGTTTGAAACACCGGCGCTGGGCGCACTGGTGGAGCGCGTGCGTGCCGAATGCCCGCCCGCCGCCGTGGAGACCGCGGGTCCGGCCGCTCCTCTGACAGGCACTGCGCTGACGGGCACTGCGTTGTCTGGCAATGCTCCGCTCGTTGCAAGGGCTTCCTTGTCTGCGGCCCCTTCAGCATCGCCCACACCCATCACAGCAGCCGCCTTGCAGCCCGCCAAGGACGGTACGGCTGCACCTTCCAATTGGTCGCCGCTGGTGCGCATCAACGCCGGCCGGCCCGGCGTCAAGCCGCTCTTTTGTGTGCACGGCGCGGCCGGCAATGTGCTCAATTTCAAAGTCATTGCCGACCGCCTGGGCAGCAGCCAGCCCTTTTACGGCTTGCAAGCCCAGGGCGTGGACGGACGCTTGCCGCCTCTGCCCAGCATCGAGGCCATGGCCAGCCGCTACATTGCGGCCATGCGCGAGGTGGACCCAGCCGGGCCGTATCGCCTGGCCGGCTATTCGGGTGGCGGCGTGATTGCGTTTGAGATGGCTCAGCAGCTTCGGCGTGCAGGGGCCGAGGTCGCGCTGCTGGCCATGCTGGACACCTTGGCGCCCGCTGCGGCCAGCGCACGCTTGTCGCCGCTGCGCAAGCTCTGGTTGATGCGGCACTGGTCGCTCGGCTTCACGCTGGCCTGGCCCGAGCGACGCCGCACGCGCCGCACTGAGCACACCAACCATCTGCTGGCTATGCAGGCGCTGGCGCGGGGCGAGCCGCTGACGCCAGAGCTGGCATCAGCCCGGCTGTTCAGTCACTTTGTGGCCGCGCAGTCGCAGTACCAGCCGCAGCCCTATGCGGGTGACCTGCTTTTGCTGCGGGCCGAGCAGGGCTACACGCCTTACCTCAACGCCGGCGCGCAACTGGGTTGGCAGGCGCTGGTGGGCGGATCGATCCGGGTGGTGGAAATTCCGGGCTCGCATGTCTCGATGCTGACCGAGCCTGGCCTGACACAGCTGGCGCGCGCGCTGCGCGAGCACATGGCGCAAAGTGAAGCGGCCAAGAGCGGAGATGGCCCCGGCCCGCATGACGGCGCGCCTGATTCAGGACGGCACAGTCAGGCCATGCCCGGTGCTTTCGTGCCCGGCCTGCTGGGCAATGCCATGCAGCGGGACTGGCTTTGAGGGCCGCGCAATTGAAAGCCGCGCGGGTGCGTTCGGCCTTAGCGCCGGCCCAGCTTGAGCAGGCCGGTGGACAGCAGCGTGCCCGCCAGGATGACGGCGGCGCAGATCAGCATCCACGAGGTGACGGACTCGCCCAGAAAGAGCATGCCGTAGGTCACGGCAAACACCGGCACGAGATAAGTCACCGACAGCGCGCGTGCGGGGCCGGCATGGGCGATCAACCTGAAGAACAGGATGTAGGCCAGGCCGGTGCACATCACGCCCACGGCCAGTTGCGCCAGCCAGGCGTTGCTGCCCGGCCATTGCGCGGGCCACAGCCACAGGGCGGGCAATGCCAGGCCCAGCGTGGCGCCCAGCTGGCTGCCCGTGGCCGTGACCAGCGGCGGAATGCCCACCAGGTAGCGCCGCGTGTAGCTGGCCGACAAGGCATAGCAGAGCACGGCCACAAAGCAGGCGATGACGGCCCAGCCGGTGGACAGGCCAGACGCGTCAGGCTTGAAGCTGGCCTTGCCCCAGGCCAGCATGGCCACGCCGACAAAGCCGATGAGCAGGCCCAGGCTGCGTGAACCCGTGGGCCGCTCGCGCAACCACAGCCAGGCCACCAGCGCGCCAAAGAGCGGCACGGTGGCGTTGATCAGCGATGACAAGCCGGTGGTGATGCTCAGCAGCGCGAATGAAAAGCAGGCAAAGGGAATGCCGGAGTTCAAAAGCCCGACGAAAAAGACGCGCCTCCAGTGCCGGCGCAGCTCGGCGACCAGGCCTTTGTAAATGAGGATGGGCAGCAAAAACGCCGAGGCAATGGCCACGCGCACCGCAGCGCCGGGCAGCGGGCCAAACTCGACCGTGCTGATGCGCATGAACAAAAAGGACGAGCCCCAGATGGCGCCCAGCATGAAGAAGTCCAGCAGCCAAGGCTGCTGCGCGCTGGCACCCGGCGCGCTGCCCGCACCCGCGCTCAAAGCGCGCCTTCAAGCCGAAGCAGTGCGGTCTTGCGGTCCAGGCCGCCGGCGTAGCCCGTCAGGCTGCCGGCGCTGCCAATCACGCGGTGGCAGGGCACGACCACGCTCAAGGGGTTGCGGCCAATCGCGCCGCCCACGGCGCGTACCGCGCTGGGCCGGCCTATGGCGCTGCTCAAGGCGCCATAACTGCAGGTGTGCCCGGAAGGGATTTGCAGCAGCGCCTGCCACACGGCGCGCTGAAATTCGGTACCGGCCCGCAAGTCCAGCGGCAAGTCAAAGTGGCTGCGTTCGCCGGCAAAGTAGGCGGTCAGTTGCCGGGCGGCTTCTTGCAGCACAGCGTGTTCAGGCTGCTGGCGCCACGCCTGCGCCGGAAAGTGGCGCTGGCCTTCAAACCAGATGCCGGCCAAGCCGATGTCGCTGGCGGCCAGCGTCACGGGCCCGAGGGGTGTTTGAGTCCGGCTTTGCACCAGTTCAGCGGCAAATTTCATGCCGGAATCATACGCGTGGCGGTGCATTCGGACAGCATGCTGTGACACTTGGGAAGGAGCGCCACCCCTACAATTAGTGCTCTTTTTGGCGGGTGCTTTTGAGTACTTGTCCTATCAAATTCTTATCGGTTTTGCCTCAACGGTCCAGCAGCACAAGGAATTTCAAATGCAAGTGACGCCCTCCATCTTCAAGGCCTACGATATCCGGGGCGTGGTGCCCAGCACCGTCACCGAAGAAGTGGCCGAAGGTTTGGGCCGTGCTTTTGGCATGGCGGCTTTGGCCGAGGGCGAACGCACCGTGGCTGTGGGCCGCGACGGGCGCCTGAGTGGCCCGGTGTTGGCCAAAGCGTTGATGCGCGGCTTGCGCTCTGTGGGCGTGGAGGTGATTGACATTGGCATGGTGACCACGCCCATGCTTTATTTCGCGGCGAACACGCTGTGCACCAGCGGCATTCAGGTCACGGGCAGTCACAACCCCAAAGACCACAACGGCTTCAAGATGGTGCTGGCCGGCCGCGCCATTCATGGTGAAGAAATCCAGCGCCTGCGCGCCGCGATGGAAACTGAAAACTGGACGCTGGCAACCACCCCCGGTGCCCTGCGCCAGGCCGACGTGCAGCCTGCCTACACCGCGCGCATCGTGTCGGACATCTTGCTCACTCGCCCCTTGAAGATCGTGGTGGACAGCGGCAACGGCGTGGCCGGCGCGTCGGCTCCGGCCATCTTTCGCGCCCTGGGCTGCGAGGTGGTGGAACTCTTTAGCGAGGTCGATGGCAATTTCCCCAATCACCACCCCGACCCGAGCAAGCCCGAAAACCTGCGCGACCTCATGGCCGCGCTCAAGGACAGCGATGCCGAACTCGGCCTGGCCTTTGACGGTGACGGTGACCGCCTGGGCATCGTCACCAAAGATGGCCAAAACATTTTCCCAGACCGGCAAATGATGCTGTTTGCGCGTGACGTGCTCAGCCGCGTGCCGGGCGGCGTGATTGTTTATGACGTCAAGTGCTCACAAGCCCTGGCGCCAGCCATTGAAGCCGCCGGCGGCCAGCCGCTGATGTTCAAGACCGGCCACTCCCTCATCAAAGCCAAGATGAAGGAAGTCAACTCACCGCTGGGCGGCGAGATGAGCGGGCATATCTTCTTCAAGGAGCGCTGGTTTGGCTTTGACGACGGCACTTACGCGGGCGCCCGTCTGCTGGAGATCGTCAGCCGCAGCCAGGACATCGCGCAGCTGCTCAATGACTTGCCCACCAGCTTCAGCACGCCCGAGCTGAACGTGGCCTGCGCTGAAGGCGAGCCGCATCGCGTGGTCAGCAGCCTGATTGAGCTGGCTGGCCCCAAGGCTGATGGCCATGCGCACTTTCAGGCGCCGGCCAAAGTCTCCACCATCGACGGCTTGCGCGTGGACTGGCCGGACGGCTTTGGCTTGATCCGCGGCTCCAACACCACGCCGGTGCTGGTGCTGCGCTTTGAAGGCACCACGCCTGCGGCCTTGCAGCGCATCGAAAAAGACATGCTGGCCCTGCTGCACACGGTCAAGCCGGATGCGAAGTTGGGTGCGGCTGCGCATTGATGCGCTGAAGAAGGTCTGCAATGAGTTCGGCCTGGTGAGAGGCCAACGTCCCCTCTGCGGGCAGTCTTCTTGTCTCTGCCCAGGCCTGGGTGATCGCGGCAGCAATGTCCTCGGCGCTTGAGGTCAGCTGGCTCAAGCCCTGCGCATCCAGGTCGGCATAACTCTCACTGAAGTTGTGTACCTGGGGCCCGTGCAGCACGGTGTTGCCCAGCGAGGTCGCTTCATAAGGGTTGTGGCCGCCCACCGGCACCCACGACCCACCGACCATGGCGATGCGGCTTAAGCGGTACCACAGGCCCAGCTCGCCCATGGTGTCGGCCACGTAGCACGGGGCCAGCGTGGGCAAGGCGGCGCCTCGACTGCGCTGGGGCGTGTCAATGTCTGTCTCGCTGTCTGCCTTGTTACTGCACAGCGCCGCCACCAAATCGCCGCGAGCCGGCGCGCGCGGCGCCAGGATCAGCAGCGCATCGGGGCAGTGCTTGCGCACAAGGCCATGCGCCGCCAGGGCCAGTTCTTCTTCGTCCGGATGGCTGGAGGCCAGGACCCAAACGGGCCTCGTGCCCAGCGCGTCGCGCCAGCGAGCCAGTTCGGCCGCATTGACGGCCGGTGGTGGCACCATGGCTTTGATGGTGCCGGTGATGATCACTCGCTCGGGCTGCGCGCCCAGCGTTTGCAGGTGCTGCGCCGTCTCTGTGTTTTGCGCCCAGATCCGGTCAAACCCGGCCAGCAGGGGCGCATACAGGCGGCGCCCCCAGCGGCGCTTGGCCAATGACTGCGCACTCAAACGGGCATTTACCAGCAGATGCGGGATGCCGCGTTGCGCCGTAGCGTTTATCAAGGCGGGCCACAGATCCATTTCGCACCACAGTGCCAGGTCGGGCTGCCAGTGGTCCAGAAAGCGCGCCACGTTGCTCGGTGTATCGACCGGTGCAAACCAGTGCGTGAACTGGGGGCCGAGCTGCTGCTGTGCCAAGGCCTGACCGGAGGTGCGCGAGGTGGTGGTGATGAGAAAGTGCAAATCAGGCCGCTGCGCCTGCAGCCGCTTGAGCAGGCCGGCCAGCGCGAGTGCCTCGCCCACGCCTACGGCGTGGCCCCACACCAGCGTGCCCGTTGCGCCCCCGGGGCGCGCTGGCGCTTGGCGCATCCAGCGCTGCTCCAGGCTTTCTGGCGTTTCTTTGCCGCGTGTCAGGCGCCGCTGCAGCCACCAGCGCCACAGAGGGGTCAGGGCCTCAAAGACGTGGCCGTAGAGGCTTAGCGTCAGCGAGCGCGCTTTCATGAGGGCGCGCGCTCGTGCAACCACGGCAAAAATGCCGCCATGTGCTTGACCGCCGAGCCGGCATGCGCGGCGTTGAAGTGCTCGGTCTTGCGCACCAGCGCAGCGTAGGCCGCGGCGTCGCTCAGCACGGCGCTCATTTGATCGGCTAAATCCACGCCGTCCTGGGCGTGGTGCAGCACACCGGCCTCAAGCGCTTCGATGGCCGGGTACTCAATGCCTCGCAAGCTCGGCCCCGTCCACACCGGTTTGTTGATCGCCAGCGGCTCGATGATGTTGTGCACGGCGCGCTCGCCAAACGAGGAGCCGACCACGACGACCTGACTGAGTGCGAGGTAAAAGTACATCTCCCCAATCGAGTCACCCAGCAGCACGTCTGTTTGCGCCCAGTCGGGTGCCTGCTGCCACTGAAGCTGGCCATCCAGCGCCTGACTGCGCAGCACCGTGCGCAGGCCCGCGCCTTGCAGCAGCTTGGCCACCAGCTCAAAGCGTTGCGGGCTGCGCGGCACATACACAAACAGCGGCGCAGCCTGTCCCGCCTCGGCCAGCAACTGGCGCATGCGCTGCATGCTGCCGATGAAAATCTCGTCTTCACCCACGATGGCGCTGGCAAAACATACCACGGGCCGCTTGTCCAGCTGGCCCAGGGTCAACGTGGCCGCAGCCGCTGCAAGTTGTGATGCGGACACGGGCAAGTCAAAGCGCGTTTCACCCACCACTTCGACACGCTGGCATCCGACGTGTTTAAAGCGCTGCGCCTGCAAATCCGATTTGCACATCACCAATTCATAGGCCTTGAACAGCCGCGCCCTAAAGCCGCCCCAGCGCTGGTCGCGCTCAAAGCTGGCCCGCGGGTACTGCGCATTGGCCATGGCCAGCGGCACGCCAGCGCGGCGCACCGTGGCCAGCAGCACCGGCCAGGTGTCGATCTCGGTCATCACGGCGCAGCGCGGTTGGATGCGCGCCAAAAATCGCCTGACCGCCCAGCTCAATTCCATGGGCGCGTACGCCATCTGGAGCTGACCTGACTCTAGGGCCGAGGCGAATAGTTTTTCAGCAGTTTGCCGGCCGGCCGGGGTCAGCGTGGTGATGAACACCGGTAGCCCCTCGGCCAGCAGTGCCTGCACCCAGGGCGCGGCCCCGCGCATCTCGCCCATCGACGCGGAATGAACCCACACCGCCCGAGCCAGCGTGCAGTGGGCGCCGCCGAATCGCTCGCGCCAGTGCTGGCGGTACAAGGGCTCTTTGGCCCCGCGCCGCCACAGCATCAGCAGCACCAGGGGCAGCAGCAGGTGCCACAGCAATTCATAAGCCCGAATGGCGAGCCCGAGGCCCAATGAAGGGAAGGTGGGCTGAGGAGGGCGCTTGGGTGTCGTCATCAACCGTTCAGTATAGTTACGGCCATGTCTGCTCCTCTCTCAAACTGGACCGCCGTCATCCCTTTGCGCGGTGGCTCCAAAGGCCTGCCAGGCAAAAACACCCGACTGCTTGCGGGCAAGCCGCTTTACCAGCACGCGGTGGATGTGGCCCTGGCCGCAGGTGCCAGCCGCGTCCTGCTCAGCACCGACATCGCCGAGGTTTTGAACGCCCAACTCCCCGATCAGGTGCAGGCTTTGGCACGCCCGCCGGAACTGTGTGGCGATGCCGTGCCCATGGCGCCTGTGTTGCTGCACGTCCTGCAATCGGCCCGCGTGACTGGGCCGGTGGTGCTCCTGCAGCCCACCTCGCCTCTGCGTCAGGTCGCCGACGTGCAGGCGGCGCTGCGGACGCTGGCCACAGGCCAATTCGACTTGGTCATGTCCGTCACCGAGGCTGACCGTGGCGTGCTCAAGTGGGGCCAGGTTCAAGCTGACGGTCGCTTTGTGCCGCTGTCCAGCCCGGCGCATTGCTTTTCCAACCGGCAGAGCCTGCCGCCCGTGTACAAACCCAATGGCGCGGTTTATGCCATGCAAGCTGAATGGTTCGTGGCCAATGAAAGTTTTGTCAGCGAGCGCATCGGCACCGTCGTGATGCCGCCCGAGCGCAGTCATGACATCGATAATCTGGCTGACTTTGAACGCTGCCAGGCCTTGCTCCAGCCCTGACCATCACGCCTGACCAGCCCCCTCACTCCAAATCTCCACACCCTATGAAAATCGCCCACCGCCACATCGGCCCTCAGCACCGGCCTCTGGTCATCGCCGAAATCGGTATCAACCATGGCGGCAGCCTGGAAGTGGCCAAGGCCATGGTCACCGCCGCGCGCCTGGCCGGCTGCGAGATGGTCAAGCACCAGACGCATTTCGTGGACGACGAAATGACCGACGAGGCCAAGAGCATCTTCCCGCCCAACGCCGATGTGTCGATCTGGGAGGTGATGGAAAGATGCGCGCTGTCCAAAGACGACGAGATTGCGCTTAAAAAACATGCCGAGTCGCTCGGCCTGATTTACATCTCAACACCGTTTTCGCGTGCGGCGGCTGACTTTCTGGCTGAGATTAATGTGGCTGGTTTCAAGATCGGCTCTGGCGAGTGCAACCACGTGCCACTGATCCGGCACATCGCCAGCTTTGGCAAGCCGATCATCATGAGCACCGGCATGCAGACCATCGAAAGCCTGCAGCCCGCGGTGGCCGCGCTGGATGCGTCTGGCGTGGACTACGCGCTGCTGGAGTGCACCAACTTGTACCCGTCGCCGCCTGAGATCGTGAGCCTGCAGGGCATTACAGATTTGCAAAAAGCCTTTCCGCGCGCTGTGGTCGGTTTCAGCGACCACAGCATCGGCCCCACCATGGCCTTGAGCGCTGTGGCGCTGGGCGCCTGCATTCTGGAGCGTCACTTCACTGACACCCGCTACCGCAAAGGCCCGGACATCATTTGCTCCATGGACCCGGCTGAGCTGCGTTTCATCATTGACCGGTCTGCGGAGATTCACACGGCCTTGCACAACCCCAAGGTCCGCACTGGCCCGGAAGAAGACGTGTACCGCTTCGCCCGCGGCTCGATGGTGGCCGATCGCGACTTGCCTGCGGGCCATGTCATCACCGCGCAAGACATCTGGGCGCGTCGGCCCGGCTCAGGTGATATTTCCGTTCAGCACTTTGACCGCCTGATTGGCGCTAAAACCCGCGTGGCCTTGAAGCGCAATCAGCAACTCAAGTGGACTGATCTGGATGGCGTTGAGCCTCAGGCATGAATGAGGTGAACATGATGAATGAAGTCGTCACCGGCAAGCGCCTGCTTTTTGTCACAGGCACGCGGGCCGACTACGGCAAGCTCGAGCCCTTGGCCAAGGCCGCGCAAGAGGCCGGCTTTGCAGTCAGCTTCTTCATCACCGGCATGCACATGATGAAGCGCTACGGCGAAACACGGCTTGAAGTCAAACGCTTTGCCGGCGCCGAGTTTTTTGAATTCGTTAATCAGCGCGAAGGCGATGCGCTGGACTTCATCCTCAGCAAAACCATCCTGGGTTTTTCTGACTTTGTGCACGAGCACCGGCCCGACCTGGTGGTCATCCATGGCGACCGTGTGGAGGCCCTGGCCGCCAGCATCGTGTGCGCCATGCGCTACATCCCGTCAGCGCATATCGAAGGCGGCGAAGTCTCGGGCACCATTGACGAAAGCATTCGCCACTGCAACACCAAGCTGTGCGCGACGCATTTCGTCAGCAGCGACGCCGCCAAGGCGCGTGTATTGGCCTTGGGTGAATCCGCAGACCGTGTGTTCAACATCGGCTCGCCCGAGCTGGACACCCACGCGCACCCCTCCGGCGTGAGCATTGCAGAAGTCAAAGCCCGCTACGCGATCCCGTTTGACGACTACGGCATCGTCATCTTTCATCCAGTCACGTCTGAGCAGGACACCATTGGCGCCCAGGCCCAATCGCTTTTCGGCGCGCTTGAAGCCAGCGGCAAATGTTTCGTGGTGATTGCGCCCAACAACGACCCCGGCACAGAAGACATTTTTGCGGTGCTCGAAAAGCTGCCGCTCGAGCGTTTTCGCCTCATTCCGTCAATGCGCTTTAACTACTTCAGCGAGTTGATGAAGAACGCAGCGGTGATGGTGGGCAACAGCAGCGCTGGCGTGAGAGAAGCGCCCTTTTTGGGCCTGCCTAGCCTGGACGTCGGGACGCGGCAGAACCAGCGCGCCAGTGGCCCTTCTATCGTGAGCGCCGTGGCGTTTGATCAAACGCTCATCGCCCATTTCCTGAGCACGGCTTGGTCGCAGCGCGCAGCGTCAAGTGCGGCCTTCGGCCAGGGACGCTCTTCCGAGCAATTTGTCGGCGTGCTGCAGTCCGGCAGCTTTTGGCAGATGGGTCAGCAAAAAGCCTTTGCCGAGGCCGCCGCGTGAGCGAGAGCCAGAGCGAGAACCAGGGCAGGTTCCCGGGTTTGATGGTCTTGCTCATCAACCTGGACCGCTCCGATCGAAGGCGAGAGCAAATGGAGCAACGCCTGGCTGCCTTGGGCTTGCCTTATGAGCGTATTGCAGCGGTGGACGGCAAAGCGCACTGGCCCGAGTTGAGTTCAAGCGTGGATATTCCGACCTTTCAGCGCAACGTCGGTCGGGATCTGATGCAAGGCGAAATCGGTTGCTATCACTCCCACCTGTTGGCGTGGCGGCGTTTGCTTGAATCAGACGCGCACACCTTGCTGGTGCTTGAGGATGACGTGGTCTTTGGTCATGATTTTCTGGATGCGTTGGAGATCGCCTTGGTGGAGCGCAGCCGGTGGGATCTGCTGAAGCTCAACAAGATAAGGGCCAAGCAACCGGTGCGGCAGGCCGGGCTCGGCCCTTACGCGCTCAATGCCTACATGGGGCCGCTCACCGGCATGGGCGCCTATCTCATCACGCGCCAAGCAGCCCAGCGGCTTTTGCCTGCCATGCTGCCCATCCGACTGCCGATCGATCTGGAATTGGACAAGGTGTACCTGCACCGAATTCGCCACTATGGGCTCGAACCCTTCCCTAGCCAGGTGAACGATGAAAACCAGAGCACGATCACGGGTGCGGCGTTTTCAGGTGTGAAGAAATTCCCGTGGTATCGCCGCCTGCCCAACTACCGACGCCGGATCGGTGTGCTGTTCAAAAAGCTGGCCTACCTGACCGTGACCGGCCGCATTTTTCCTAAAGGCAATCCCCCATGAACCCAAACCGAGTTGTCCTGTGCATCAAGTGGGGAACCTTGTACTCCGCTGAGTACGTCAACGTCCTTTACCAAGCCTGCCGGGATCACATCACAGGCGATTTCCGTTTTGTGTGCTTGACCAATGAAGCCGAAGGTTTGTCCAGCGAAGTGGAAGTCCACCCTATCCCCGAGATCGGCCTTGAACACACCCATTACTACAACGGAGCCTGGCCCAAAATCGGCGTCTTTTCAGAGGACCTTTATGGTCTGAGCGGGCGCTGCCTCTTCATCGATCTGGACTCCGTGATCGTCGGCAACCTGGACGAGATGTTCGAGGCGCCGGGTTCGTTGGTGGCCATGGATTCGCAGCCCTGGAAAGGCAAGCCAGGTGCGCCGCGCACCATGAGTTCGGTCTTCGCCTTCAATATTGGCGAATTGAGCTGGGTGGTCGATCGCCTGCGCGCTGAGCGTGACGCGCTGGTCGCCAAATACATCATCGAGCAGGACTACCTGCATGGCGAGGTGCCTGACATTCAGTATTGGCCACAGCCCTGGATCGTCAGCTTCAAGTACCACCTGCGTCGCCCGCTTGTGGTGGACCGCTTTCTGGAGCCTTCGCCGCCTCCGACCACGGCGAAGATTCTGGCCTTCCATGGCCTGCCGCGCCCGATTGATCTGATTCGCCCGCCCAAGGGAAACTGGGACCGCTTTCCTCATTACGGCAGTGGCCCCGTGTCGTGGATGCAGGCCTACTGGAAACGCTACGGCGGTGAGATCTGACCATGACCCAACTCGTCATTTCCCTCACTGCGATTCCTCCGCGTTTTCCATATCTGTCGCAGACACTGCAGTCGCTGCTAGAGCAGACGGCCGATGTGGCGTCTATCAACCTTTACCTGCCCAAACGCTATCGGCGTTTTGAGTGGGATTCCTCCGTCTTGCCGGCCGTGCCCGAAGGTGTGCAAATTCGGCTGGTGGATGAAGACCTGGGGCCCGCCACCAAGGTCTTGCCCGCGGTGCGTGACCACCAGGGTCAGGATGTGTTCATTCTTTTTTGTGATGACGACAAGGTCTACGACCGCGACTGGGCGCAACGCTTTGTGGACAGCAGTTCGCAGCATCCGGACTGCTGCATTGTTGAGGAAGGTGGCGACGTCTGCAATTATTCAAACCATTCGTTCCGCGGCGCGCTCCAGCCTCGTTCAGGTCGTCGGTCCAAAGACCTGGGCTACCGCTTGCGGCGGCTGGCGAGTCTAGGGCTCTGGAAGCCACGCAAGAACGTGGGCAGTGGCTACGTGGACATGCTGGAGGGCTGGGGCGGCGTGCTGGTGCGCCCCGAATTTTTCACGGCGGCCGCCTTCGACATTCCGGAAGTACTGTGGATGGTGGATGACATCTGGCTCTCAGGCCAGCTCGCACTCAATCAAGTGCCGATCTGGCTGAACGCTGAAGACGCGCGCCGGACCAAAGGATCGTCGAACGAGGTCAAGGAGTCGTCCTTGCGCAAGCTCGTGCATGAGGGTCTCGGGCGTATCGAGGCGAATCAGGCTTGCGTGGACTTCTTTCGAAGCACTTACAGGATCTGGGGCGGTTAACACAAGCCCCTTGCAGTGAGCCTTGTGAAGGGCTTATCAATTTTTTAAATGCCGCGCACCGAATTCGGACTTATTGGCATTTGATGCATTTTGGTACAAAGAAAAAATGAAACTCAAATCAAATCCAGCACAAATTTTCGTTAAATGTATTTGTGCGCTAATGTTTTCTATTATTTTGTATCGGATTCCAGCCCTCATTGCGCGAAACTTTGGAGAAATTTCGGTCGATCAATTCATATTTCATTTGACGGCTGATGTAGCTGGCGTACCTTTGGCGCTGCAGAAGAGAATATTTGTAGATTTATTGATCAAGCCTGTAATCGCAGGCGGTTTACTGTTCCTGGCGATGCGTTGGATGCCGAAAAATTTGCTTGGTGTCGGAAAAAAAATAATTTATGGGGTATCTTTTTTCTTGGCTTCTGCTGGTGTTTTGGCCACGGCATCAGTGATTAATATAAGAGAAGCGGTAGATACGATAGTACATCGTGAAGATGATTTTGATTGGATCAAAAAATGGTATGCGGTTCCCAATATTGAATCCCATCCGAAGAAAAATCGTAACCTGATTTGGATTTATGTTGAGTCTCTAGAAAAACGACGGATACTGCCAGATTCTTATCTTAAAAAACTCAGTGATAATAATTTTTCGCCAAAGACTTTTCAGATCTTGCCGGGGACGCAGTGGACACTAGCGGGCATGGTGGCGAGTCAATGTGGCGTGCCGTTGATGCCTGTCGGAATGTATGCGGCTAATAATTTTGAGCAGATCAAACGCCCATTGGCTAACGCTGCGTGTATTGGTGATGTTTTGCGGGAGCAGGGATTCCATAACGAGTTCATTGCTGGTGCAGCGCATACTTTTTCAGGGAAGGGCACATTCCTGAAAAATCATGGCTTTTCCAAATTAACCGGCAAAGTAGAGCTTTCGGAGTTTTATCCGGCGAGTGACTATCCTGGTGACTGGTGGGGTTATCCAGATCGTACTGTATTTGATTTTTCCAAGAAACGACTGGTTGATTTGTCAAAAAAAACGGATCCATTTTTCCTTAACATTTTGACTTTGGATACCCATGGTCCTGAGGGAATTAATACCTCGGCATGCAAGGCGGCTGGCTATAAAAATACGGTAGACGATATATTTCAATGCTCCATCAAAGAGGTGGAGTATTTTATTAAATGGTTGAATGAGTCTGGCATTGCAAAAAATAGCGTGATTGTTGTGTCCGGCGATCATCCGTTTATGGAGCCAGGATCCGATCCTCACAGTCTTAATCGTATGAAAAATCCTTTTTCAGATGAGCCCGTGAAAAATAAGGATGTTTTTACCTTGATCATTGCTCCAGATGCTGCGCCGCATCATCCGCCGGTCATGAATCACTTTGATTTTTTCCCAACTGTGATCGGTGCCTTGAATTTTGGATTGATCGATAACAGCGCTGGGCTTGGTCGTAATCTTTATGTTTCGGAGTCGTTGAGCCAGAGAGAAGACCAGGCCTTGCTAAAACGCCGCCTTCGCTCAAGATCTGAGGGCTACCTGAAAATTTGGCGTCCTACTGAGCATGTCGATGATTGATGCCGAAAATGGTAGTCAGGATGACTAGTTCCATACTTTGTAATTTGATCGCATATATTCAACACAAAGTCGGTCAGCTGACTCGCGGTTTACCCCTTGTTCCTTGAAGCCGGTCAGGCTGGCAACTCTGTCCCAATGACCGTTACCCTGAACGGGGCGCCGGCGATCGTGGGCCCATACGCCGACATTCTGCAGTCTCGCCATGCCGGACAGCCAGACATCATCAACAGTCCACAAGATGTCCGGGATAGACCAAGCCTGATGCGGCAAAGCGCCTGGAGGTATCAATGCCCCGAGGAAGCCCTCGAATACATCGACATAACCACTGGCTTCGTAAACCAAGCGCGGAGGGTGATACAGGCCTAAGGTCAATGCCCGTTTCATCCGATAGGCAAGCGTACGACCTTGCTTGGGAGCATGGCGTGCTCGGGGCAACAAAGCCGTGTTTTGTTGAAGACCAAATCGGTCTGCGATGTTCCAGCCTCGCTCGCAGATGATGTCGTCAGGGCGTTCCCGGCGTGCGCTTGCCAAGCGTTCAATCCACCGGGGATCCTGGAGTCGGTCATCGTCGCAGATAAGAATATCGACGTCGTACCCTTTCCATTTGTCAATGGCTGGAAGTAATTTTGTTGCGGGCCCCAGATCGTTATCTACGGAAATAACTTCGACTCCTTTTGGAAGTCTGGGAAGTCGTGCTTGAACCGAAGGGAATCTGCGGTAAGTGCGAGGTATATAAATCTCGATGGCTTTTGCTGGAACTGATTGGTTGAGCAGGCTGTTTACCTTTGACATGAGATTTTCAAAGCGCGGTGGTATCGCGGTTAGGGAAACAATCACCGGTCGATTTATTGAGGTATTCATGGATGCTTTTGCTCGGTTGCCATGGCTAATGAATTTGACATACTCAGGCCAAGTAAGGGCACGAATAAGTAGACAAATCCGCGATACCACAGAGTTGTGTCCACGAACCCCGAGACCAGGAAAATAAGCAGGGTGGTGATAGGCAGCGTCACATTGGCTTGCAGTGGAAGAAGTGACCGCCATGCAAAGGTCAGTGCAGCGATGAATAGCCCCAGGCCGATCAAGCCAAACTCAAAGGCATAGAAGATGTATTGGTTGTGCGGATGCGGGCATCCAATCGCACACATGCGTTCATCGTTAAAAGCTGCGCCTGCTACTGCCCTGTAGCTGCCCAAGCCGTGCCCTGTCAGAGGGCGTTTGCTGATCTCATCGATGCCGACTTGCCACATGCGCAGCCGTGAACCGATGGACGTGTAGTTGTTTTTAAATTCATAAGATTGGATTTCCTGCTTTATCGAAGTGACACGCGCTTGAATCTTGGGCGTGATGCCTACGGTGGTCACACAGAACAGCAAAAGCAGTCCGAAGCCGAACACGCGTTGACGGGCTGAGGACTGAAGCGCGAGAACACTGGTGAAGCCGATGAGCCAGGTTAGATAGCCAAGTCGCTGTTGGCTAATACGCATGACGGCGTAGGTGGCCGCGGCCAGCAACACGCACAGCGCGGCGTTGTGCAAAGGGCGCCCTTTTTCGTTCAAAAGACGAAAGAAGCACCAAGCGCTGAAGATGGCCAGACCGACTGATTGCGGCAGTGCGTTGAAAAATATGGCGAACTGGCTGCTAGAGGTCACCCAGGGCATCTGCACCCAAGGAAGCAGAAAGATGTGGAGAAGCAACAGGCTCATGCCAGCTGCAAACCCCAGCCAGCAGCGTTCTATCCAGATTTTTGAAGGTGCCAGGGTCAGCATGACCGGGATGAGCAGCAGCTTCCAATGAACTTTCGCCGCATCCCCAATGTCAGCCGGGTCACCTTGGCTCCAGAGTACAGAGGCGTACATCCAGACCACCAAGATGGTGAACAGGAGCCCAGCCGGTTGTTGCCTAAGACGTTGCTGTTTTTCGCCCCACTGGCCAGAAAAGGCCCAGGCCAGGATGAGGACAAGTGCAGCTACTGCAAACAGACTCCGTGACCACGACAAAGCGAAGCACAGAACGACCATCGCCCAGTTGGCTATTTGTTCGGCTTTTTTTGGGGCGTTGCTGATCACCATGGTGATCCTCAGTCTCGCCTGCTCTGAAAATTATGTCGTTTTAAACTGTTACTTTTGGTGCA
>CAZNQE010000014.1:0-46884 GCA_964575005.1 uncultured Polaromonas sp. | reverse complement strand
TTGCGCTTGGGGCGCTTGTCTTTATTGAAACGTTTTGGTCCGGGCATGATGGACTCCTTAAAGGGTGTTCAGATCTTGAAGATGAAAAATGACGCTCTTGTTGGTGCGCGCTGAGATGAGGAATCCACTGAACCTGAAGGCCTGCCCCAAAGGCAGCTTGCCGACTCTTTCAGCCATGGCACCAAAGGCCACGGCCTTGATGCTCAATTTGACTTGCCTGGGGGCACCGGCCTCAACCACTTCGGACGCATGGTCCAGCACGAGGTTGGCGGCGGGGATGCCGGCTGGCGTGTAGCGCAGAGGACTGACCTCCACCACACACGCCGTCAAATCAACTTGGTTCACTCAAATTTCAGTTAGCGCAGCAATCAATTCACGAAACGGATGACGGCAGCTTAAGAGCCAGCGAATTCAGCTTGCTGGGCCTTGCGGGCCTCTTCACGCTCGACGTTGCGCATCATGAGCGACGGGCCGGTCTCGGCCTTTTTCTTGACCACAGTCATGTGGCGCAGAACAGCGTCGTTGAACTTGAAGGCGTGCTCGATTTCGTCCATCACGGCCTGGCTGGCTTCGATGTTGATGCACAGGTAGTGGGCTTTGGCCAGTTTCTGGATCAGGTAAGCCAGTTGACGGCGACCCCAGTCCTCAACACGGTGGACCTTGCCACCGCCAGCGGTGATCATGCCCTTGTAACGTTCCAGCATGGCTGGGACTTGCTCGCTTTGATCCGGGTGGATCAGCAAGACGATTTCATAGTGACGCATAAGTTCTCCTTGTGGATGATGAAAGCTGCCCCAGCGTCGTTAAGGGTGCAGCAAGGCGAAGCCCAAGATTATAGCCCGAGGCCGGGCCGGGGCTTCAGAAGGTCCGGCCGTGGCTTTGCGGGGAGGCTGCCGTGGCAGCCGGACTGGCCAGACCCGGGTAGCGGATGAACTCGACCAGGTCTCGGGCGGCGGCGTCGGGGCGGCGCGTCACCAGGCTCACCAAAATAATCACCGCAAAACCGACGGGCACGCCAAAGACCCCAGCCGAAATCGGTTGAATCCCCCACCACAATTCAATGGGCCGCGTGATGCCGAACAAGCCGCGCATCCAGGGTTGAGTGAGCATCATGTAGACCAGTGTGGTGCCCAGGCCGGCCAATATGCCCAGCGAGGCGGCGATGCCGGTGGCCCGTTTCCAGAAAATGCCCAAGGTCAGCGCAGGGAAAAATGCCGCCGCGGCAAACGAAAACGCGGCGGAAACCAAAAACAAAATGTCAGCGGGCCTGCGTGAAGCCACATAGGCGGCGCTGAGCGCCACCACCAGCAAGAGCACCTTGGACAAAGTCACGCGCCTTGCCGTGGAGGCGTTGGGGTCGATCATCTTGTAGTACACATCGTGGCTGAGCGCGCTGGCAATGGTGAGCAGCAGGCCATCTGCCGTGGACAGCGCTGCCGCCAGCCCGCCCGCAGCCACCAGACCTGACACCACATACGGCAGGCCGCCGATAGCCGGCGCGGCCAGCATGATGACGTCGCTGCTGATGGACAGCTCGTTGAGTTGCAGCAGTCCGTCCCGGTTCACGTCGACCACGGACAAGAGCTTGGGGTCCACTTTGTTCCAGGCCGTGATCCATTCGGGCAGCTGGTTGAATGGCGTACCCACCACAAGCGTGAAGACCTCGTACTTCACCAGCACGGCCAAGGCTGGCGCTGTGAGGTAAAGCAGCACGATGAACAGCAGCGACCATGCCACGGAACGGCGAGCTTCTTTGACGCTGGGCACGGTGTAATAGCGGATCAGGATATGCGGCAAGGCGGCCGTGCCGACCATCAGGCAAAAAACGAGAGCCAGGAAGTTCAGGCGCGACGCGTCAAAGTCGGCGCGTTCTTGCGCGCTGCCCTTGGGGTCACCCATGAACTGCTGAGCGTGCGGCGACATGCCGTTCAAGGGCAAGGACTTGGCCTCGGCCTCAGCCTTGGCGGCGGTCCAGGCGACGCGTGCGGCCTCCGCATTGCGGGGCAAGGTGGACACCGTTCGCTCTGCCGCATAGATGCTGGCCAAGGGCGCCTCGCTGGCCTTGAGTTCAGCCACGAACTTGACCGCCCGCGCTCGATCACTGGCCAAGGCCCCCGCCGGATCTATCAACTTGGCTGAAAGCTCGGACGCGCGCTGGCTGAAAATCTGACGAACTTCAAGCTCGCCAGGTTCCTTGCTGAGTTCTTTTTCCCGAACCGTGACCTTCTGCAACTGGTAGCCATAAATGGCCTGCGGCAAGGGCACACCCGTCTGCTTGACGGACAGCCACACCACGGGCAATAGATAGGCCACGATCAACACCAGGTATTGCGCGACCTGGGTCCAGGTGACAGCGCGCATGCCGCCCAAAAAGGAGCACAGCAAGATGCCCCCCAGCCCCAGGAAGATGCCCAACTCAAAGGCCACGCCCGTCAATCGCGCCGTGATGATCCCCACGCCATAAATTTGTGCCACGACGTAAGTAAACGAGCACAGCAGGGCCGCCAGCACACCCAACAAGCGCGGCGCGTGGCCGCCATAACGTTCGCCTAAAAAATCGGGGATGGTGAACTGCCCGAACTTGCGCAGATAGGGCGCCAGAAAAAAAGCTACCAAGCAGTAACCGCCCGTCCAGCCCATGATGAAAGCCAGGCCGTTATAGCCACTGAGGTAAAGCGTGCCCGCCAGGCCGATGAAAGAGGCTGCCGACATCCAGTCAGCACCCGTGGCCATGCCGTTGTAAATCGCCGGAATACGCCGGCCGGCCACATAGTATTCATCCTCATCTGTGGTCCGGCTGAGAATGCCGATGCCCGCGTAAAGGGCGATGGTGGCCAGCAGAAATATGAGGCCGATGCGCTGGCGCGACATGCCCATTTGCTCAAACACGGCCAGGGTCAAGACAAAGACAAGAAAACCCAGGGCAAACCAGACAAAGACGCGGTCGATTGCGCGGCGGAAGCTGCGGCGTTCAGAAGCAGATTCAAAGCCGGCCATGGTCTCAGCCTTCCTCGCTCTCAGCCAAGCCATGCTGGGCGTCGAGCCGCCCCATGTACCAGGCGTAAAAAGCGACGATCAAGCCATAGACCAGCAGCGCGCCCTGAGAAGCAACCCAAAAACTGAAGGGCCAGCCAAAGAAGTCAAAACTGAGTTCACGAGCAAAGTAACTCACGCCAAAAGTGACGCCGAACCAGACCAGCATCAGCACAGCCGTCATGCGCCGGGTCTTGCGCCAGTAGCTGCGTCGCTGCTGATGGGACTTGAGGGTCTCGCTCTGTGCGCTGGCTTCGCGCTCGCCCAGGGCGTTCATGAGCGGGTCGCCCCTGCACTCTCCAGGCCACACTCCTGGGCAAGCCTGGCGGCCACACGAGGCTCGAAACTGCGCAGGTGGCGAATCACCTGGAGCGCGCTGTCGTCCTGCCCTTGCTGAGCACGCACCTTGCCGAGCTGGTACCAGCCATAGGGGCTGAGCGGCTGCAACCGTGTGGTCTCTTCAAGCGCCTGCGCGGCCTCGTCGAGTCGGTCTTCGCGCATCAAAACCAGCGCCAGACCGTACCAGGCGCGGTCCATGGCTGGGTCCAGCGCCAGGGCCGTGCGGAAGACCGGCTCCGATTCAGTCTCGCGGCCATCGGCTTCGAGCATGTAAGCCAGGTTGAACCAAGTGGCGGCATGGCTGGCATGCACAGCCACAGCGGCCTTCAACAAGCGTATGGCTTCTGGCCAGCGGCCCGCCTGGCCTAACAGATGCGCGGCGCTGCCGCTGGCATGCAGGTCCTGCGGCCTCCCGTGCAATATCCGCTGGAAGACCGCCAGGGCACCGCCCTGCCAGCCAAGCACCAGCAAGGCCTTGGCCAGTGCCCGCAGGGCCCAGTAAGACGCACCCTCTTTGCCCATGTCACTTGGGAACTTCACGATGAGGTTTTCTATAGTTAAAGGCATTGCGCCACACCGGCCTGCAAACACAGGGCTGCGCGCGCCACCGTCGTCAAGAGCCAAAGCACCATCAAGAGGCAGAACGCAGCCAGCGGTACGTGCTGGTCCAACACAAAGGGGGGCGTGAGGCGTCGCGTCATCCACACAAAAGGATGGCCAACTTTTTGCAGAACTTGGTAGAAGACATTGCCCTGCCGGCGCTGCCCGACCAGCAGCCCCAGCAGGCCTTGGCCCAACAGCGCCAGCAAAGCGATTTCAAAGACCATCTTCAGGGCAGAGGTCAGAAAAAGCATGCTTGGGCGCTTGATGTGAGACTGGCTGGTCCAGCTCAGCCGGCCAGAAGCTTCCAGGTGTCGATCACCGTGTCGGGGTTCAGCGAGATCGAACCGATGCCCTCGGCCTTGAGCCAGAGTGCAAAGTCCGGGTGGTCGCTGGGGCCCTGACCGCAGATGCCGACGTACTTGCCCTGGCGCTTGCAGGCACTGATGGCCTGGCTGAGCAAGGCTTTGACCGCCGGGTCACGCTCGTCAAAGTCTTTGGCCAAGATATCCAGACCCGAGTCGCGGTCCAGGCCCAGCGTGAGCTGGGTCAGGTCGTTCGAGCCGATGGAAAAGCCATCGAAATATTCAAGGAACTGGTCAGCCAGCACGGCGTTGCTTGGTACCTCGCACATCATGATGATGCGCAGGCCGTTGTCGCCGCGTTTGAGGCCATGCTTGGCCAGCAGTTCGGTCACGGCCTTGGCTTGGCCCAGGGTGCGTACAAAAGGCACCATCACCTCGACGTTGGTCAGACCCATCTCATTTCGCACGCGCTTGAGCGCATCGCATTCCATGGCGAAAGCTTCGGCAAAGTCGGGGCTCAGGTAGCGGGCTGCACCGCGGAAACCCAGCATCGGGTTTTCTTCTTCCGGCTCGTAGCGCGAGCCGCCAATCAGCTTGCGGTATTCGTTGGACTTGAAGTCCGACAGACGCACGATCACCGTCTTGGGCCAGAAGGCTGCGCCAATGGTGGCGATACCCTCAGCGACTTTGTCCACATAAAACGCGCGCGGCGAGGCGTGGCCACGGGCCACGGATTCAACCGCCTTCTTCAGGTCAGCATCGACATTCGGGTAGTCAAGGATGGCCTTGGGATGCACGCCAATGTTGTTGTTGATGATGAACTCCAGCCGCGCCAAACCCACGCCCTGGTTGGGAATCTGGCAGAAGTCGAAAGCCAGTTGCGGATTGCCCACGTTCATCATGATCTTGATGTCGATGGGCGGCATCTCGCCGCGCTGGACTTCAGTGATTTCCGTTTCAAGCAAGCCGTCATAAATATTGCCGGTGTCGCCCTCGGCGCAGCTGACCGTGACCAGCATGCCGTCTTTCAAATGCTCCGTCGCGTCGCCGCAGCCGACGACCGCCGGGATGCCCAGTTCACGCGCAATGATGGCGGCGTGGCAAGTGCGGCCGCCGCGGTTGGTCACGATCGCGCTGGCGCGCTTCATCACCGGCTCCCAGTTTGGGTCGGTCATGTCTGTGACCAGCACGTCGCCGGCTTGCACCTGGTCCATCTCGGAAATGTGGCGCACGATGCGCACCGGGCCGGTACCGATCTTCTGGCCAATGGCGCGCCCTTCAGCCAGCACGGTGCCGGTGCCCTTGAGCTTGTAGCGCTGCTCGGCCTGGCCTTTGGACTGGCTTTTCACGGTCTCAGGACGGGCCTGCAAGATATAGAGTTCGCCGTCGGTGCCGTCTTTGCCCCACTCGATGTCCATCGGGCGGGCGTAGTGCTTTTCAATGATGAGCGCATAACGGGCGAGTTGCTCCACGTCAGCGTCGCTCAGCGAATAGCGGTTGCGCAACTCGACCGGCACGTCTGTCGTCTTGACCAGCTTGCCGCCAGCTTTTTTCTCTTCGGCGGTCGTGAATTCCATCTGCAACAGCTTGGAGCCCAGGTTGCGGCGAATGACCGCACGGTTGCCGGCTTCGAGCATGGGCTTGTGCACGTAAAACTCGTCCGGGTTCACGGCGCCCTGCACCACCGTCTCGCCCAAGCCGTAGCTGGAGGTGATGAACACCACGTCCTCAAAGCCGCTTTCGGTGTCAATCGTGAACATGACGCCGGCCGCGCCCAAGTCACTGCGCACCATGCGCTGCACGCCGGCTGACAGGGCCACGTCCGCATGGGCAAAGCCCTTGTGCACGCGGTAGCTGATGGCGCGGTCGTTGTACAGCGAGGCAAAGACCTCCTTCATCTTGTGCAGCACGTCTTCAATGCCGACCACGTTCAAGAAGGTTTCTTGCTGGCCGGCAAACGATGCGTCCGGCAGGTCTTCCGCCGTGGCTGACGAGCGCACGGCAAAGCTGGCTTGTGGGTTGCCCGCGCTTAAAGCGGCGAAGCTTTCGCGAATCGCGGCTTCAAAGTCGGCTGGAAAAGGCTGAGCCTCAACCAATGCGCGGATTTGCGCGCCGGCCACAGCCAGCGCTCGCACGTCTTCGGTGTCGAGCTTATCGAGCACGCCATTGATTTTTTTGTCCAGGCCGTCATGCGCCAGGAACACGCGAAAGGCGTGGGCCGTGGTGGCAAAACCCGTAGGCACACGCACACCTGCGGGGCCGGTGGGCAGTTGCGAAATCATCTCGCCGAGGCTGGCGTTCTTGCCGCCAACGGCCTCGACATCGCTCATCCTCAGTTTTTCAAACGGAACGACCAAGGCGGTCGCCTCAAACAGGTTGGACATGAAAATACTCCGGGAGGTTTTAAAACCGGGCAATTCACCATGAGCGGCAGCCAACCTTGTTGTTCTTGGAGGGGGTCGGAGCGGGGCATGGAGGAGGAATCGGGATAATTGGCGCGATTGTAGAGGCGGCAAGCTGAGCAGCATGACCACTTTGCAAACTCAAGCGCAGCCGCCATCAACTCAGAACTTCGAGACATTGCATGCCCCATCGCACCGTATTTTTCATTTCTGACGGCACCGGCATCACCGCCGAGACCTTTGGCAACGCCATCCTGGCGCAGTTTGAGCTCAAACCACGCCACGTGCGCCTGCCCTTCATCGACAGTGTGGACAAAGCCCATCAGGTGGTGCGGCAGATCAATCACACCGCCGAAAGCGAGGGCAAGCGTCCCATCGTCTTCACCACTTTGGTGAACATGGACGTGCTGGCCGTGATCAAGGCCAATTGCAACGGCATGTTGCTAGACATGTTTGGCATGTTTGTGGCGCCGCTGGAAGGCGAGCTGGGTTTGAAGTCCAACCACCGCGTGGGCCGGTTTTCAGACGCCTCCAAAAGCAAGGAATACGACGACCGCATTGAGGCCATCAATTTTTCATTGGCGCATGACGACGGCCAAAGCAACCGCGACCTGGCCGGATCAGATGTGATTCTGGTGGGCGTGAGCCGCAGCGGCAAAACGCCGACCTCGCTTTACCTGGCCATGCAGTACGGCCTGAAGGCGTCGAACTATCCGCTCATTCCTGAAGACTTCGAGCGCAAGCAGTTACCGCCCGCACTGGTGCCGCACCGCAAAAAGATCTTTGGCTTGACGATTGCCGCTGAAAGACTGAGCCAGATTCGCAATGAACGCCGGCCCAACTCGAAGTACGCCAGCCTGGCCAATTGCCAGCATGAGATTCATGAAGCCGAGGGCATGATGCGGCGCGAAGGCATCCGCTGGCTCTCGACCACCACCAAGTCCATTGAGGAAATTGCCACCACCATCTTGCAAGAGGTGCGGCCAGAACGGCTGGTTTATTAAGCCGCGACCGCCGACTCAGGCGCAGCCACCACAGCCGGCTGACGAATCAGGTGGTCAAAAGCGCTGAGTGCCGCCTTGGCGCCCTCCCCGGCCGCAATCACGATCTGCTTGTACGGCACGGTCGTCACGTCACCGGCGGCAAACACGCCGGGCAAGCTGGTGTGACCCTTGGCGTCAATCACGATCTCGCCAAAGCGCGTCAACTCCAAAGTGCCCTTGAGCCATTCGGTGTTGGGCACGAGGCCGATCTGCACGAACACACCTTCAAGCGGCAGGTGGTGCAAATCGCCGCTCACGCGGTCTTTGTAAGACAAGCCATTGACCCTGCCTTCAGCACCCGTGATTTCGGTGGTCTGCGCGTTCACGTGCACCGTTACGTTGGGCAGGCTCTTGAGCTTGCTGACCAGCACGGCGTCGGCCTTGAGCGCATCGGCGAACTCGATCACCGTGACGTGTTTGACGATGCCAGCCAAATCAATCGCCGCTTCGATGCCGGAGTTGCCGCCGCCAATGACTGCGACGGGCTTGCCCTTGAAGAGCGGGCCGTCGCAATGCGGGCAATAAGCCACGCCCTTGTTGCGGTACTCGTCTTCGCCGGGCACGTTCACATTGCGCCAGCGTGCGCCGGTGGAAATGATGACGCTCTTGGCCTTCAAGGTGCCGCCATTGGCCATTTCCAGCGTGATCAAGCCGCCAGGCGTCGCCGCCGGAATCAATTTGTCGGCACGCTGCAAATTCATGATGTCCACTTCGTAGTGGCGCACCTGCTGTTCAAGGGCGGCGGCAAACTTCGGGCCGTCCGTCTCCAGCACGGAAATGTAGTTTTCAATCGCCATGGTGTCGTTGGTCTGGCCGCCAAAGCGCTCAGCCGCTACACCGACGCGGATGCCTTTGCGCGCGGCATAAACAGCAGCCGCCGCACCAGCGGGGCCACCACCGACGATCAGCACATCGAACGGATCTTTGGCGTCCAGGCGCTTGGCATCGCGGCCGTCCGCCTGCGTGTCAATCTTGGCGATGATTTCTTCAACCAGCATGCGGCCCGAGCCAAACACCTGGCCGTTCAAGAACACCATGGGCACGGCCCTGATCTGGCGCTCATTGACTTCCTGCTGGAAGGCGCCGCCTTCAATCACCACGGTTTTGATGCGTGGATTGAAGATCGCCATCAACGACAGGGCCTGCACCACGTCAGGGCAGTTGTGGCAGCTCAGAGACATATAGACCTCGAAGCTGAAATCACCTTCGAGTGCGCGGATGGACTCAATGATTTCAGGCTCGACCTTGGGCGGATGACCACCCGTCCAAAGCAACGCCAACACCAAAGACGTGAACTCATGGCCCAGTGGCAAACCGGCAAAGCGCACGCCTTCGGTTTGCCCATCACGGGCCACGACAAAAGACGGCTTGCGCGCGTCATCGCCTGAAGTGTCCAGCGTGACCTTGTCAGACAAGCTGACGATGTCGTCCAACAGGCTGCGCATTTCAACGCCCGTGTCGCTGTTGTCCAGCGAGGCAATCAGGCGGATTGGCTGGCGCAGCATGCCCAGGTAAGTGGCGAGTTGGGACTTGAGTGTGGCGTCGAGCATGGAGGACTCCTTCAAAAATTTGATTAGCGATATGGAATGCCGCTGTGACATGGGCCTTGCCGCTTGTGGCGGGGGCCCATGAGGCAGCGGTACTGCCTAAAAAAAGCGAAAAGCCTAAATCAGATTTAGATCTTGCCGACCAGTTCCAGCGATGGAGCCAAGGTCTTGGCGCCTTCGTTCCACTTGGCTGGGCACACTTGGCCAGGGTTGGCGGCGGTGTACTGGGCAGCTTTCAGCTTGCGCAGGGTTTCTTTCACGTCGCGTGCGATTTCGTTGGAATGCACTTCCATGGTCTTGATGATGCCGTCCGGGTTGATCACGAAGGTGCCGCGCAGGGCCAGGCCTTCAGCCGGGATGTGCACGCCGAAAGCGTTGGTCAGGGCGTGCGTTGGGTCGCCAACCAGGGGGAACTTGGCCTTGCCGACAGCCGGCGAAGTCTCGTGCCAGACCTTGTGCGAGAAATGCGTGTCGGTCGTGACGATGTAGACCTCGGTACCGGCCTTTTGGAACTCAGCGTAGTTTTCAGCAGCGTCTTCAACTTCAGTTGGGCAGTTGAAGGTGAATGCGGCTGGCATGAAGATCAGCACGGACCACTTGCCCTTGAGGCTTTGCTCGGTGACTTCAATGAACTTGCCGTTGTGGAAAGCCTGGGCTTTGAACGGGGCGACGGCGGTGTTGATCAGGGACATGAGGGTTCCTTTTTGGGGATGGGTAAATGATGAGAGGGTCCGAAGCTTCTGAGGCCGCTCTTTCAGGCGGCGGCTTTTAAAGCGACCCGCGAATGATAGTTGACGCCTATCAAAAATCTAAATTGATAGTCGCAATCTAGCCCATAGGCATTTTCATAGGTAGCAACCCTAGATATTTTTCTCGACTCATCTTCGTTAAATACGAATCGTTCTTATTCGTGATAAACTCAACCACACACGAATCCTTAAAGAAACGAGTCCTCATGCCAAGCGCCCATCTCATTCCGACGAAAACCCTGCCTTTGGGCGCTTTCATGCTCGCGGCCTCTGTTTCGGCCTGGGCACAAGTAGCGCCGGCGCAGGACGCTGCGGCCCCGCAGAACACCGGCGCCGCCAAGACCCTGGCACCGGTCACCGTGAGCGACCAGCGCGACCGAGCTGCACAAACCTACCAAAGTGGCGTGACCAGCGTGGGCAAAATGCCGCTGGCCGCCAAAGACATTCCGCAGTCCCTGACGGTGGTCAATGAAAAGCTGATCCATGACCAGGGCAAGGACAGCATGAAGAGTGCGCTTGAAAACGTGGTCGGCATCACGTTTGAGGCTGGCGAAGGCGGCCGAGTAGGCGACAACATTCGCTTGCGCGGCTTCAGCGCCGCCGGGGACATGTACCAGGACGGCATGCGCGACATTGCCCAATACAACCGCGACACCTTCAACACCGAGCGAATTGAAGTCCTGCGTGGCGCAGCGTCCATGCTTTTTGGCCGTGGCTCCACAGGCGGCGTGATCAACCAGGTCGGCAAGCAAGCCCGCCTGATCACGGAGCACGAACTCAATGCCACGGTGGGCACGCAGGGCTACACCCGCCTCCAGGGTGACTTCAACTTCAAACTGGACGATGACGCCGCCATGCGCATCAACGCCATGACCACCGATGGCGAGGGCCGTGGCGACAACGCCAGCGCCAGCACCAAGCGTCGCGGCCTGGCCTTCGATTACCGCTACGGGGTCGGGACGGCCAATGAATTCGAGCTGAGCTACTTCCACCTCGACTACAAAGACAAGCCAGACTGGGGTTTTGCATGGTTCAACAACAAGCCAGCACCAGCACCCACCAACCGGTTTTGGTACGGCCTGAGCAGCGACTTCCAAAACGACCAGGCTGATGCAGTCACCTTGGCTCACACACACCGCTGGACGGATGGCAGCAGCCTGAAGACCACCTTGCGGGATGGCTACTACTCGCGCGCCTTGCGCGCCACACAGGCCAGCTTTGCTACAGGTACCACGCTGGCCAACCTGAGCGCTGACACCATCGTCAGTCGGGGCAACACCAGCGCGGGCAACGCCAAGGCTGGCGATGAGCATCACACTTTCTTTCAAACCGACTACCTGACCACCACCCAATGGTTGGGTCGCAAGAACAACTTGCTGGCAGGCGCGGAATATGCCGTGGAAGATTCAAGCCGCTCCGGCTTTACGGGGCTTTACACCAGCAACGGCGGCCCCGCCAAGCCCACCACCACGGTTGGCAACCCGAGCACCGTCGGCATTGGCGGCGACCTCACCAAAACCGTTCTGACCGCCTTCAAGGCAACAACACTCGGCCTGTACCTGCAAGACACGGTGGAACTGAGCCCCACATGGAAATTGGTTGCCGGTCTGCGCCTGGACCTCTTCCAGGGCGACTACGACCGATCGGGCAATACCGCCCCCAACAACACCCCACTCTCGCGCGACGACACCTTGCTGAGCAAGCGCCTGGGCGTGATGTACCAGCCGAGCGATGAAGTCAGCTACTACGCCGCGTACGGAACCTCCTTCAATACCTCGGGAGACCTGTACCAGTTCGATTCCAAGTCCGCCAACACGCCGCCCGAGAGCAGCCGCAACATTGAGATTGGCGCCAAATGGGAACTGTACGAAGGTGACTTGTCGCTGCGTACCGCTTTGGCCCGAACCGAAAAGTACCACGAACGCAACACCGACACCGACACGGCGAACCAGTCCTATTTGCTTTCCGGCAAACGCCACACCGATGCTCTGGAGTTCGAGATCGCCGGTCGCCTGACACCGCAATGGGACGTATTCGCTGGCCTGGGCTTCTTGCGCGCTGTGATTGATAAATCGAACGTGGCAGCTGAAGTCGGCCAAAATCCGGGCTTGAGCCCCAGCCGCCAGGCCAACCTTTTCACAACCTACCGTATTGGGGAGAAATGGCGTGTGGGTGGTGGCGTGACGGCGGTCAGCCAGAACAAGCCCGCCAACAGTGTCACCACGCTGAACCGCGCCCCAGGCTATGCCAAGGCAGACGCCCTGGTGGAGTACCGCGTCAATCCGAGCAACACCGTCAAACTCAACATCGATAACGTGTTCGACAAGGTCTACTACAACACGCTTTACCGCGGCTTTGCCGCCCCAGGCGGCGAGCGCAGTGTTCGCGTCACACTCACCAGCAAGTTCTAAAGAATCGGTCACATCGTGCTTTTGCGCATTCCCCAAGCCCTGACGCCCGATGAGCTGGTGCAGATAAGAACACTGGTGCTGAGCGCCGACTGGGCTGATGGCCGCATCACAGCCGGCAGCCAAAGTGGCAGCGTCAAGAACAACCGGCAATTGCCCGAAGACCTGCCCGCCGCGCAACAAGCCCGGCACCTGGTGTCGGTGGCGCTGGCGCGCAACCCGATGTTCGTGAGCGCCGCCCTGCCCAAGGCCGTGTACCCACCGCTGTTCAATCGCTACGGCGGCGACGCCAACGCTTTTGGCAGCTTCGGCAACCACATCGACAACGCAGTGCGCACCCATGCGGCCACGGCGCGCCATGTGCGTACCGATATTTCGTGCACACTCTTTTTGAGTGAGCCCGAGAACTACGACGGCGGCGAGCTGGTGGTGCAAGACACCTATGGCGAGCAGCGCATCAAGTTCAACGCGGGCGACTTGGTGATGTATCCCGGCACGTCGGTGCACCGGGTCGAGCCTGTCACACGCGGCGAGCGGCTGGCCTCGTTTTTCTGGATTCAAAGCATGGTGCGCGCTGACGCCGAGCGGCGCTTGTTGTACGACATGGACTTGGCGATCACGGCGCTGCGTCAGCAGCATCTGGTCCAGCGGGCAGCCGGTGAACACACCACCTGCGCCGAACCCGCCGAGCTGGTCAGCCTGACCGGCTGCTATCACAACCTGCTGCGCATGTGGGCTGATGTTTGAAATGAGCACCTTCAATTTGCGCCGCCACGGCCTCACCGCCCTTGGCGTTCTGAGCCTGCATGCGGGCTTGATCTGGGTCTTGCACAACAGCCTGATCGCACCCGTGCCTGAGGTGATCGTGCCGGTGAGTCTACTGGCGCAAGCGCCCGCCCCGTCAGCGCCCAGCATGGCGTCGCCAGCCCCAAAAGCCGTGGCAACGCCGCCAAAACCTGCGGCGGCCAAAACTAGTCCCCAAGCCAAGCCAGCGCCATCGCCAGCGCCGCAGGCTACGCCCGTGCCAGCGACCGAAGCCAACAATCCCGTGACGGCTCCCGCCATGACCTCTGCTGTGAACGCACAGGCGAGTACCGTAGCCGCACCGCCATCAAGCGCAGGCGCAGGCTCGGCTGCTGCTTCAGCCTCCAGTGCACCCGCCGTGCAATTACCCAGCAGCGACGCCGACTACCTGCGCAACCCCAAGCCGGTGTACCCCGCGCTCAGCAAGCGGCTGAACGAGCAAGGCACTGTCATTCACAGCGTCTTGATCGCAGCCGATGGCAAGCCGGTGAGCGCCAAGCTCGCCAAATCCAGCGGCTATGACCGGCTCGACAAGGCCGCCTATGACGCCGTGATGCAGTGGCGCTACGTGCCGGGCAAACGCCAAGGCATGCCCGAAGCCATGACTTTTAACGTGCCCATCAAATGGGTACTCGAGTGATTTTTCAGAAAAACCGTGGAGTATTGAATTCATGAATCCCCAATTCGGCCTTGCCAACGTCTGGAGCCAGGGCGACCTCGTCATCAAGAGCGTCGCCATGCTGCTGCTGCTCATGTCGCTGGCTTCGTGGACGGTCATCGTCATCAAGACGCTTGACCTGATCCGCTACAAAAAAATCGCGTCGCAAGCTCAAACCTTCTGGAACAGCCCTGACCTCACGACGGGGCTGGCCAGCCTGGGCGATGCACCAGCCAACCCCTACCGCGATTTGGTCGAGCAAGGCATGCAAGCGTCCAGCCACCACACCGACGCGCAAATACACCTTCACGACGCGCTGGACATCAGCGACTGGATCACGCGCAGCCTGCGCAATAGCGTGGACGACTTCACCAGCCGCCTGCAGTCAGGCTTGGCCATCTTGGCCTCGGTCGGCTCGACTGCGCCTTTTGTAGGCTTGTTCGGCACCGTCTGGGGCATCTACCACGCGCTCATGTCGATCGGCGTGTCTGGCCAAGCCACCATCGACAAAGTCGCGGGTCCCGTGGGCGAAGCCCTCATCATGACGGCGCTGGGCCTGGCCGTGGCCATTCCGGCTGTGCTGGGCTACAACGCGCTGGTGCGCGGCAACAAGGGCGTGCTGCACAAGCTCAACCGCTTTGCGCACGACCTGCACGCTTATCTTGTGACGGGCGCCCGCGTGGGTGCTGCGGCACCGGCCCGCGTGTTGCCGCTGCGCAAGAGCTGAAAAGGCTGAAAGAAGACCATGGCTTTTGGAACGCAAGACGACACCGACGAGGTGATGAACGAGATCAACATGACGCCGCTGGTGGACGTCATGCTGGTGCTGCTCATCATCTTCATCATCACCGTGCCCGTGATGCAGCACTCCGTCAACATTGAACTGCCGCGTGCCAGCAATGCCGTGCAGCAGAGCAAGCCCGAAACCTTGCGGCTGAGCGTGGATGCAACTGGGAATTATTTTTTAGGCGAGGCGGCCGTGAGCGACGCCGAACTGCCTGCGCGACTGCAAGCAGCGGCGGCGCAAACACCACAGCCTGATTTGCATATTCGCGGCGATAAGTCTGTGCGCTATGAGCGCGTGGCGCAGGCCATGGCGGCGGCGCAGCAAGCGGGGCTGCGCAAGATCGGCTTCGTCACGGAGCCGGGCAGCGCAAAGAACTGAAGGCTTGTAAAAGGGAAAACTCAAGCAAAACCGGGCCATCAAGGCCCGGTTTTGCGTTGCGCTCTGCGCATGTAGCGCATGTGCTGCAAGGAACTCTGATGAGCTCAGATCATTAAAGACCGATGGCAGCGATACCAGCGCGCGCCACCTGCGCGTCTTCGACCGACTTCACACCGCTCACGCCAACAGCGCCCAGGCACTGGCCGTCTTTGATGATGGGGACGCCGCCTTCGAGCATGCCTTTGATTTCAGGCGCGCTCAGGAAAGCGTAGCGGCCGTTGTTGATGATGTCTTCGTAAACCTTGGTCTCTTTGCGGGCCAGCGCGGCCGTGTGGGCCTTGGCCGGTGCAATGTGGGCCGACATGGCGGGTGCGCCGTCCAGCCGGCTCAGGTGCAGCAGGTGGCCGCCGTCATCCGCAATGGCAATGGTCACCGCCCAGTTGTTTTTCAAAGCTTCGGCTTCCGCAGCGGCTGCGATGGATTTGATGTCGGCGAGTTCGAGGACGTGTTTGGTTTTCATGGGGTCTTCAGATTTAATGACGAGCTTGCGGGGAAACCATCAAGCATACGCAAAATCGAGCCCTCCGGCGGCATGACTCCGCACGCCTGGGTTCAAAGTGCCCTTACAAAAAATAGGTGTCGCGCAAGACAAAGTGCTTGAAAACAGGGCCTTTTCCCTAAAATGCAAGGCACCAGCTCGGCAACCGTCCGAGCTGGCCGATCGACTGACAAGGAGAAGCTGACCATGAACGACAACATCCGGACTTACGGCTACGGCGACGCGCTCCCAACGGCTGAGCGCAACAAGGTCTTGCGCAACACCTATTGGCTGCTGGCGCTGAGCATGCTGCCCACCGTGCTGGGCGCATGGTTTGGCGTGGCCACGGGCATCACGGCCGCGCTGAGCGGTGGACTCGGCCTGATCGTCTTTCTGGGCGGCGCCTTCGGCTTCATGTACGCGATTGAGAAGACCAAAAACTCAGCCGCAGGCGTGCCTGTGCTGCTGGCCTTCACCTTCTTCATGGGCCTCATGCTCTCGCGCATGATCGCCATGGTCTTGGGCTTCAAGAACGGCACCGACCTGGTGATGACGGCCTTTGGCGGCACGGCTGGCGTGTTCTTCGTCATGGCCAGCCTGGCGACAGTGATCAAGCGCGACCTGTCGGGCATGGGCAAGTGGCTGACCATTGGCGCTGTGGTGCTGATGGTGGGCGCGGTCATCAACGTCTTCGTGGCTTCGTCCACAGGCATGGTGGTGATCGCGATGATGGCCATCGGCATCTTCAGCGCCTTCATCTTGTATGACCTCAAGCGCATCATTGACGGCGGCGAGACCAACTACATCAGCGCCACGCTGGGCCTGTACCTGAGCTTGTTCAACGTGTTCCAGAGCCTTTTGGCACTGCTGGGCATTTTTGGCGGCGAGCGCGAATAAACCTCAGCGCTACAAAAGCAAAGGCCGGAACCCGCAAGGGCTCCGGCCTTTTTTCGTGGGCTTTGATCAGCCCGCTAATCCCGTGCAGGGCCGCTCAAGGTCGCTCAAGGTCGCTCAAACACGGCCATGGATTCCACGTGCGCCGTGTGCGGAAACATGTTCACAACGCCAGCAGACACACAGCGGTAACCCGCCTCATTGACCAGCAAACCCGCGTCGCGCGCCAAGGTTGCCGGGTTGCAGCTCACATAAACGATGCGCTTGGGCGCTGCCCACCCCGCGGGCGTTGTCACGGCCGGGATGGCGTGCACGCCCGTGTCCACGCCGTCTTCAAACACCGTCGCCCGACGCGCACCGTGAGGATGCAGCGCCACCAGCGCCTTGAAGAGCTCAAAAGCGCCTTCACGCGGCGGATCGACCAGCCACTTGTCGGCCGCGCCGTCTTTCACCAGCAAATCAGGCGTCATTTCAAACAGATTGCGGGCCACAAAGCGCGTTGGCGCCAGCGGGTGCAGGCCGGCGTCGGGGCGGCTGGCCTGGTTGCTGACGTAGTTTTCTTGCGACCGGGCCACCAGCGCGTCACTGCCTTCAATGCCCAGCACCTCACGCGCCTGCGTGGCCAGCGGCAAGGTGAAGTTGCCCAGACCGCAGAACCAGTCAATCACCCGTTCATCACTGTTGACTTCCAGCAAGCGCAGCGCCCGCGCCACCAGCACGCGGTTAATTGACGGGTTGACCTGGGTGAAATCAGTCGGCTTGAAAGGCATGCGAATGCCGAAGTCCGGCAGGCCGTAGCTCAGCTCGGGGCCACCAGAGTCCAGCAACTTGACGGTTTCAGGCCCTTTGGATTGCAACCACCATTGCAAGCCCGGCCGCTCGGCAGCAAACGCGCGCAAGCGGGCCAGGTCGGGCTCGCTCAGTGGCTCCATGTGGCGCAACACCATGGCGGTCACTGCCGGGCTGCCGTCTTCAGGCGTGTCGCCGCAGGCCAGCTCGATTTGCGGCAGGGTTTCTTTCGCCTCCATGCTGCCGATCAGCTCGCGCAGCGGCAGCAACATGTCGCTCACATGCCGGGGCAGCACATGGCATTCCTTGATGTCGGCCACATAAGTGCTTTTGCGCTCATGAAAGCCCACCAGCACGGTGCCTTTTTTGCGCACGTAACGCACCGACAAGCGGGCGCGGTAGCGGTAGTTCCAGGCCGGCCCCTCGATGGGCCGCAGCACATTGCCGGCCTTGAGCTTGCCCAGGTGCGAAAAGTTGTCTTCCAGCACACGCTGCTTGACAGCCACTTGCGCCGCCACATGCAGGTGCTGCATCTTGCAGCCGCCGCAAGCGCCCACATGCATGCCGAAGTGCGGGCAGCCGGGCTTCACGCGCTGGGCCGACTCGCGGTAGACCTCGGTCAACGTGGCTTTTTCAAAGCTGGTTTTCTTGCGAAAGACGTTGGCCGTGACGCGCTCGAAAGGCAGCGCACCTTCAATGAAAACCACCTTGCCGTCAGCGCGGTGGGCAATGCCTTGCGCCTCCATGTCGAGGGACTCGACCTCGAGCAGGTCCAGCGGGTAGGCGGGCGGAATTTCCCAGGCCAGCGGCGGACGCTGGGGTGCGGGCGTGGGCTGGGTGTTCTCGGAACTTGATGCGTCGGAGATTGCGTTCGTCGTGGCTTGCGTCATGCGCCTGATTGTCTCAGGTGCGCACGCTGCAAATGATCACGCCTGGGGCCAGGCGCCCAGGTATTCCTGCCAGTGCGAATCGGTCAGCGCCAAATCGCCCAGCGTGGCCTTCACAAAATCGATTTCTTGCGCGTACTCAGCCTCCAGCAAGCCGCCGCGCATTTTTTGAAAGCGGCAGTACATGAGGTAGGTGTTCATCACATCCGTCTCGCAGTAGCGGCGAATGTCCTCGAGCTTGCCGTCCAGGTAAGCCGGGTACACGGCCGAGCCGTCCATGCCCAGCTTGCCGGGAAAGCCGCAGAGCTTGGCCATCGCGTCCAGCGGCGCATTGTTTTTGGGCTGGTACATGGCCAGCAGATCCATCAAGTCCAGGTGCCGCATGTGGTAACGGCTGATGAAGTTGTTCCACTTGAACTCGCGGCTGTCGTGGTCGCCGCCCTCGCCCATGTCCCAGTACTTGCTGGCCACCACGCCGTGCTTGAGGCCGCGGTAATGCAGCACCGGCAAGTCAAAGCCACCGCCGTTCCAGCTGACCAGCTGCGGCAAGCGCTTTTCAACGGTATTGAAGAAAGTCTGGATGATCTTGCCTTCCTGGCTCGCTCCGTCGGTTTCGCGGTCCACGAAGGAATGCACGCGCAAGCCCTCGGCATTGCGAAAGACGCAGCTAATCACCAGAACCCGTTGCAAATGCAGGGGCATGAAATCGCTTTGCCCGCGCTCCTTGCGTTCGGCCACATAAGCCGCGTAAACCTCGGCGTCACTCGCGTCAGGCGGCGAGGCACGCAGGGCGCGCAGGCCCGCCACGTCCGGAATGGACTCAATGTCAAAAACGAGGACAGGCCAGGCCATGCTTGCTGACCAATGCCGATCAGCGGGAAGGCAGGAACTTCAGTGGATCGACCGGCTTGCCTTGCCGGCGAATCTCGAAATGCAGCTTGACGCGGTCGGTGTCGCTGTTGCCCATCTCGGCGATTTTTTGCCCGCGGCGAACCGCCTGGTCTTCCTTGACCAGCAAAGCCTGGTTGTGGGCATAGGCCGTGAGATAGGTGTTGTTGTGCTTGAGGATGATCAAGTTGCCATAGCCACGCAGACCAGCGCCGGCGTAGACCACGCGCCCGTCGGCAGACGCCACCACCGGCTCACCGGCTTTGCCTGCAATGTCGATGCCCTTGTTCTTGATTTCGTCAAAGCCGGCAATCGGGGTTCCAGGCACTGGCCAGATCCAGGCCACTTCGTCCTCGCCTGACGGTGCTTGAGCCTGCGCCTGTGTAGCAGGCTGGGAAGGCGCTTGCACGGGCACATTGCTTGCCGTGTTCGCGGGCGGCCGTGCTGCCGTGCTGTCTTGCGGTGGCAAGGCTGTGCTGAGAGGCGGCTGGCTGGCCGCTACCGGCCGTGCGCTTGGCTCACTGACAGGCGGCGCCACGCGCAGCACCTGGCCGATTTCGATCAGGTTGGGTTTGTCAATGCTGTTCCAGCGCGTGATGTCGCGCCAGTTCTGGCCTGTGTCCAGGCCGATGCGAATCAGCGTATCGCCAGGCTTGACGGTGTAATAACCGGGTTTGCCAGCGTTTTCAGTGCCAGGCAAGACCTTGGTCGCCGCGCTGGTGCTTGAACCGCTCTGCGCATTCGATGAACTGGCCGAACTGGCGACACGCGCCGACGTGCCGCGGTCCACCACAGGTGCGTTGGTGAGCGAACGTGACGCGCAGCCGGCCATCAGCATGACAGCGGCCAAGGCAAGCGCAACACCAGGCCAACGGCGATCCAGCAGCCCGTGGCTGATGCTGAAAGAGAAATCTGAAGTCGCTAAGTCGGAACGGCTGGCGCGTGCTTTTGGGGTCATCGTGTGGGGGTTCTCCAGGGGTGAGCGGGATCAGCTTGTGCCCGATTTTAGGGGGACGAAATGAACCGCCTCCAGAACACTTTGCTTGAGACCTTGCGGGGTCTTGTCGATCACCACCAGGGCCTGTTGCCCCGTGCCGGTGTGCATGGGCGCCACCAGACGGCCGCCCATGGCAAGTTGTTCAATCCACGCCTCGGGAATCGCCTCGCCACCGGCCGCGGCGATGATGCCCGCGTAGGGCGCGCCTTTGGCAAAGCCTTGCATGCCGTCGCCAAAAAGCAGGTGCACATTGGCCAGGCGGAAATGGCGCAGGTTCTCGCGTGCCTTGTCATGCAAGCCGCGCAGACGCTCGATGCTGTAAACCTCGCGCGCCAGATGGCTCAGCACCGCCGCCTGGTAGCCGCAACCGGTGCCGATTTCCAGCACGCGCCCGAGCCGGCCGGCCGCGTCCATGGCCGGGCCGTGGCGCAGCAACTCCAGCATGCGCGCCACCACGTTCGGCTTGGAAATGGTTTGCCCCAGCCCGATGGGCAGGCTGGTGTCTTCATAAGCCTGGTTGGCCAGCGCCGTGTCTACGAAGCGGTGGCGCTCGACCGTGCCCATGGCCGCCAGCACGGCCGCATCGGTCACGCCGGCTTTGGCGAGCTTTTCGACCATGCGTGTGCGGACGGCTTGGGAGTCGAGCCCGACGCCAGCGGGCAAAGTGGATTGGGTGGACTTAGTGGATTGAGTGGACTGTTGAGAAAAGACCTGCCTCTTGACCGCAGGCGCGGCGTTGGCAGTCGGCATGCGCAGCGGAAAGCCCGGGCGCTTGCCATCGGCCGCTTGCGGGCGGGCATCCAAAGGCTGAGCGCGCGAGCTAGAACTCATGAGCGGGCCTGGGCGGCAGCGCCGGCTTGGTTCAGGCGGGCCGCCGTCTGCGCCCAATACGGCAGGCGCTCGTGGTCGGTCAAATCCACCTGCAAGGGCGTCAGGGACACATAGCCCTGGCGCGTGGCATGAAAGTCCGTGCCCTCGCCGTCTTCCTTGGCGGCACCCGCGCCGCCTATCCAGTACATGGTTTCACCGCGCGGGCTCGTCTGCGTGATGACGCGCTCAGCCGCATGCCGGCGACCCAGGCGCGAAACCTTCATACCTTTGATCTGGTCGTGCGGCAAGTTGGGAATATTGACGTTCAAAAGCCAGGGCGCCACGGTCGGCTGCTGGCCATGCGCCAGCACCTCGATGGATGGCGCGAGCTGCAACACCAGTTCGCGCGCCCGCTCGGCGGCCACGTCCACATGCGCCCAGCCTTTTTCGGTCTGCGAAAAAGCAATCGCCGGCACACCGAACAAATAGCCTTCCATGGCCGCGCCCACGGTGCCCGAATAAATCGTGTCGTCGCCCATGTTGGCGCCATTGTTGATGCCGGAGACCACCAAGTCCGGCCTGTAGCCTAAAAGGCCAGTCAAAGCAATGTGGACGCAGTCAGCGGGCGTGCCATTGACGTAACGAAACCCATTGGCCGCCGTTTGCACATACATGGGCGAATGCAGGGTCAGCGCGTTGGACTTGGCGCTGTTGTTCTGCTCGGGTGCCACCACCTCCACATCTGCAACTGTGCGCAGCGCCTCGTAAAGCGCCACGATGCCCGCGGCTTGGTAACCGTCGTCGTTACAGATGAGTATTTTCATGCGGCTGATTCTACGGTCACCCCCGTGACAAGCTGGGGACTTGAACGCCATGTTCCGAGCAGTTTCAGCCTGTGTTTTGCCTATGATGGACTTCGCAGTCAAGTAGCCCCCAACGCCGACCAAAGGACATGAACATGCACGCCTGGCTTTGTGAAAACCCCGTGGGCGTTGACGCCCTGACCTGGCAAGAGCTGCCGACGCCTGTGCCGGGCCCGGGTCAGGTGCTGCTGGCCATCAAGGCGGCCAGCCTGAACTTTCCCGACCTCCTGATCGTGCAGAACAAGTACCAGATGAAGCCACCCTTGCCCTTTGTGCCGGGCTCGGAGTACGCGGGGGTGGTCGAGGCAGTCGGCGAAGGCGTGAAACATTTGAAAGTCGGGCAAAACGTGGCTTGCCTCTCAGGCACCGGCGGCTTTGGCACGCACACCTTGGCGCCGGCCGCCCTGTGCCTGCCGCTGCCTGACGGCTTTTCGCATGTGGACGGCGCGGCTTTCATCATGACGTACGCCACCTCGCACCACGCGCTGGTGGACCGGGCGCAGCTGAAAGCAGGCGAGACGGTGTTGATCCTGGGCGCGGCCGGTGGCGTAGGCACGGCGGCCATTCAGATTGCCAAAGCTGTGGGCGCACGCGTGATTGCAGCAGCGTCCACCGACGAGAAATGCGTGCTGTGCAAAACGCTAGGCGCTCATGAAACCATCAACTACAGCAGTGGGAACTTGCGAGACAGCCTGAAAGCCTTGACCGGCGGCAAAGGCCCCGACGTGATTTATGACCCGGTCGGTGGCGACCTGACCGAGCAAGCCTTTCGCTCGATTGCCTGGCGCGGCCGCTACCTGGTGGTGGGCTTTGCTTCAGGGCCTATTCCTGCTTTGCCGCTGAACCTGGCGCTGCTCAAGGGCGCGTCCATCGTTGGCGTGTTCTGGGGCGACTTTGCCAAGCGCGAGCCTGACGCCAATGCCGCCATGATGCGCACGCTGGCCGGCTGGTACCTGGCCGGCAAGATCAAGCCGGTGATCGACCGCACGCTGCCCATGGCCGAACTCAAGGCCGCTTACGCGCACATGGGTTCGCGCGGCGTGATGGGCAAGCTGGTGATGGTGAACTAGAGCGTGCGCAGCTTCTTGTGAATACGTCGGATCGCCGTCCATGAACCCCACAGTACAAAGGGCACGGCCGCCCCAGCGGCCAGCTCGGGGTTGATCGGCAAGCCTGCCGCTTTCAAGGCTTTGGCGCCGTAAAGCATGAGGCTGATCACATAGTAGGAAATAGCGGCAATCGACAAGCCTTCCACCGTCGCCTGGAGCCTGAGTTGAAGCTCTTGCCCGCGCGTGAGCTTTTCCAGTAACTGCTGGTTTTGCACCTCAGTGGCGATATCCACACGCGTGCGCAGAAGTGCACTGGTGCGCGCCACGCGCTCAGAAAGCGAACTCAGCCGCTGGGCCGTGGCCGCCACCGTGGCAATGGCAGGCGACAGCCGGCGCTGCATGAAATCGCCCATCGTTTGCGTGCCGGGAATCGCTTGCTCGCGCAGCTCATTGATGCGCTGCGCCACCAGCGCGTCATAAGCCCGCGTCGCTGAAAAGCGGTACACGTTTTCAGCCGTGGCACGCTCCACGCTTGCTGCCAATGCCACCAGTGTGTCCAGCAGTTCCTGGTCGCCAGCGGTCTTGTCTTCCAACTTGGCCATGATGTCGGACAAGGCTGTTTCAGAGCGCGTGAGCATCGGCCCCAGCCTTTTGGCCACAGGCAAGCCGCGCAGGGCCATGAGGCGGTAGGTTTCTAACTCCAGCAAGCGCTGTGACACACGACCGGCGCGGGTGTCAGACACGGTGACAGGAGCCACCACCAGCATGCGTTCGAAGCCGTCGGGCCGCAGCAAGAAGTTGCTGAAAGCCATGGAATGCCCGTTGTGCCCCAGCACCGAAGCCATGACCGGGAAGTCGCCCAACCAGCGCCTGGCCTGAGCCAAGGTTTCGTCCTGCGCCTGCATGTCGCCATGGACCATGGCCAGTTGCACCGCGGCCATGGTGCGGCCCGGAATGCTGGCCAGCCATTCAGACTCCACCACCATGGCGGACAGCAAGTCCGGGTCGGCGGCGCCCAGCAAGGCCTCGGACGGCAGCGGTTGCACGATGGAATAACGCGTGAATTCGGTGTGCCGCTCCCACTTGACGGTGTAGCCGTCAAAGCGAAGCCGCAAGAAGTTGCCCGCCAAGCGGTCGATGGTCAAGCCGGACAGGCCAGGCAACAGGCGCAGGTGCTCGCACTCTTGCTCGCGGCTGATGCCGTGATTGAGCACCGCCACATAGATCACCAAGGCGGGCAAGTGAATGCGTGCGGTAGGCCGCGCATGCACTTCGTTGTGCAGCGCGCGGCGCTCGGCATCGTCGGGCGGCAGCAGTGCGTCGGCACTGGCGACATGAGGGGTCGAAGTGGTGCTCATCCGGACATTGTGCGGGATTTCGGTGGAGGTGCAAAACCGGCGCGCGGCCCGAGCAATGGCATCATTTGCCCCATCGCCGGAAGCAGGAATGCGCAACACAAGGAGCAGCCACATGGGCATTTGGATGGAACTGGGCATCTTCATCGTCGTCCTTGGCTGGGGCGTCTGGCAGCTTTATGACGTCAAGCAGGCCAAGGCCCAGCGCGTGGCCGAGGAAGCCCGCCGCGCCGCGCAGGCGGGTGACGAACCCAAGCAAAGTACCGAAGCCAAAGCCGTGCCCACCGCCGGGCCGCCAGCCTGAGCCTTTCAGTACTATCCCCCGGCCGAGCAGGCCGTGGCCTGTGCAATACTCATTTGGCTATGGCAACTACATTTCCTTTTTCGGCGATCGTGGGTCAGGACGAGATGAAGCTGGCGATCCTGATCGCCGCCGTCGACCCGCGCATCGGAGGCGTTTTGGTCTTGGGTGATCGCGGTACCGGCAAGTCCACCGCCGTGCGCGCGCTGGCTGCTTTGCTGCCCCCCATGCGCGCCGTGCAAGGCTGCCGCTACGGCTGCGACCCCGCTGACGGCCAGCCCGCCTGTGAAGAATGCGCCGCCCTGCGCGCCGCAGGCAAGCCGCTCAAAGCGCATTTGATTCCCGTGCCCGTGATCGACCTGCCCCTGGGCGCAACGGAAGACCGCGTGGTCGGCGCGCTGGACCTGGAGCGAGCCTTGTCGCAAGGCATCAAGGCCTTTGAGCCAGGCCTCCTGGCGCGCGCGCATCGCGGCTTTTTGTACATCGACGAAGTCAACTTGCTTGAAGACCACTTGGTCGATTTGCTGATCGACGTCGCCGCCTCAGGCGAGAACGTGGTCGAGCGTGAAGGCCTGAGCGTGCGCCACCCTGCCCGCTTTGTGCTGGTCGGCAGTGGCAACCCTGAAGAAGGCGAACTGCGCCCGCAACTGCTGGACCGCTTTGGCTTGTCGGTTGAAGTGCGCACGCCTGACGACCTGGCCAGCCGAGTTGAAGTCGTCAAGCGCCGCGACGCTTTTGAGCAAGACCCGGCCGGCTTTACCGAGCAATGGAAAAAAGAAGGCGACAAGACCCGCAAGCGCGTGGTCGCGGCACGCGGTCGTCTGGATGAAGTGAAAGTGCCAGACGCTGCCCGCGAGCGCGCATCGCAGCTGTGCATGGCGCTGGGCACCGACGGCTTGCGCGGTGACATGACGTTGATCCGCGCTGCCCGCGCGCTGGCCGCGCTGCAAGGCGACGCCGCCGTGACCGAAGCCCATTTGCGCGCTGTGGCCGGCCCGGCCCTGCGCCACCGCCTGCGGCGCAATCCGCTGGACGACGCGGGCTCGGGCGCGCGCGTGGCCCGGGCCGTGGCCGAACTCCTGCCCGCATGAGTTCTTCGGCCGGCCCAGCGCCGACGTTCGACATCGACGCGCTCGCCGAGCCAAACCTCGATGCCGGCGCGGCACTGATCGCCGCCCTGCTCGCCGTGGACCCGCAAGGCCTGGGCGGCATTCGCCTCCAAGGCCCGGCCACTGAATTGCGCAGCGCGTGGTTGAAACACTTGCGCGCCCTGCTGCCCGAAAGCACACCCTGGGAGCGCCTTCCCGTGCAAGCCAGCGACACCGCCTTGCTCGGCGGACTGGACCTGGCGGCCACGCTGGCCACTGGCCGCCCTGTGGCGCAAGCTGGCCTCCTGGCGCGTGCGCATGGTGGTGTGCTGATTCTTGGCATGGCCGAGCGCGTGCCAGCTGGCATGGCCGCACACCTGGCTGCGTTGCTGGACCAAGGCGAGATCCATCTGGCGCGTGAAGGCCTGAGCGAGCGTCGCGCTGCGCGGCTAGCACTGGTGGCGCTGGACGAAGGCCAGGCGGACGAAGAACAACTGCCAGCGGCACTGCGCGACCGGCTGGCGTTTTCACTTGATCTGGGTTGGCAGCCAGAATCTCAAACCGAACAAGACAACACTAACGCAGACGCAAGCCAAGCGCCCGTCTGGCAGCGTAGCGACATTCAAGCTGCGCACGCCCGCCTGCCGCAGGTCAGCTACCCGCCGCAGACGCTGGAAACGCTGTGCGCCACAGCCTTGATCTTGGGCGTCGATTCACTGCGCGGGCCTTTGCTGGCTTTACGTGTGGCGCGTGCCGCCGCCGCACTGTCCGGCGAGACGCAGGTGGATGACAGCCACACGGCTCTGGCCGCGCGCCTGGTGCTGGCGCCGCGCGCCACGCGGCTGCCGCCGGCGGCTGAGGAGCAGCCGCAAACCCAGGACGCTCGAGACGCTGATGTTGCGGCCGAGAACGAAACACCGCCAGAGCCTCAGCCTGATACCGAAAACGATCAAGCTGACGCCAAGAAAGAAAACGACGCCAACCGCGAAGCAGAAGACGACGCTCCCTCACCCGAAGACATTCAGCAAGCCTTGCAAGAAATGGTGGTCGAAGCCGCACTGGCAGCCATTCCGCCCGGCCTGCTTGCAGCACTGAAAGCCGGCGAGGCCAAAGCCCAGGCCGCACGCGGCGGCCGTGCAGGCGCTGCTGAAAAAAACCAGCGCCGGGGGCGGCCGGTGGGCACCCGGCGCGGCGAGCCACGCGCAGCAGGCGCCCGGCTGCATGTGCTGGACACCTTGCGCGCGGCAGCCCCTTGGCAAAAGCTGCGCCGCGCGGCACTCACGGGCACACCACGCTCGCGCATCCTGGTGCGGCGCGAAGACTTTCACGTCATGCGCTTCAAGCAAAACCGCCCCACCACCACGCTGTTCGTTGTGGATGCGTCAGGTTCTTCAGCGCTGCATCGCCTGGCCGAAGCCAAGGGCGCAGTCGAACTTCTGCTGGCGGACTGCTATGTGCGACGCGACCGCGTAGCCGTGATTTCTTTTGGCGGCGCAGTGGCCCAACTGCTCTTGCCGCCCACGCGCTCGCTGGCCCGCGCCAAGCGCAGCCTGGCGGCTCTCCCCGGTGGCGGCGGCACGCCCTTGGCCGCTGGCATGGACGCTGCACGTGAACTCGCCGTGCAAATCGCACGTCAAGGCGAAACACCGGTGGTTGTGCTGCTGACGGACGGCCGCGCCAACATGGCGCGCGACGGAACCCCCGGCCGCAGCCAGGCCGGGCAAGACGCTTTGCAGGCCGCACGCGAGTTCAGCCTGGCCGGCGTGAGCGCCTTGCTGATCGACACCTCACCCCAGCCCCAAGCGCAGGCCCAGCAATTGGCCCAGGCCATGGGCGCGACTTATTTGCCCCTGCCTTTTGCGGGTGCGCAAGGCTTGAACCAAGCCGTGCGGCTTGCTGGTGGCACCAGCGCCAGCCGTGGCAGCGCGCCCTCGCGCTGAAAGCCCTGCTGTGCATACGGCCGACCGACTCGACTGGGAACGGGACAGCCAAGACTGGCCGCACCGGGAGTTAAGCCGTTTTGTTGAAGCCGCCGGCTTGCGCTGGCATGTGCAGCACTGGCAAGCGGACAAGGGCACGGCAGAGCCGCGTAATGCCGACGCCCATTGGCCGACAACCGCCCGGCCCTTGATCGTCCTGATCCACGGCACAGGCGCATCCACCCACTCCTGGCGTGATCTCGCCCCTTGTCTGGCCGCGCAAGCCGACGTGCTGGCCATGGACTTGCCGGGCCATGCGTTCACCAGCATGCCGACGGGCGGCGCCAATTCAGATCTGCTGTCGCTGCCCGGCATGGCCAGCGCCGCTGCCAAGTTGCTGCAGGCGCTGGATTTGCAGCCGCAACTCATCGTCGGCCACTCTGCTGGGGCGGCGGTGGGCGTGCGAATGGCGCTAGACCGGCAATCCGCGCCGCGACAGGCAGGCAGCGCCGAGCTCAAAGGCGTGGTCGGCTTGAACGCTGCGCTGCTGCCGCTGGGCGGCTTGGCAGGGCAACTCTTTTCACCGGTCGCCAAGCTGATGGCCAGCACCTCGCTGGTGCCGCGCTACTTTGCCTCGCGCGCAGGCGACGCCAAAGTTTTGCAACGCCTGATCGACAGCACCGGCTCCAAACTCGACGCCGAAGGCCTGCGCTGCTACGCCCGCCTGGTCAGCAGTCCCGGGCACGCAGCCGGCGCGCTGGGCATGATGGCCAACTGGGATCTGGATGCACTGGCCTACGCCCTGCCCCGCCTCAAAACGCCACTGCATTTGATGGTCGGCACTCGCGACGGCACCGTGCCACCCGCACAAGCCGAACGCGTCATCGCCCGGCTGCCCGCTGGCTTGCCGCACAGCCTTTTAAAGCTCGAAGGCCTGGGGCACTTGGCGCATGAAGAGCAGCCGGCGACGGTGGCGGAGTGGATTCTGGACATGCTCTAAGTAATGACCACGGCCTCAAGGCTGCACAGCGTCGATGACCAGCGCGATGCCCGAAGCGCCCACCTGAACCGGGCCGGTCTGCCCAATCAAATCGCCGCTTTGCGGCATGGCTTGGCCTGAGCGCGATACGCGGGCTTGCAGCAACACCGTTTTTTGACCCGAGAGCTTGAAGTCTGGCGACATGGCCAGGCTGTCGTCCAGCTTGAAGTCCAGCGGCAAATCCTTGGCTTGCAAGCGCAAGATGGCCACTGGCATGCGCGGTGCCGCGCCGTCCGCGCTACCCGCTCCGCCTGCAACACGCGCAAAAATGTAGAGCGTGTCATTGGCGCCAAGACGCGCTTGTAGCGCTGGCGCGAGGCGGACTTTGCCGCTGACGCTGCCCGCTTGGACCTCGGCATTTTTTGGAGCCGCTGCAACGCTTGGCCGCTCAGCCGACGGCTTCACACTGGAGTCGATCGCGGCCAGGCTTTCGTCCAGCCCCTGGGCAAAAGCGCTGCCGGCGGGCGCGAGTTGCCGGGCTCGGCTCCAGTACTTTTGCGCGGACTTGAAGTCCTTGGCCTCGAAGGCTGCGCTGCCAGCCAAGGCCAACGCTTTCAGATTGTTGGGGTCAATGGCCAAGGCTTGGGCGATCAGGGCTTGCGGATCATCGGCGGCAGCTTGTCCGGACACTCCGCTCGGTGCCTGCAGGCCTTTGTTGCGCCCTTGCAGCAGCATCAGCAAGTCGGCGCGGTCGGCCAGCAACTGGGCGTTACGCGGTGCCAGCGAGATGGCGCGTGCGTAAGCGCGGTCGGCTTCTTCATAGCGCTGCAAGGCGGCCAGGGTACGGCCCAGCATTTCCCAGCCGGCAGGGTCGCCCTGCCCGGGTGGAAGTTTTTCGAGCTGGGCAGTCATGGTGGCCAGCATGGTTTCGACCTGCGCGGCGCTGACTTCAGCGCTGCCGGCATCGGCCAGCGTCGCGCCGGGCGCCAAGGCCTCGGGCGTGCCTGTGCGCAGGTACAGCGCCAAGGCCAGCAAGGGCAGCAGCGATGCGATCACCCAGGCGGTTCGCTGGCCTGTTGCCGGGATGGACCTGGCGCGCGAATTTAGTGATTTGCCCGTCGGCGCATCAGATCCCTGCTCCAGCAAAGTCCGCCGCGCCAACTCCATGCGCGCTGCGTCGTACTGCTCGGCGCTGAACGAGCCGCTGGCCCGCTCGGCCTCCAACTGGCGTGCTTGTTCTTGCAAGATGAGGAGATTGCCGTCCGACAGTAGTTCTCCTTGGCCCAGACTGAGCGCATGACCGGAGGGCCGAAAAAAAGGCCTGATCAAAAGCGCCAACACGGCCACCAATAGCAACACGGCCACTGCCGCAAAAACTGTCATGCCTGCCCTTTAGGTGTCTTGTCCTCGTCCGTCGCGCCGAGCAGGTGCTGCGCCTTCGCCAGCTCAGCCGGGCTCAACGCATCAAGCGGCGCGGCGTGGCCGGTGCGCCTGAACAGCGCATAAGCCCCCAGCAAAAGCAGCGCGAAAGGGCCAGCCCAGAGCAGAACCGTCTGCGCCTTGAGCGGCGGCCGGTACAGCACAAAGTCGCCGTAACGCTCGGCCATGAAATCCAGAATCTGCTGGCGGTTACGGCCCTGCTGCAATTGCTCGCGAATCTGCGTGCGCAAGTCCACCGCCAGTTCGGCATGCGAGGCGGCGATGGTTTCGTTCTGGCAGACGAGGCAGCGCAGTTCTTCGGCAATCAACATCACGCGCGCTTCGAGCGCGGGGTCGGCGGCGGACGGCGCAGCGGTGCCAGCGGCCTGGGCTGAGCCAGCGGCAAAAAAACTGGAGGCGGCAAAAGCCAGGCCCCACAAAACAGGTCGCATCGCTTTAAGCACCGAGCCTCCTCAAGAGCGGCAGCAAGGTGTCACGCAAGGCCTCGGGCGTGACCGCGCCAATGTGCTTGTGCCGGATCACGCCTTGCTTGTCGATCACATAGGTTTCGGGCACGCCATACACGCCCAACTCAATGCCCACGCGACCATCACTGTCAGACAGGGAAGCGCGGTAAGGGTCGCCATACTTGCCCAGCCAGCGCAGCGCGTCTTCGCGTTTGTCCTTGTAGTTCAGGCCCAGCAGCGGCACCGACTCGCGTTTAGAAAACGCCACCAGCACCGGGTGTTCTTGCTGGCAGGCCACGCACCAGGACGCCCACACATTGAGCAGCCAGACCTGGCCGCGCATGTCTTGCGGCGACAGGCTTTGGCCGGGCGCCGCCAGCGTGGGCAAAGTGAAGGCTGGCAGCGGCCGGTCAAGCAGCGCCGAAGGCACCTCGCGCGGCTTGAGCCCCAGGCCCACCGCCAAAAAAGCGAGCAGCACGGCAAAGCCTGCCAGCGGCAGCCAGCGCAACAAATTGAACTTCATGCTTGCAGCCCGGACGCTGCGGCAGACCCAAGGCTTGCAGGCGCAGCGCCTGGTGACAACGCAGCAGCCCGACGCCTGCGCACAGCGCGATAGCGGACATCCAGCACGGCCAGCAAGCCGCCTAGCGCCATCAACACGCAGCCGCCCCATATCCAGTTGACGAAGGGCTTGTGGTGCACCCGCACGCTCCAGGCCGTGCTGCTGACGGGCTCGCCCAGCGCCACATACAAATCGCGCATCACGCCGCGGTCAATCGCGACCTCGGTCATGGCCATGCGGCTCACGGCGTAAACGCGGCGCTCTGGTTTGAGCACGCTGACAGCTTGGCCGTCAAGCGTCACGGCGAGGCGCGCGCGGGCGGCGCTGTAGTTCGGTCCTTGCACCAGCTCGATGCCTTGCAATTCAAACTGATAGCCGCCGGCCTCGGCGGTCTCGCCGACTTGCATGCGCACATCGCTTTCCGTCTGGAAACTGCTGACCACGGTGACGCCGACGATGAACACCGCCACGCCCAGGTGCGCCAGCAGCATGCCGTAGTAGCTGGCGGCTTGCGCAGCCAGGCGCGCACTCAAGCCAGGCCCAGGGTGCAGGCGCAAACGCTCGACCAGATTCACCAGCGTGCCAGCCGCTATCCATACCGCCAGCCACAGGCCCAGGCCCGTCATGGGCGTCCAGCGCTGCAAGAGCACGGCCGCCAGCACGGCAGTCGCAGCACTCACGCCCGCCGCCCAGCGCAGGCGCAGCGCCACATCTTTCGCATCGGCTTGCCGCCAGCGCGCCAGCGGGCCCACGCCCATCAAAAACAGCGCAGGGGCCATGAGCGGCACAAACACGGCGCTGAAATAAGGCGGGCCAACCGACAGTTTGCCCATGCCCAGCGCGTCGATCACCAACGGGTACAGCGTGCCCAGCAGCACGGCTGCGCACGCCACCAGCAGCAAGACGTTGTTGGCCAAGAGCGCGGCCTCGCGTGAAACCAAGGTGAAGGCGCTGCTGCCAGTCATGCGTTCAATTTGCGGCGCACGCCAGGCAAAAAGCGCCAGCGAGCCGCCCACCACCAACGTCAAGAAAATCAGGATGAACACGCCGCGGGCGGGGTCGGTGGCAAAAGCGTGGACAGAACTGAGCACACCCGAGCGCACGATGAAGGTGCCCAGCAAAGACAGCGAGAACGCGAGGATGGCCAGAAGCGCCGTCCACATCTTGAAGCCGCCGCGCTTTTCCGTCACGGCCAATGAATGGATCAAAGCCGTGCCAACGAGCCAGGGCATGAAGGACGCGTTTTCAACCGGGTCCCAAAACCACCAGCCGCCCCAGCCCAGCTCGTAGTAAGCCCAGAAGCTGCCCAGCGCAATGCCGACCGTCAAAAAGCACCAGGCCGCCGTGGTCCAGGGCCGCGACCAGCGTGCCCAGGCGGCGTCGAGCCTGCCGGCCAGCAAGGCCGCCACGGCAAAGGCAAAGGGCACCACAAAGCCGACATAACCCATGTAGAGCATGGGTGGGTGAATCGCCATGCCCGGGTCTTGCAGCAAAGGGTTCAGGTCCTTGCCGTTGAAGGCGGCGGGCAGCATGCGCTCAAAAGGGTTGGATGTGAACAGCGTGAACAGCAAAAAGCCGCAGCTCACCAAACCCATCACGGCCAGCACACGCGCGGCCATGGCCGCGTCCAACTGCCGCGAGAAAGTGGCCACGGCCAGCGTCCAGGCCGACAGGATGAGGGACCACAGCAAGATGGAGCCTTCATGGTTGCCCCAGACGGCGGTGAAGCGGTAAGTCAGCGGCAAGTCCGTGTGCGAATGGTTGGCCGCCAGCGCGACAGAAAAATCATGCGCGATGAAGGCGTAGGTCAGGCAGGCATAGGCAAGTGCCAGCAATGCAAATTGCGCCAGCGCAGCGGGCCGGGCCAGCGCCATCCAATCGGCACGGCTACGTTGCGCGCCCCACAGCGGCAAAACGCCCAGCACCAAAGCCACGCACAAGGCCAGCACCAAGGCAAAGTGACCGATTTCAGGAATCATGGTTTGACCAAGGTGGTGGCTCCGGGCAGGCTGACTGCCGCCCCAGGCCTTGCGTTTTTCAGAGCTTCGGCGGCTTCAGGCGCGATGTAGTTTTCGTCGTGCTTGGCCAGCACCTGATCGGCTGTGAAGACGCCGTCTGCCGCTAGTTTTCCTTGCGCGACCACGCCCTTGCCTTCGGTAAAAAGATCCGGCAGCAGGCCGGTGTAGCGCACCGGCACCTGGTGCGCCATGTCGGTCACCACAAAACGAATCGCCAGGCCACCCTCGCGCACCACACTGCCGGGTTCAACCAAGCCACCGATGCGAAAGCTGCGGCCTTGCGGCGCCTCCTTGGCAGCGACTTGCGAGGGGCTGAAGAAGAACACGAGGTTGCTCTGAAAAGCATTGAGCACCAGCGCAGCGGCCAGGCCAAGTGCCAGCATGCCGACGGCTACGAAGGCCAGGCGTTTGTGGCGTGCTTTCATGGCTGGCCTTGTTCAGGTTTTTCAAGTTGTTCAAGCGGGCTCACTGCTTCCCTTAGCAGGGCACCACGGCGGGCGCGCAGCCACGCGATTTCAGCCAGCATGACCAGCGCGCACATGCCCAGCGAGCCCCAGACATACAAGGCGTAGCCGCCCATGTTGGCGAAGTTCATCAGCGCGTTCATACCGTCTCCAGGGTGTGGCTGGGCGCACGCCTTTGCGCTTTGGCGGCCCACTCGGTGTGGCGCTCGCGGGTCAGCATGATCAGGCGAACACGCATCAGCGCCACTGCAAGGCAGTAAGCCCAAAACGCCAGCGCCATGACCAGCATGCCCAGCAACATGGGTGTGGCCATGCTGGGCGCTTTGCTAAAGCTGACCGAGGCTCCTTGGTGCAGTGTGTTCCACCACTTGACCGAGAAATAAATGATCGGCACGTTGATCACGCCGACCAAAGCCAGGAGGCCCGCGGCACGGTCGGCGCGGCGGCTGTCTTCAATGGCGCCGTGCAAGGCCATGAAGCCGATGTACAAAAACAGCAGCAGCAACTCAGACGTGAGGCGTGCGTCCCAAACCCACCAGGTGCCCCAGGTCGGCTGGCCCCAGAGCGCGCCCGTCCACAGCGCCAAAAATGTCATGAGCGCGCCCGTGGGCGCGAGCGCGCAGGCCATCATGGACGACAGGCGCGAATTGAAAACAAGGCCTGCGCCCGCCCATCCAGCCATGGCCAGGTAAATCACCATGGACATCCACGCGGCCGGCACATGCACAAAGATGATGCGGTAGGCCTCGCCCTGCTGCGCATCAGTCGGCGCGACCACAAGGCCGATGTACAGGCCCAGCGCCAGCAGCAGCGCCGCAGCCCAGCCGAACCAAGGCACCAGCTTGCCGGCCAGCGGGTAAAAGCGCTGGGGTGCGGCGTAGGCAAATAAATTGAAGCGGGCCATGTGAATGGGGATGGGAGGTTGAAGTTGGGCGGCTGGGCGAGTTAGTCCAGCGAGATGCGCAGCGCCGCTGCAGCGGCGTAAGGCACACCTGCCAAAGCCAGCACCAGCAAGGCAGCGAGCAAGGACACATGGCCACAGACAGGCAAGCCGGCGGTGTGAGCCTCGGCCATGCCCGCGCCAAAAATCAGCACCGGCGCGTAAAGCGGCAAGGTCAGCAGCGGCAGCAGCAAGCCGGCGCCGCGCAGGCCTACCGTCAAGGCCGAACCCACAGCGCCAACCAGGCTGAGCACCGGCGTGCCGAGCAATAAGGACAGCATCAAGACACCGGCCGTGCCCACGCTCAGGCCAAACTGCAAACCCAGCAGGGGTGCGACCAAGACCAGCGGCAGGCCGGCCACCACCCAGTGCGCAGCCACCTTGGCCAGCACCAGCAGCGGCAAAGGCTGGGCCGCTAGCAGCAACTGCTCCAGCGTGCCGTCTTGGTAGTCGTCAGCAAAAAGGCGCGGCAAAGTCAGCAGGCAGGCCAGCAAAGCCGCGACCCACAGCACGCCCGGGCCCATGCTGCGCAAGAGCGCAGCTTCAGGCCCGACGCCGAGCGGGAACAGGCTGGCAACCATGACAAAAAACGCCAGCGCGGCCAAGCTGTCAGCGCGGCGACGCAAGGCCACGCGCAAGTCGCGAGCGAAGACGCTGCGGATGCCGGGCCACCAGCTTGTGGGCGTTGCTTCATGAGCCGGCGCCGCGCAAGCCAGAGGCTGCGGCACGGCTGCCGGCCATGTTTCCTGGGCTTTAGGTTCAGCCAGCACAGCGCTCACAGGCTGAGCACCTGTTGCGGCAGATCAGGCAGCGGCCGGCCTTGGTGGCTGGTCAGCACCAGCATGCCGCCCCGCTGCAAGTGGGCGCGCAGCAAGCCTTCTAGCCAGCCTGTCGCGGCCGTGTCCAGCGCGTTGAATGGCTCGTCCAGCACCCATAACGGCGCATGGCTGCACAGGCCCAGGCGCGCCAGCCCGGCGCGGCGGCGCTGGCCTTGGGACAGGCGGCGCGCCGGCAAGTGAGCAAAGTCCGCCAAGCCGGCAGCGGCCAGCGCGTCCAGGGCTTCAGACGGCTGGCACGGCACGCCGCCCAGCGCTGCGGCAGCCGCCAGGTTTTCGAGCGGACTCAACTCGTTTTTGAGGGCGGCGGCATGGCCCAGGTAAACGCGCTCACGGCCAAAGGACTCGGCGCGCGCTGCCGGCTCACCCCGCCACAGCACCTGACCCTCGCTGGGCATCAAAAGGCCGGACAACATGCGCAGCAAACTGGTCTTGCCGGCACCGTTTGGCCCTTGCACCCGCAGCAACTGGCCCGGGCGCAACTGCAGGTCAAGCCCACTGAACAGCGGCCGGCCCCCACGCACGCAGCCCAGCGCTTTAAGCCAGAGCAGGGCCGGGGCGGTTGGCGGCGGGTTCAGGGGCATGTGTCAGAAGCACAAAGGGCACAAATGGAACGGACGGATCAGCCTGGCGACAGACTGTCAACTTTATGTGACACTTATATCATCCAACGCGCTGGACACCAACCCATGAAACCCTGAAATGAGCCCCGCCAGCTTCACGCCCGCCGATCTGCCGCCCGCCCCAGAACGCCACTTTTGCACCGACTGCGGCGTCTCGCGCACGGCCGAGCCCAAGCGCTGCGCCACGGCTTGCCAGTTCATTCAGCCCGACTACCCGGCGCTGGAAACCCGGGTGCATGGCCGCACGCGCCGGCTTCCGACCTCGACGTTAGATACGGAGCCAGCCCAAGAACCCGACGACGAGCTCTTCTTCGGCCCGCACCAGGACATGTGGCAAGCAGCGCTCAAGGCACCGCTGGTTGGCGCGCAATGGACAGGCATCACCACCCGCATCGCTGAAAAACTCTTGCGTGCGGGCGAAGTCGATGCCGTGATCGCCATGGCGCCACACCCGGACGACCCGTGGCGGCCCATGCCGGTGGTCGTCACCCGCGCTGAAGACATGGCCCACTGCCGGGGCATGCGCATGGGTTACGCGCCTTTGATCGCCCTGGTTGAACCCGCCTTGGCGCAAGGCCACAAGCGCCTGGCCGTCATCGGTATTCCCTGCCAGATCTACGCCTTGCGCGCCCTGCAGCCCCAGCTTGAGCGCGAGTACGGCCTGCAAAAGCTCTTCGTCATTGGCACGCCGTGCTCGGACAACACCACGACCGAGCGCTTTCATGAGTTCTTGCAGCTCATCTCGACTGAGCCGCAAAACGTCACTTACCTGGAGTTCCGCGCGGACTATCACGTCGAGATTCGCCTGAAAAGCGGCGAGGTCAAGGCTCTGCCGTTTTTGAGCCTGCCGCTGTCTCAGCTGCCGCCCGACTTTTTCCCCATGACTTGCCGCACCTGCGTGGACTACACCAACACCCTGTCGGACATCACGGTCGGTTACATGGGCGGGCAAGGCCAGCAATGGCTGCTGGTGCGCAATGCCCGTGGCCAGCATTTGCTTGATTTATTGGGCGATGAAGTCAGCCTGAAACCGCCCGGCAGCGCAGGCCGGCGAGCCGGTGCCGTGCGCGGCTTTTTAAAAAACGTGGAGCTGGCCGCTGGCGGCTTGCCGCTGCGGCGCATGCCCAACTGGCTGCGGCCGCTGGTGAGCTGGCTGATGCCGCGCATCGGCCCGCGCGGGCTGGAGTTTGCACGGGCGCGGGTTGAAATGAAGGCGCTGGAAACGCTGGTGCACCTGCAGCGCGAAGAACCCGCCCGCATGAAGACCATGGTGCCGCAGCACGTGATCCAGCTGGCCCGGCCTTACAAAACCGCTACGGTCCAAGCCCCTCGCCCTAGAAGTTAGCCGAATTGACAAATGGATGTGTCATGTTAAATTGACCTAAGTGACTGTCACAACTTGCAGACAGTCACCCCACTGAAGCGGGGCCGTATGACCATGACAACGCGCATCGAACAGGCGCTGGAACGATCCCTCAACCTGGCGGACAGCCCATCCGCGCCGCCCCGACTCTTAGCCGCGATGCGCCACGCCGTGTTTCCCGGTGGCGCACGCATTCGCCCGCAGCTGTGCCTCGCCGTCGCCCGCGCCTGCGGTGAAGACGCCCCTGAACTCACCAACGCCGCCGCCAGCGCGCTTGAACTGCTGCACTGCGCGTCCCTGGTGCATGACGACATGCCCTGCTTTGACGACGCCGACACCCGCCGCGGCCTGACCACCGTTCACAAGCAATTTGGCGAACCGCTGGCCCTGCTGGCCGGCGACGCTCTGATTGTGCTGGCCTACCAGACCCTGGCCACCGCCGGCGCCGCGCATCCACAGCGCCTGGCGCCGCTTTTTTTGACGCTGTGCCAAGGCACAGGCGCACCCGACGGCATCGTGGCCGGCCAAGCCTGGGAATGCGAGCCACGCGTGCAACTGGGCCGCTACCAACGCGCCAAAACGGGAGCTTTGTTTGTGGCGTCCACCTGCGCTGGCGCCCAGGCCGCAGGCGCTGACCCGCTGCCCTGGCGCGAACTGGGCGACGCCTTGGGCGAGGCATACCAGGTGGCCGACGACATACGCGACGTGATGGGTGCGCATGGCCTGGGCAAGCCCATGGGCCAGGACGCGCAGCACGGCCGACCCAGCACCGCCGCCGACTTGGGGCTGGTGGGTGCCGTAGCTTACTTTCGCCGCCTGATGCAGACTGCCGTAGACGCGGTGCCCGCCTGCCCCAGCCGCGACGCCATGCGCCAGCTGGTGCACAGCGAATCCGAGCGCCTGCTGCCGCAAAGCGCCTGCGACAGCATTGCCGTGAAAGCGGGACAGGCAGCACGTGCCAGCGTCTGAGCCGGGGGCAATAAAGCCCTTGCCCTCGTCCTCGCCTGGCTTGAATGGCTCTGGCGCACCACTGAGTGCGCGTATCAGCGGCCAGATCGACCGCTGGATGACCAGCCCCGCGCTGTACCGCTGGGCCCTGCAAAACCCCGTCGGTCGCTGGATCACGCGCCGCCGCGCCGACGCCCTGTTTGAACTCATGGCGGGCTTTGTGCACAGCCAGGTCTTGCTGGCCTGCGTGCGCCTGCACCTGCTTGAAAAGGTGTTGGACGCCCCGGCCAGCGCCGACGAACTGGCACGACACACAGGCCTGAACCCTGCCGCACTCGAACGCCTGCTCAAGTCAGCCGTGAGCCTGCGCCTGCTCAATGTGCGCGCCGGTGGCCGCTACGGCCTGGGTGCACTGGGCGCGCCTGTCGTCACGCATGCGGGCCTCAGAGCCATGATCGAGCACAACGCCCTACTCTACGCCGACATGAACGACCCGCTCAAGCTCTTGCAGGCGCCGCGGGAAGCCAGCATGCATGCGTATTGGACCTATGCCAAAGATGGGGTCACTGATGAAGCTTCAGCGCCGCCGCCAAGCCTGAGCCCCGAGCAAACCGCAGCGCAAGCCGCCCACTATTCCGAGCTCATGTCCAGCTCGCAGCGCTTCGTGATTGAAGAACTGCTGGCGAGCTACGACTTTTCAAAACACTACCGCGTGCTCGACGTGGGCGGTGGCCAGGGCGGTTGGGTGACAGAACTCGCCCGCCATGCGCCGCAACTGGAACTGATGCTGTTTGACTTGCCGCCAGTAGCCGCCATAGCCCGAGGGCGATTTGTCCAGCAGGGCTTGAGCGGACGCATCAGCGCACACGGCGGCAGCTTCACGGCCGACGCACTGCCCCAGGGCGCCGACCTTGTGACCCTGCTGCGCGTGGCGCATGACCATCCAGACGAGGTCGTGCGCGTGCTGCTCAAAGCCATTCATGACGCCTTGCCAGCAGGCGGGCACTTGCTGCTGGCCGAGCCCATGGCACAAGAAACCGGCGGCAGCCCCGCTGTCAGCGACCCCTACTTTCATTTTTATCTGCTGGCCATGGGCGCAGGCAAATTGCGCACGGCGCATGAGCTGACGGCCCTGCTGAGCGAGGCCGGATTTGCGCAAATCAAGCGCCTGAGCAACCCCATGCGCCTGCACGCCGGCCTGCTTTTGGCCAAAAAACGGGGCTAAACCTCAGTGTTTACCCTGACAAATCAGCCAAATACCGCCAAAAGCGTCAATTTAGATTGACGCTCGTCAATGTCAACCTAAAAATACACCCATGAAGTCCCCGGCCATTGTTTTCCAGCAACCCTGCAGTTTGTCAGTGCAGCAGTTGGAGATGCATGCCGCGATAGACGGCGACATTGACGTGGCCGTGCAATACAGCGGCATCAGCACCGGCACCGAGCGGCTTTTGTGGGACGGCAGCATGCCCGCCTTCCCCGGCATGGGCTACCCGCTGGTCCCCGGCTACGAGACAGTCGGCACCATCACCAAGATTCATGGCGACAGCGCGCTTCAAGGGCTGAAAGTCGGCGACACGGTGTTTGTGCCGGGCGCCAAATGCTTTGACGGCGTACACAACCTGTTTGGCGGCGCTGCAGCCCACCTTCGCGTCCAGCAAGACCGCGTGGTGCAAGTCGCCCCCGAATTAGGCGCCAACGCCGCCCTGCTGGCCCTGGCCGCCACGGCGTACCACAGCGTCGCTTTAGGCGGCACACGCGAGCCCTGCACCCCACCACAACTCATCATTGGCCACGGTGTCATGGGCCGCCTGCTGGCGCGGCTGACGGTGGCCGCTGGCCTGCCCGCCCCCACCGTGTGGGACACCACGGCCGCCCGACGCAGCGGCGGCGAAGGCTACCAAGTCATTCACCCCGACGAAGACCAGCGCCGCGACTACGCCGCGATTTACGACGTGAGCGGCGACGCCAGCGTTCTGGACCGCGTGATCCCGCGCCTCAAAGCGGGCGGTGAAGTGGTGCTGGCTGGTTTTTACAAAGAACGCATCGCCTTCAACTACGCACCCGCCTTCATGCGTGAAGCGCAGATCCGCGTGGCTGCCGAGTGGAAACGCGCCGACCTGCTGGCCGTGACGGAACTGGTCGCCGCAGGCCGCTTGTCACTGGATGGATTGATCACGCACAACCAGAGCCCTGGCCGCGCGTCCCAAGCTTACGAGGTCGCCTTTGGCGACGCGGAGTGCCTCAAGATGGTTTTGGACTGGAGACACTGATGAACGCTTCCCCCACCAATCTGGAATCTGGCAAGTCACAGACCATCAACTTTGTGGACAACCTGCGCCGCGAAGCTTCGCAAGAGCCCGATGCTGTGCACACCGGCACGCCGACCAAAGAAACGCAAATCATCGCCATCTATGGCAAGGGCGGCATTGGCAAAAGCTTCACGCTGGCCAACCTGTCTTATTCCATGGCGCAAGGCGGCAAAAAAGTGCTGTTGATTGGTTGCGACCCCAAGAGCGACACCACCAGCTTGCTGTTTGGCGGCAAAGCTTGCCCCACCATCATCGAGACTTCGTCGAAGAAAAAACTCGCTGGCGAGACCGTGAGCATTGGCGACGTCTGCTTCAAGCGCGACGGCGTCTTCGCCATGGAACTCGGTGGCCCTGAAGTCGGTCGCGGCTGCGGCGGTCGCGGCATCATCCACGGCTTCGAGACGCTTGAAAAACTCGGCTTTCACGAGTGGGGTTTTGACTACGTGCTGCTCGACTTCTTGGGCGACGTGGTCTGCGGCGGCTTTGGCCTGCCGATTGCCCGCGACATGTGCCAAAAAGTCATCGTCGTGGCCAGCAACGACTTGCAAAGTCTCTACGTCGCCAACAACGTGTGCAGCGCCGTCGAATACTTCCGCAAGCTCGGTGGCAACGTCGGCGTGGCAGGCATGGTCATCAACAAAGACGACGGCACCGGCGAGGCTGCGGCCTTTGCAGCAGACGTCGGCATCCCGGTGTTGGCAGCGATTCCGGCCAATGAAGACATCCGCCGCAAGAGCGCCAGCTACGAAATCATTGGCAAGCCTGGCAGCGAGTGGGGCCCATTGTTTGAAGACCTGGCCAAGAACGTGGGTGAAGCCCCGCCCGTGCGCCCCAAGCCCATGACGCAAGACGGCCTGCTGGGTCTCTTCAGCGCCGACACCGTGGGCCGCAACGTCGTGCTGGAGCCAGCGACTGAATTCGACATGTGCGGCGTGACCACCGTGGTCAAGCCTTCGCTTGAAGTCGTTTACGACGCGGCCTGATTTTCAAAGAACGCCATGTCGTCCATCATCCCCATCGTTCCTGTCAAGACCACGCCCGGCGTGGACGGCCTGGGTTGCCACGCCGGCAAGGACGCGATGCTGGACGCCGCAGCCGCCGCAGGCAAGAGCGAGATCCTCGGCCAGTACGCGGCCGACTACCCCAAGGGCCCGCACGACCAACCGCAAAGCATGTGCCCCGCCTTTGGCTCGCTGCGCGTGGGCCTGCGCATGCGCCGCACCGCCACCATCCTCAGTGGCTCGGCTTGCTGCGTGTACGGCCTGACTTTTACCAGTCACTTTTACGGCGCGCGCCGCAGCGTGGGTTACGTGCCCTTCAACTCCGAGTCGCTGGTCACGGGCAAGCTGTTTGAAGACATCCGCGAAGCGGTGCACGCCGAAGCCGACCCGAGTCAGGTCGACACCGTCATCATCATCAACCTGTGCGTGCCCACGGCCAGTGGCGTGCCGCTGCAGCTGCTGCCCAAAGAGATCAACGGCGTGCGCATCATCGGCATCGACGTGCCCGGTTTTGGCGTGCCCACGCATGCCGAAGCCAAAGACGTGCTGACAGGCGCCATGCTGCGCTACGCCCGCCAGGAAGTCATGGCCGGCCCGGTGCCTGCGCCGCGCCAGGCCCGCTCGGGCAAGCCCACCATCACGCTCCTGGGCGAGATGTTCCCGGCCGACCCGATGTTCATCGCGCAAATGATTGCGCCCATGGACTTGGCCGTCGGCACCGTGGCGCCCACGCGTGAATGGCGCGAGCTGTATGCCGCGCTGGACGGCGCCGCGATTGCCGCGATTCATCCGTTTTACACCGCGTCCATCCGCGAATTCCAAGCCGCCGGCCGGCCCATCATTGGCTCTGCGCCAGTGGGCATTGATGGCACGCACGACTGGCTGGGCCATATCGGCCAGGCCACGGGTGTGCCGCAAGCCAAGATTGATATCGCCCGCAACCAGGCCTTGGCCCAGATCCGTGCCGTGCTGGCAAACACCAAGATCCAAGGTCGCATCACGCTCAGCGGCTACGAGGGCTCCGAGCTTCTGGTCGCCCGCTGGCTGGTGGAATGCGGCGCTGACTTGCGCTACGTGGGCTCCGCCTGCCCGGCCACACCGTGGAACGCAAGCGACGCGGCCTGGCTGCAAGCCAAGGGCGTGCATGTGCAGTTCCGCGCTTCGCTTGAGCAAGACCTGGCGGCTGTCAAAGAGTTCAAGCCGAACCTGGCCATTGGCACCACGCCCGTCGTGCAGTTCGCCAAAGAAGCCGGCATCCCGTCGCTGTACTTCACCAACCTGATCTCAGCCCGGCCGCTCATGGGCGCTGCTGCAGCGGGCTCTTTGGTTCAGGTCATCAACGGCGCCATGGGCAACCAGGCGCGCTTTGACACCATGAACGCTTTCTTTGGCGAAGTCGGCAAGGCCGATCAAGCCGGTGTGTGGGCCGAGGTGCCGGTGGCACATCCGGACTTCCGCGCCGACATGAAACGCCAGCGAGAAAAAGCAGCCAAGAAGCGCGCAGCGCAAGAGGCGATTGGCTCATGACCGACCACGCCGCACCCCAGCCAACAGCGCCGCTTGCTAAGAAGCCGCCGATGAACTACGTCATCGACCACGACCGTGCGGGTGGCTACTGGGGCGCGGTCTACGTGTTCACGGCCATCAAAGGCTTGCAGGTTGTCATCGACGGCCCTGTGGGTTGCGAGAACCTGCCTGTCACATCCGTCCTGCATTACACCGACGCCCTGCCCCCGCATGAATTGCCTATAGTCGTCACGGGCCTGGCTGAAGAGCAGCTCGGCCGCGAAGGCACCGAAGGCGCGATGAAAAAAGCGCACGCGGCGCTGGACCCGGACTTGCCAGCGGTTGTCGTCACAGGCTCGATAGCTGAAATGATCGGCGGCGGCGTGACGCCCGAGGGCACCAACCTCATGCGCTTTTTGCCGCGCACGATTGACGAAGACCAGTGGCAGTGCGCCAACCGCGCCATGTACTGGCTGTGGACCGAGTACGGCATGAAAAAAGTGCCGGCTCGCAAGCGCAAAGAAGGCGAAAAGCCGCGCGTCAACATCATTGGCCCCTGCTACGGCAACTTCAACAGCGCCAGCGACATAGCCGAGATTCGCCGCCTGGTGCAAGGCATCGGTGCCGACATCAACCTGACCTTTCCGCTGGGCAGCCACCTGGCCGAAGTCTCGCAACTGGTCGAAGCGGACGCCAACATCTGCATGTACCGCGAGTTCGGTCGCATGCTCTGCGAAGCACTGGACCGGCCGTACCTGCAAGCGCCCATTGGCCTGCACAGCACCACCGCTTTTTTGCGCAAGCTCGGCGAGATTCTGGGCCTGGACCCAGAGCCTTTCATTGAGCGCGAAAAGCACACCACGCTCAAGCCCGTGTGGGACTTGTGGCGCTCGGTGACGCAAGACTTTTTTGCCACCGCCAGCTTTGCCGTGGTGGCCACCGACACCTACACGCGCGGGCTGAAAAATTTCCTCGAAGGCGAAATGGGATTGCCTTGCCGCTTTGCCATCTCGCGCACCGCCGGCAACAAGACCGACAACGAAGCCGTGCGCGCCTTGGTGCACAAGCAAACGCCGCTCATTTTGTTTGGCAGCTACAACGAGCGCATGTATCTGGCTGAAGCCGGTAGCACAGGCCCCATGCGTGCAGCTTTCATTCCCGCCTCGTTCCCCGGCGCCATCATCCGCCGCCACACGGGCACGCCCTTCATGGGCTACAGCGGCGCGACTTACCTGATTCAAGAAGTGTGCAACGCGCTGTTTGATGCGCTTTTTCATATCTTGCCGCTGGGCACCGACATGGACAAGGCCGAGCCCACGCTGGCGAGAGTCACTGGTGAAGCCGCCACGCCCTGGGCCGACCAGGCGCAGGTCAAGCTGCATGCGCTGGTGGCGCAGCAGCCGGTGCTGGTGCAGATCTCTGCGGCAAAACGCTTGCGCGACCACGCAGAACAACTGGCACGCGACGCTAAAGAAGCCTTGGTGACCGAGCAGCACGTCAGTGCCGCAGGCCAGCACATGGGCCTGGGAGAGCCGGCATGAATGACATGAGCGGCCTCCACTCACTCGAATTTCGTGGCAATTTGCTGCGGACGCCCATGTTGCGCGGGCTGCGCGCAACGCAGGCCATCCGGCCTTTTTGAGAAGGAGCATTCGAATGTCAACTCGGACTTCAATTTCCGGCCTGACCGACGAGGAAGCTCAGGAGTTTCACACGTACTACATCCAGGGTTTTGTAGCTTTCACGGCAATCGCCGTGGTCGCACATGCGCTGGTGTGGGCATGGAAACCCTGGTTCTAAGTTTCGGTTAACTCATGAATGGAGAAACTGCCATGAACGACATGTCTTATTCACCTAAGCCATCTCACCGGGATGACAAGCTCACGCTTGTCCTGATCTTCGCCCCGTGCTTTGTGCTGCTGTTGTCAATCGCGCTTCTCGGCCAACTGGTCGGGCTGCATTGGCAAAACTGGCTGCCAGGCGCTGAGCAAAAGGCCAGCCTTTTCTCGGGCGTCCATGCAGCGGTTTACACACTCATGTCTCACATCATTTAGGAGTAATGACCATGTGGAGAATTTGGCGTCTTTTCGATCCGTTACGTGCCATGGTGGCACAAGCCGTTTTTCTGTTTGCGCTGGCCGCGATGATTCACCTCATCTTGCTGAGCACAAACAAGTTCAACTGGCTCGACGGTGCAAAAAAACCGGTGGCTGCAGCAGCGCAAAACGCGCCCATGCCAGCCGCGGTGCCCGCAGCAAAGTCCTGATCCCAGGCGAAGTGCAGATGCTGCACTGCGCCCTGGCCGGCGCAGCATCTGCTCTTTTTTAGTTCCCAAGAATTCTCTCAAGCGACAGGAGAGCCGACATGGCCATGCTCAGCTTTGAAAAAAAATACCGCGTACGCGGTGGCACCCTGGTCGGTGGCGATCTGTTCGACTTTTGGGTCGGCCCCTTCTTCGTCGGCTTCTTTGGCGTGACCACGCTGTTCTTCACGTTTCTGGGCACCGCCCTGATCTTGTGGGGCGCGTCGCAAGGTCCGACCTGGAACCTCTGGCAAATCAGCATTGCCCCACCTGACCTGTCCTACGGCCTGCGCTTTGCGCCGCTGATGGAAGGCGGCTTGTGGCAGCTCATTACTGTCTGCGCAATTGGCGCATTCGTGTCCTGGATGATGCGAGAAATTGAAATCTGCCGAAAGCTCGGCATGGGCTTGCATGTGCCGTTCGCCTTTGGCGTGGCCATCCTGGCTTACGTCACGCTGGTGGTCATTCGTCCGGTGCTCATGGGCGCCTGGGGCCACGGCTTTCCCTACGGCATCTTCAGCCATCTGGACTGGGTGTCCAACGTGGGCTACCAGTACCTGCACTTTCACTACAACCCGGCGCACATGATCGCCGTGAGTTTTTTCTTTGCCACGGTGTTTGCGCTGTCGCTGCACGGGGCTCTGGTGCTTTCGGCCACCAACCCTGCCAAGGGCGAGACCGTGAAAACGCCCGAGCACGAAGACACCTTCTTTCGCGACATCATTGGCTACTCCGTAGGCACCCTGGGCATTCACCGGGTGGGTCTGTTCCTGGCCTTGGCCGCGGTGCTCTTCAGCGCGCTGTGCATCGTCATCAGCGGCCCGTTCTGGAGCCGAGGCTGGCCCGAGTGGTGGGGCTGGTGGCTCAACATGCCGATCTGGCGCTAAACGGTACAGGCACAGGAGAACAACATGGCGCAATACCAAAACCTCTTTACCGTCGTGCAGGCCACAGGCCCGCTGCATCACGGTGTCCCACTCGGCCCCGGCAATGAAGCCCGCCTGGGCCATGAGCCCGGCTTCTTCTACTGGCTGGGCAAGCTGGGCAACGCACAGCTTGGCCCCATCTACCTGGGTGGCCTGGGTGTGGCCTCGCTGGTGTTCGGCACGCTGGCCTTCAACATCATTGGCCTGAACATGCTGGCGTCCGTCAACTGGGACCCGATCCAGTTCATCCGTCAACTCTTCTGGCTGGCGCTCGAACCACCACCGCCGGGCAACGGCTTGGGCCTGTCGCCCCTCAACCAAGGCGGCTGGTGGCAGATCACCGGCTTGTTCCTGACCATTTCCGTCTTGCTGTGGTGGGCTCGTACCTACAGGCGCGCTCGCGCCTTGGGCATGGGCACGCACGTGCCTTGGGCTTTTGCTGGCGCCATCTGGCTCTTCTTGGTGCTGGGTTTGTTCCGGCCGGTGCTCATGGGCAGCTGGGGTGAGGCTGTGCCTTTTGGCATCTTTCCGCACCTGGACTGGACGGCTGCGTTCTCCCTGCGCTACGGCAACCTGTTCTACAACCCCTTCCACGCACTGTCGATCGCCTTCTTGTACGGCGCGACGCTGCTGTTCGCCATGCACGGCGCAACCATCCTGGCGCTCAGCCAGTTCGGCGGCGAGCGCGAGATCGAGCAGATCGTGGACCGCGGCACGGCTTCAGAGCGCGGTGCCTTGTTCTGGCGCTGGACCATGGGCTTTAACGCCACCATGGAATCGATTCACC
>CAZNQE010000013.1:21296-47734 GCA_964575005.1 uncultured Polaromonas sp. | reverse complement strand
CCAGCGGAATCACGCCGTTGGTCACGCACTTGGCAAAGTTCAGCATGTCGGGCACCACGCCGTAATAGTCCGACGCGAAGTTCGTGCCCATGCGGCCAAAGCCGGTGATCACTTCATCAAAAATCAAGAGGATGCCGTGCTTGTCGCAGATCTCGCGCAGACGCTTCAAGTAGCCCACAGGCGGCAAGTACCAGCCCGCGCTACCTGCCACCGGCTCCACGATCACGGCGGCAATGTTGCTCGGGTCATGCAGCGGCAAGATGCGGTTTTCGAGTTCAAGCAGCAGGTCTTCTTGCCACACTGGTTGCGCGTTGTGAATGTAGGCGTGGTTCACCGGGTCGTGAATGAAGCGCATGTGGTCCACGCGGGGCAGCAAGGCCGTGCCATACACCTTGCGATTGGCCGGAATGCCGCCTACGCTCATGCCGCCAAAACCCACGCCGTGGTAACCGCGCTCGCGGCCAATGAACACATTGCGGTGGCCTTCGCCACGGGCGCGGTGGTAGGCCAGTGCCACTTTCATCGACGTATCGGCGGCTTCTGAACCCGAGTTGCAAAACAGCACCTTGTTCAAGTCGCCGGGCGCCATGTTGGCAATCATCTCGGCGGCTTCAAAGGCCTTGTCGTTGCTGGCCTGGAAAGCCGTGGCGTAGTCCAGCGTGTCCAGTTGCTTTTTGATGGCCTCGTTGATCGGCTTGCGGTTGTGGCCAGCGCCCACGCACCACAGGCTGGAAATGCCGTCGAGGACCTGCCGGCCGTCATGCGTGGTGAAGTGCATGCCGTCAGCGGCCACAAACACACGCGGGTCTTTTTGAAAGCTGCGGTTCGGCGTGAACGGCAGCCAGTGGTGGTCCATGTTGAAGTCTTTGAAGGCCATGAATGCTTGCTCCTGTGGATGCGCCGCCGGGGCGCTTGACTTGTTGTTTGTCTGTGCATTCTGGCACCGAAGTCCGCCCGCCCGGGCAGCTCGGCCGGCCCAATAAGGCGCGCCCGCGCTACTGCCACAATAACAACCCCATGAGCCCGACCTACACCCTCACCCTGTCCTGCCCGGATCGTCCGGGCATCGTGCATGCCGTTTCCGGCTTCTTGTTTGAACGCGGCGGCAACATTCTGGACGCCGCCCAGTACGCCGACGACAAGGACGAAGACGCCACAGGCCTGTTCTTCATGCGGGTGAGCTTTGCCTGCAAACAGCATTCTTTTGAAACCTTGCAAGACGACTTGGCCATACTGGCCAGCGACTTCGGCATGCGCTGGCACTTGCACCAGACCAGTTTGCCCATGCGCACCGTGCTCATGGTCAGCAAAGAAGGCCATTGCCTGAACGACTTGCTGTTTCGCTGGAAGTCCGGCCTGCTCAAGCTGGACATCCGAGCCATCATTTCGAACCACCGCGAGTTCTACCAACTGGCGGCCAGCTACAACGTGCCTTTTCACCACGTGCCGGTGACGGCTGCCACCAAGGCCGCGGCCGAGGCACGGCAGTACGAAATCATCCAGGCCGAAGGCGCTGAGCTGGTGGTGCTGGCCCGCTACATGCAGATCCTGAGCGACGAGATGTGTCAGAACCTCGCCGGCCGCGCGATCAACATTCACCACTCGTTCTTGCCCAGCTTCAAGGGGGCCAAGCCTTACCACCAAGCGCATGCGCGCGGTGTCAAGCTGATTGGCGCGACCGCGCATTACGTCACCTCGGACCTGGACGAAGGCCCGATCATTGAGCAAGACGTGGCCCGTGTGGAACACAGCCGAACGGTGGAAGACCTGACCGCCATGGGGCGTGATACCGAAAGCCAGGTCCTGGCCCGCGCCGTGAAGTGGCACAGCGAACACCGCGTGCTGCTCAATGGCCACAAAACCGTGATCTTCAAGTAAGGCTTGCGCACATGGCGAATGCACCCCCTGTGAACCTGGGCAGTGCCAAGCGCATTCCGCCCATCCAGTGCCTGCTGACCTTTGAAGCCCTGGCCCGGCTGCGCAGCGTGACCCAGGCGGCCGAGGAACTCTTCGTCACGCCCAGTGCGGTGAGCCACCGCGTCAAGCAGCTCGAACAAATCATTGGCACCAAGCTTTTTGGCCGGGCTGATTTTTCGCTCACCACCGAAGGCAGCGAATACCTGGCGCATGTGCGCGAAGGCCTGGCCACGCTGCAAAAGTTTCCCGGTGCGGCCGGCCAAAGTTCTGTGCCGGGCAAGCGCAAGCTGCGCCTGGCCGTCACGCCCACGTTTTCGCGCTCCATCCTCATTCCGCGCCTGCGCCAGTTCACCGATGCCTACCCTGAGATCGAACTGACGCTGCAAGTCTCCATTCCGCTGCTGGACGTGGAGGCTGAAGACGCCGACTTGGTGGTGCGATTCGGCACCGGCCGCTATGCCGATGTTGAACATGTCTGCCTGATGCGCGACGACATCACGCCACTGGCCTCACCGGCTTATGTGCGCGAGCATGGCCCCTTCGAGTCACCGGAAGACCTCGAAGGCGAAACCTTGCTGCGTTCGCCGCTGGAACCCTGGCGCACCTGGTTTGCCGCCCACCAACTGGCCTGGCCCGAGCCCCTGGAAGGTTCGCAGTTCAATGACATCGGCCTCATGTGCGACGCTGCGGCGGCCGGCATGGGCGTGGCGCTGGTGCGCCTGAAATTAGGCGCACCCTGGCTGGAAGACGGCAAGCTGGTGCGCTTGTTCGAGCGCAACGTGCCCAGCCCGCACGCCCATTACCTGTGCTGGCGCACCGGCATGATGGACCGCTGGGAATGCGCAGCCTTTGCCGAGTGGCTGAAGAAAAGTGTTTTTTGAATACAAAAATACACATTAATCTCAATTAATTGAGAATTAATTAGCGCATTAGGACTCTTGAATGCCACAATTCCGTCCCGATGAGTTACCCACTGTTATGGGCTTCGGCGCCCGCCCCTTGAGCCATGCCGAAAGCGCCCACCCTCCTGAGCCAATGTCTGCGCGGCATCAACCGCCGGACTGTGCGTTTCGGCATGTCTGCCTGGGCGCTGCCCAGCCTGGGCTTGCTGCTGGTCATCCTCGGCAGCGGTCTGGGCTGGTACGTTATCGACACCAGCAAGCAAATACTTCAAAACCACTTGGTCGAAAGTGCAGAAAAGCAGGCGCTGGCCGTCACCCGCTTTCGCAACTACTACGCTGAGCAGCTGCTCCCGCGGGCAACCAGCGGCGGCATCGCCGTCACGCACCTGTACAAAGAACAGGGTGATGCGCTTCCCCTGCCGGCGACCCTGGCCATTGAGTTTGGCAAGTACTGGGCGGCACAAAGTCCCGGCGAAGAAGTCAAACTCTTCAGTGACCATCCCTTCCCCTGGCGGGAAACCGGCCGTCAACTCGACAGTTTCCAGACCGATGCCCTGGCCCACCTGCGGATCAACCCCAGCCAACCCTACACGCGCAAAGAGGTCATCAACGGCGAGGAAGTGCTGCGCTACGCCCAGGCCGACCGCATGCAGGCCTCCTGCGTGGCCTGCCACAACAGTTACCCCAACTCGCCCAAGACGGACTGGAAACTGGGCGACGTCCGGGGGGCGCTTGAGGTCCGGATTCCCGTCCAGAGCTGGAAGGGCCGGGGCGAGGAAATGATCTTCCGGTCGCTGGGCGTGCTGGTCGTCGTCGGCCTGACAGGCTTGGGCATGGTCTGGCTCATCTTGCAGCGACTGCAGGCCGCGCTGGCGTCCACCCGCCAGATCTCCAGCGAACGCAAGCAGGCCAATGAACGCCTGCGCGAAGAAATTCAGGAGCGCCAGACCACCGAGCGCTACTTGCGCCTGAGCGAATCGAAGTTGCAGAGCATTTTTGAATCCGCGCCCGAGGGCATCGTGGTGATGGACACCGTCGGAGTGATCCTGCAGGCCAACCTGGCGGCTGCCGCCATGTTCGGTTACCCACTGAATCAATTGATCGGCCAGAACATCGGGCATTTCGTTGTGCTGGACGAACTGGCAGGACAGCCGGGTAACGACGCCGGTGGCATCCAAAGCGTGCTGAACAATCCCCAGGTCATCATGGGCTTGCGCCGCCATGGCGAAACCTTCCCCTTGCGCATATCGATGACGCAGACCCGCGTGGACAACGATTGCTTTTTCGCAGGGGTGATGCAGGACTTCACACAGATCAAGGCCAACGAGGCCCAGCTCGATGAAGCACGCATCCGGGCTGAGGTCGCCAACCGACTCAAGGGCGAGTTGCTGGCCAACATGAGCCACGAGATCCGCACGCCCATGAACGGCATTGTCGGGATGACGCAATTGGTGCTGGACACGCCCCTGAGCGAAGGGCAACGCCAGCACTTGGCGCTGGCCCAGGCTTCAGCCCACCACTTGCTGCACATCATCAACGACATCCTGGACTTTTCCAAAATGGAGTCGGGGACGATGGACCTGGAACTCCAGGCCTGCTCGCCACGGCAGATTCTGGAGGACAGCGTCCAGTCCCTGGCCTCGCTGGCTGCACAGAAGTCCCTGCAATTGGATGTGCACTGCGCCAGCCAGGTACCCGAACAACTCATGCTCGACCCGGTCCGGCTGCGCCAGATCCTCACCAACCTGGTGGGCAACGCCATCAAGTTCACGCCGCAAGGCCGTGTGCAGGTGTTCATGGACGCGGAAGCGGTGCTGCCCGGCGAGACCGTTCGCTTGCTGATCCGCGTGAAAGACAGCGGCATTGGCTTCAAGCCTTCCGAAGCGGATGCAATTTTTCACCCCTTCGTGCAGGCCGATGGCACGAGCACGCGCAGCTACGGCGGCACGGGCCTGGGCTTGGCCATCACCCGCAGTCTGGTCACGCTCATGGGTGGCCACATCAGCGCCGAATCCGAGCCTGACCGGGGCTCCGAATTCAAGCTGCACATCAGCTGCGAGCGGCCCGGCCAAGCGCCGGCCTCCAAAGCGGCTTTGGACGAGTTCCCCGATATTCCCCGGCTCAGGCCGCTGCACATCTTGCTGGCTGAAGACCATCCGATCAACCAGATGCTGGCGGGCCTGCTCTTGAACCAACTCGGGCACAGCCACGCCACGGCCAACAATGGTCAAGAGGCGCTGGACCGCCATGGCGCTGAAGACTTTGACCTGATCCTCATGGACGTGATGATGCCCATCATGGACGGGCTGAGTGCGATGGCGCTGGTGCGTGAACGGGAGGCCAGCAGCAGCCGGCGCACCCCGATCGTGGTCGTCACCGCCCACGCCATGACCGGCGACAGGGAGCGCTTTTTGGCTGCCGGGGCTGACGGTTATGTGTCCAAGCCCATCTCTGCCCAGGCGCTGCAAGCTGAAATGCGGCGCGTCATGGATCTGAGCCAAACGCAGGGGCCAGCGGCCGGCGATTCACAAACTCCCCCAAATTTCCTCAGCCCACCGGGCGGCAGCGTCGATTAAAGTCAGCCCTTGAAGACAGACGGACCCGCTGCTGCGGCGTCCTGGCCATCTCGTCTTGGCCATCTCTTAAGGAGCTTTGACATGAATGCCCCCGTTTCAAATGAACAGCAAGCCGCACTGGCGCAGCTGGACCGCGCCGCACGACAGGCCCAAGTGGTTGACGCACTGCAAAAAGCCGTGCCGGCCCACGCCCTGCTCTGGAACCGTGAAGACACTACACCTTACGAATGCGACGGCCTGACCGCTTACCGCGAGCGGCCGCTGGTGGTGGTGCTGCCTGAAACCTACGCGCAAATCAAATCCGTGCTGCAAACCTGCCATGCCCTGGACGTGCCCGTGGTGGCGCGCGGCGCAGGCACGGGCTTGTCCGGCGGGGCCATGCCGCACAAGCTGGGCGTCACGCTGTCCCTGGCCAAGTTCAACAAAATCCTGAAGCTGGATGCCGCCAGCCGAACCGCCGCGGTGCAAGGCGGCGTGCGCAATCTGGCGATTTCTGAAGCCGCCGCACCCTATGGTTTGTATTACGCGCCAGACCCTTCCAGCCAGATCGCCTGCACGATTGGCGGCAACGTGGCCGAAAACTCCGGCGGCGTGCATTGCCTCAAGTACGGCCTCACGGTGCACAACGTCATCAAGGTGCGCGGCTTCACGATTGAAGGCGACGAGATTGAATTTGGCAGCGACGCGCTCGACACCCCCGGCTACGACCTCTTGAGCGTGGTCGTGGGCAGCGAAGGCATGCTGGCGGTGACGACTGAAGTGACCGTGAAGCTGGTGCCCAAGCCGCAACTGGCGCGCTGCATCATGGCCAGCTTTGACGACTTGCGCAAAGCCGGCGACGCAGTGGCCGCCGTCATTGCAGCCGGCATCATCCCGGCCGGTCTGGAGATGATGGACAAGCCCATGACGGCCGCCGTGGAAGACTTTGTGCACGCAGGCTACGACCTCACAGCCGAGGCAATTTTGCTGTGCGAGAGCGACGGCACACCTGAAGAAGTGGAAGAAGAAATTGGCCGCATGAGCGCAGTGCTCACGCGCTGCGGCGCCACCGCGATTGCGGTGAGCAACTCTGAGGCCGAGCGGCTGCGTTTTTGGTCGGGCCGCAAAAACGCCTTCCCGGCCTCGGGCCGCATCAGCCCCGACTACATGTGCATGGACTCGACCATTCCACGCAAGCGCCTGGCCGATATCTTGCTGGCGATAGCCGAGATGGAAAAGAAATACCAGCTGCGCTGCGCCAACGTGTTTCATGCCGGCGACGGCAACCTGCATCCGCTGATCATGTTTGACGCGAACGACGCGGACCAGCTGCACCGCTGCGAGCTTTTTGGCGCGGAGATTCTGGAAACCAGCGTGGCCATGGGCGGCACGGTGACGGGCGAGCATGGCGTGGGCGTTGAAAAACTCAACTCCATGTGCGTGCAGTTCTCTGCTGCTGAAAACGAGCAGATGTTCGGCGTCAAGCGCGCATTCGATGCGCGCGGTTTGCTGAACCCGGGCAAGGTGATTCCGACGCTGCAGCGCTGCGCTGAATACGGAAAAATGCTGGTGCGCGGCGGGCAGATTGCGCACCCGGATTTGCCGCGGTTTTAAAACCTTGACCCCCGCATGAACGCCCTGCGCGGCCTGGGCTGGCTGCTGGCCCTGCAGTCGCTGGGCGAGTTGCTCTCGCGCGGCCTCAGCTTGCCTTTTCCCGGCCCCGTCGTCGGCATGCTGCTGCTCTTGCTGGCGCTGCGTTGGGCTGTGGTGCGTGAGCCCGTGGCGGCTTGTGCGGATTACCTGCTGCAACACTTGTCCCTGCTTTTCGTCCCCGTGGGCGTGGGCGTGATGACGCACCTGTCCATCGTCAGCCAGTACGGCGGGCGCATGCTCCTGGTGCTGGTGGCCTCGACGTGGGTGGGTCTGGCCGTCACGGCGCTGGTCTTGCGTGCGCTGTGGCGCAAGGACCAGGACACTTAAAGCCATGCCCAAATTCGTCGAGCTCTGGGTCTACCTTTCGGCCACGCCGCTCTTTGGCCTGACCGCCACCTTGGTGGTGTATTTGCTCGCGCAAGCCGGCTACGCGGCCGCCAGGCACGCGCCCTGGGCCAACCCCGTGTTCTGGACGGTGGTGGTGCTGGCCACCAGCCTATCTCTCACGAGCGTGCCCTATCCGACTTACTTTGCCGGCGCGCAGTTCATTCACTTTTTGCTCGGCCCCGCCGTGGTCGCGCTGGGCTGGCCGCTGTGGCAGCGGCGCGCTGACCTGCAGCGGCGCTGGGGCCGACTTTTGATCGCAGCTTTGGCCGGCGGCGCGGCGGCCAGTGCATCGGCTGTGGGCCTGGGCTGGGCTGTGGGTTTGCCGCACGATGTATTGCTGTCACTCGCGCCCAAGTCCGTCACGGCGCCGGTGGCCATGGGCATTGCCGAAAGCATGGGCGGCATTCCGGCCTTGGCAGCGGTGTTCTCGGTGCTCACCGGTTTGGTCGGCGCCATCAGCGGCAAGTATTTGTTTGACGCACTCGGCTTGCGGACAGACAGCGCCGGCTGGTCCATGCGCGGCTTTGCCCTGGGCACGGCCTCGCACGGCATTGGCGCTGCGCGGGCCATGCAAATCAATGCCGACGCGGGCGCCTACGCAGGCCTCGCGCTGGGCTTGCAAGTGCTGCTGGCAGCGCTGCTGCTGCCGCTTGTTTTCCAGTTGTTTTAAGCGTCTTGAAGGGCTGTATGAAACACGTTCCCCTGGTCCAGACAGAGCGCGGCGGCTTGCCCGAGTGCATCCATGCCGGCGCCATCGCAGTGGTCAACCTCCAAGGCCAATTGCTCGCCTCGGCAGGCGACGCCGACTGGCCCACGTTTACCCGCTCCACGCTCAAACCGTTTCAGGCCCTGCCCTTCATAGAGGCTGGTGGTGCGGCGCACTTTGGCTTTGACAGTGCGCAGATGGCCATGCTGTGTGCCAGCCACAACGGCGAGGACAAACATGTCGCGCAAGTCGAGCGCATGCTGGCCGCCTCGGGCACGTCTTACAAGCGCTTGCAGTGCGGCTGCCATATGCCTTACTTCGTGGAGCTTGGTCTGCCCGCTGGCAGGCCCGGCCCTTATGACGAGCGCTGGCACAACTGCAGCGGCAAGCATGCGGGCTTTGCGGCGTATTGCGTTCAACACGGCTTGCCGCTGGACAACTACCTGGCGCCCGAGCACCCGCTCCAGCAAGCGATTCGCCGTGACGTAGCCTTGGCTTTTGGCATGGATGAAGGCGCACTGGTCATGGGCGTGGACGGCTGCTCGGCACCGAACTACGCCGCGCCACTGTCTCGCCTGGCCCTGGCTTTTGCGCGCCTGGCCAGCGGTGCGGCTGACAGCCGCTTTGGCGCCAGCTACGCGCTGCTCAGCCAGGCCATGAGCGCGCATCCTGACCTCGTGTCAGGCACGGGGCGCAATGACGAGGCCTTCATGCGCATCGGCGCGGGCGACTGGGTCACCAAGGTTGGGGCCGACGGCGTTCAGGCCGTGGCCAGCAAGAGCCGGGGCGAGGCCTTTGCCATCAAGATCATTGATGGCAGCAAGCCCGCGCTGTTTGCAGCCAGCGTTGAAACGATGGCCCAGCTCGGCTGGCTGGATGCTGCACAAGAGGCCGCATTGGCCCCTTGGCGTGCCGCAACTCTTGTGAGCGTGCGCGGTGCGCCCGTGGGCGAACGTCGCACGGTCTTCACCCTGACGCGCAGCCGCCAGCAGCACGCAGCAGCCTAGGCTTGAGTAGGCTCAGCTTGCGACGTGCAAGCCCATCTTGCTCAAGCCCGAAGGCAGCACACGGCCGGACCCTGCAAGCGGCGCGTGGCCGGCACTGCTTGAACTGCTTGAACTGCTTGAACTGCTTGAACTGCTTGTACTGGCGCCATGACCCACGCCCGTGCTGCTGCCCGCCACATGCTGCACGTCGCCGCAAAGCTGGCCACCTTCTTCGATCACCAGTTTGCCGTAACGCACCTTGCCGGTGACCTGTCCGGTGGCATGAATCACCAGCTTTTGGCGCACGGTCAGGGTGCCGTCGAAATGGCCAAAAATCTCGGCGATGTCGATCTCGGCCGAGCCTTTGAAAGCGCCCTGCGCCGCGATCTCGATCACACGGGAATTCATGGTGGCCTCGACCGTTCCCTCCACCAGCAAAGTGTCACAGTCCGTGATCTCCACGCCCTTGAGCTTGATATTGGGACCCACAGTCAATTTGCTGCCTGAGCCTGAGCCTGAAGCAGAGGCCGTTGCCGCCGGCGTTGGCGCTGTGCTGGCAGCGGGCGCAGGCGCGTTGGCCTGCAGGGCATTGGCACCGGCAGGCGCCGCGGCAGTGTTGCCGCGAATGGGTTCAGGGTCGCGTCGGCCGAAAAACGGTTGAGCCATCAGAGTGTCCTTCAAAGAAAGAGGCTGATGCTACCGATGAGACCGGGTAAAAGCGCCACCGTGCCTTGCAAGAAGCGTAACCAAATAAGTTCATCCGTGCCGATGTCAATGCGGGTCTTAATGCCGGTGTGAAGTCGACCCGAGATTGCCCGGCGCAACGCTGGTCCACAACTCGGCGGCAGTGGTTTGCGACTCGGTGAGCGCTTCAGTTTCGGCCGGGAATACCGACACCGAGACCGTCGGTCCCGCTGCCATATCTTGAGCTTGCGACGCGTCAGCCAAATCCACCACCAGCACCAGGTCACCCCCAAAGCGGCCTAGGCCCAGCGCTCGCATCACACGCTGCTCTTGCGCCTGGGTTTGCATACGCAAAAAGCACAGGGCTTGCCGTCGCCCGGCCTGCTGCGTCGGCAAAATCTCCAGCCGCAGTAACTGCCCATGTCGGCTGCACAGCAAGGTCAAGGCCGCGCGCAGACAGGCCGTGCTGGCGCACAGTCGCAGGGCGTCCAGCGGTGCAGCTGGTGCGGCCACGGTGGTGTTCGACGGGCGGGTGAAGGTAGAGAGCAAACGCATGGGCGAAATTTACGGAGCGTACGCACCTGGCCTGTAGGCTGCGGTGTAGTTCGGCTTGTAGGACGCGGCCGAGTGATGGGGAGAGTGATGGGGACTCTGGGTGGCCTGGGTCAGGTATCGGCCCCAAAGACGATAAGCTTGGCAGCATGCCGTTCAATCAAGCAAGAACACCTTTCCATAGCCCGGCTCCGTTTGGATTGCTGACGCAGCTTGAGCGCAGCGCTGGTGCCGGTTGCTGGGCGCAAGATCTGGCCACGGGCGAGCTGCGCTGGACTGACGCCTTGTTCCACCTGCTCGAGCTCAAGCCCGGCGAAGACTCGGCCCGCTGCCTGCTGGAAGTCGCCACGCCCGAATCGCATGACGCCTTGCGCGCAGCGCTGCTAGCCTGCCGCCATGACGCCAGGCCATTCGCGCTGGAGTTGCAGGCCCCGACCCCCAGTGGCCGGCGCTTGTGGCTGCGCGCGACTGGCGAGGCCGTGCGGGGCGAGCACGGCGAAGTGCTGGGCTTGCAAGGCGTGCTGCTGGACTTGTCGGAAAAAAAGCAAAGCGAGCAAGAGTCCCTGCGTGTCTTGATGCAGCTGAGCACCACCCTGGCCAGCATCAATGAAGCCTTTGTCACCCTGGACAGGGACGGCTGCTTTACCTTCGTCAACCCGGAAAGCGAGAGACTGCTTGAGCGCAAGAGTGCGCAACTGCTGGGCAGCCGCCTCTGGGACGAGGTGGAAGAAGGCGGCAACAGCCGCTTGGCACCTGAACTTCAACAGTGCCTGCAAAGTGGGCTGAGCACCGAGTTCGAAGTCTTCGATGTGTCGCGGCAAAAATGGCTGGAGCTCAGGGCCTACTCGTTTGCGGAAGGCCTGGCCGTTTACTTTCGCGACGTGACGGAGCGCCGCCGCTCGCAAGAGCAGTTGCTGCTGCTGCAAACCAGTATTTCGCGGCTCAACGACATCGTGTTGATCGCCGAAGCCGGCTCAGGGCCAGAGCCGCGGCTCGTGTTTGTCAATGACGCCTTCCAGCGCCTGACCGGCTACACCGATGCCGAGGTGCTGGGTCGCACGCCGCGCCTGCTGACAGGACCGCTCACTCAGCCGCGTGAGCTGGAACGCATCCGCGCGGCACTGCGCGAGTCCAGGCCGGTGCGCACCGAACTCACGGTCTACAAAAAAAGCGGCGACCAGTTCTGGCTGGAGCTGGAGATCGTGCCGGTCGAGCAGAACCAAGGTGGCCTCATGCACTGGGTGGCGGTGGGCCGTGACATCACGGCGCGCAAGGCCACGGACGACGAAATCGAGCACCTGGCCTTTTATGACACGCTGACCGAGTTGCCCAACCGCCAGCTGCTGATGGAGCGCCTGACCAGCGCCTTGTCCCGGACCTCAGCCCAAAAGGGCCTGGGCGCCCTGATGTTCATTGACCTGGACCATTTCAAAGTACTCAACGACACGCTGGGCCACGCCAAGGGCGACTTGTTGCTGCAGCAGGTGGCAGCGCGCCTGAACGGCTGTGTGCGCAGCCACGATACCGTGGCGCGCCTGGGCGGCGACGAATTTGTGGTGATGCTGGAAGACCTGGCGGACGATGCGGTATCGGCTTTGGCCAAGACCCGTGTGGTGGGCCAGAAAATTCTGGAAGCGCTGAGCGAACCCTATGACCTGTCGGGCCACCAGTACCACGGCACTTGCAGCGTGGGCGTGGCGCAGTTTCATGCTGGTCAAGGCAGCATTGGCGACCTGCTCAAGCAAGCCGACCTGGCCATGTACCAGGCCAAGGCCACAGGCCGCAATGCGCTGTGCTTTTTTGATCCTGCCATGCAGGCCGCAGCCACCGCCAACGCGGCCCTCAATACCGAACTGCGCCATGCGCTGCATGAGCACCAGTTTGTGCTGCATTACCAGCCGCAAGTCGGGCGCGATGACCGCATGATCGGCGTCGAGGCGCTGCTGCGCTGGCAACGGCCAGGCCGCTTGGCGATGCCTGACGAGTTTGTGCCGCAGGCCGAAGAAAGCGGACTCATCCTGCCCTTGGGCGCCTGGGTGCTGGAAACGGCTTGCGCACAAATTGCCGAGTGGGCCAAGCGGCCTGAAACAGCGTCCTTCAGCGTGGCGGTGAATGTGAGCGTGCGGCAGTTCCGCAACCCCGAATTTGTGGACCAGGTGATGCGCGTCATCAAGCGCACCGGCATACCGCCGCAGCGCTTGAAGCTCGAACTCACAGAGAGTCTGCTGGCCTCCGACATTGACGTCACGATTGCCAAGATGGGCATGCTCAAGGACGCGGGCGTGACGCTGTCGATTGACGACTTCGGCATGGGTTATTCGGCGCTCTCTTACCTCAAGCACATGCCGCTGGACCAGCTCAAGATTGACCGCACGTTTGTGAAAGACGTGCTGACCGACCCGAACGACGCAGCGATTGCGCGCACCATCATTGGCCTGGCGCAAAGCCTTGGCCTGGCCGTGATGGCCGAGGGCGTGGAGACACAGGCGCAGCGCGACTTCCTGGCGCGCCACGGCTGTGAGTGTTACCAGGGATTTTTGTTCTGCAAGCCGCTGGCCATTGAGGCGCTGGAGCCTTTTATTGCGGCGCATGTGCTGGCGATGTCTCCGGCTTCACCAGCAGATTCAGCGCAGCCTGCCGCGCAGGCTGGCGCTTGATTCCAATGCTTCAGGCGCCTGCCAACAGCGCCGCATTGCCGCCTGCTGCGGTCGTGTTCACGGTCAGCGTTTGCTCCGCGCAAAAGCGCAACAGGTAGTTAGGCCCGCCCGCCTTGGGGCCGGTGCCGCTCAACCCTTCACCGCCAAAAGGCTGCACGCCCACCACCGCGCCAATCATGTTGCGGTTCACGTAAACATTGCCCACATGCGCGGCGGCTGCCAGTGCCTGCGCGCGTGAATCAATGCGCGTTTGCAAGCCCAACGTGAGGCCATAGCCCAGCGCGTTGATGGCGGCGATCACCGCCTCGGGCGTCGCCAGGTCACCGCTGCCCCAGCGAATGACTTGCAGCACGGGGCCGAAGATTTCGTCTTTCACATCGGCCAGGCTCGCCACTTCAAACGCGGCGGGTGCCTGCCAGCAGGCATCGCGTTTTGCCTCTTGCGTCGAGGCAGGCAACAAGGCCCGCGCGGATTGCGTGAGGCGCGCCACATGCCGCGCAATGTTGTCGCCGGCTTCGGCATCAATCACAGGCCCGACGTCTGTTGCGAAGTCGGCGCTGTCGCCCAGCACCAGTTCTTGCGCCGCGCACTGCACCATCTCCATCACCGCGTCGGCAATGCCTTCATGCACGCACAAAAGCCGCAGCGCCGAGCAGCGTTGGCCGGCCGAACGGAAGGCGCTTTGCACCACCGCGTCGGCCACTTGCTCGGGCAGGGCCGTGCTGTCCACCAGCATGGCGTTGATGCCGCCCGTCTCGGCAATCAGCGGGACGATGGGGCCGTCCTTCGCAGCCAGCGCGCGATTGATGTGGCGGGCCACGGCAGTCGAGCCGGTGAACACCACACCCGCCACGCCGGGGCAAGCCACCAGCGCCGCGCCCACAGTCTCACCCGGGCCGTGCAGCACTTGCAACGCGTCGGCCGGCACGCCAGCGGCTTGAAGCAATTTCACTGCGGCCAAGGCGATGCCCGGTGTTTGCTCAGCGGGCTTGGCCAGCACCGTGTTGCCGGTGGCCAGCGCCGCCGCCACTTGGCCCGTGAAGATGGCCAGCGGAAAGTTCCAGGGGCTGATCGCCACCCACACGCCGCGCGCCGTCATGCGCAACTCGTTGGTCTCGCCGGTGGGGCCAGGCAGCAGCGTCGGCTGCATTACGCGCTCGGCGTCATTGGCGTAATAGCGCAAGAAATCAATGGCTTCGCGCACTTCAGACACGGCGTCGCCCCAGGTCTTGAAGGCTTCTTTGACGAGCAAGGCGCAGAGCGCAGGCATGTCAGCTTGCATGGCGTAGGCAGCGCGGCGCAGCACGGCGGCGCGCTCGGCAACGGGCGTGTTGCGCCAGGCCAAGCCTGCGGCTTTGGCGCGGGCAAAAGCATCGGGCACTTGCGCTGGGTCGGCCAGCGGCACGGCCGGAACCTTAGCCGCTGCCAACGCTTGCAGCAGCGGCTGACGCGCACTGGGCAAGCTCAAGTCCAGCCCCGCGCTGTTGGCACGCTGTGCGCCATAAAGCGCAGGCGGCAGCGGCAAGCTGGGCTCAGGCGCCAGCCACAGCGGGCTTTGCAGCAATTCGGGCAGGGCCACGCTTTCGTCGGCGAGTTGATGCACGAAGGATGAGTTGGCACCGTTCTCCAGCAAGCGGCGCACCAGGTAAGCCAGCAGGTCGCGGTGCGCGCCCACGGGGGCGTACACGCGGCAGCGGATGCGCGGGTTTTTCAGTACCTCGCGGAACACGCCTTCGCCCATGCCGTGCAGGCGCTGCAATTCGAAGTCGGGCGCATCGTCGGTGGCCTTGCTCTTGTTTTCACCGGCCATTTGCAGCAGCGCCGCAATCGTCGCGGCGTTGTGCCCCGCGAACTGCGCGTACACCGCATCTGGCGCGGCCAGCAGCAGACGGGCGCAGGCCAGGTAGCTCACATCGGTGTGATGTTTGTGCGTGAACACGGGGTAATTCGCCAGCCCCATTTCTTGCGCGCGCTTGATTTCAGCGTCCCAGTAAGCGCCTTTGACCAGGCGGCACATGAGGCGAATGCCGTGGCGGCGCGCCGTGGCAATCACACTTTCAATCAAAGCGACCGAGCGCGTTTGGTAAGCCTGCAAGGCCAGGCCAAAGCCTTGCCACTGCGGCTGCTCGGCGGCCACGCGGGCAGCCAGCGCTTCGAACACGTCGAGCGACAACTCCAGCCGATCCACTTCTTCCGCGTCAATGGTCAGGTTGATGTTGGCGCGGGCGGCTTGCTCGCACAGGCCCCACACGCGCGGCACGAGTTCCGTCAATACGCGACTGCGCTGAAAGGCTTCGTAGCGCGGATGCAAGGCGCTGAGCTTGATGGAAATGCCGTCGTGCTCTTCAACGCGTGCGCCGGGTTTGGAGCGTTCGGCAATCGCCCTGATCGCGTCTTGATAGCTTTGCAAATAACGCTCAGCGTCATGCGCGGTGCGCGCGCCTTCGCCCAGCATGTCGTAGCTAAAGCGCAGGCCGGGCTGCTGGCGGCGCGCGCTGTCGGCTTCACTCAAGGCATCGCTAATGGTCTGCCCCAGCACGAACTGCCGGCCCAGTAACTGAACCGCGCGCAGCGTGGCCGCCACCACGGCGCGCGCGCCCAGCTTGCCAAGCAAGCCGCTGCTGGCGGCTTCACCTGCGGCCGCTTCAGACTCGGGCAAGAACTTTTTGGACAGCGCAATCGCCGAGGCCGACAAGCGGGCCAGTGCGCCGTCGCTGGACGATGAAAAGTCAGCGCGGCCCAACTGGTCGGCCGTCAGTGCAATCGCAGTCGGCGCGTCAGGCACGCGCAGCAGGGCTTCGGCCAGGCGCATCAGGGCGAGGCCTTCTGCGCTGGAAATCGGGTACTCCTTGAGCAGGCTTTCCATGGCCCAGAAGGGCGGCGGCTGTTTGCGCACCGCGTCCACCCAGGGCGCGGCAACTTGCGCGGCGGCCGCCCAGTCGAGTGCACCTTGGAGCTTGGCCAGCGCGGGTTCGACCACCGGCGCCTCGGGCAAATACGGGTCGGGCAGGCGCTGGACTTCGGTGGGCAAAGCAAGATCGACATGAGACATGGCGCGACTCCAAAACTGTTTGATTTCGCCATGATGCTCAATATCCACTTGAGTTATTTGCCATTTTTTTGAGGTACGGCCGAATAAAATCCGGCCATGCCATCTTCACCACTAGCCGACCTCGACCGCATCGACCTCAAAATCCTGCAATGCCTGCAAGAAGACGGGCGCCTGTCCAACCTCAAGCTGGCCGAGCAGGTGGCGCTGTCGCCCACCGCCGTGCTGGCACGCGTGCAGCGGCTGACGCGGGACGGCTACATCCTGGGTTACGAGGCGCGGCTGAACCCGGCCCTGCTGGGCGCCGGGCTGATGGTGTTTGTCGAGGTGCTGCTGGACCGCACCACGCCCAATGTGTTCGAGGCCTTCAAGGCGGCGGTGCAGGTGCGGCCCGAGATCATGGAATGCCACATGGTTGCCGGCGGCTTTGACTATCTGCTCAAGACTCGCATGGCCGACATGGCCGCCTACCGCGACTTTGCGGGCACCGTGCTGTGGCAGCTGCCCGGCGTGCGCGAAACGCGGACGTACGCGGTGATGGAAGAGGTCAAGGACAGCAGCCGATTGCCGCTGAGGATGTGAGCCGAAGCGTCAGGGCCGCGCCGTGCGGCTGCCAAAGATCGCGCTGCCCACGCGCACCATGGTGCTGCCGGCGGCAATCGCACTTTCCAGGTCTGCCGTCATGCCCATGGACAGGGTGTCCATCGATTGGCTCAAGGCTTTGACCTCTGCGCCCCACGCGTTGAGCGCGTCGAACAGGGTGCGCACCTGTCCAAAAATGGCCTGAGCGGCCGCTGCGTCAGCGGCGGGCTCGGGAATCGCCATCAAGCCGCGCAATTGCAAACGCGGCAAGCGCGCCACGGCTTCGGCCAGCGCTTGCACTTCCGACGGCGGCACGCCCGACTTGGTCGGCCCTCCGTCGATGTTGACTTGCAGGCAAATCTGCAAAGGCGGCAAATGCGCCGGGCGCTGCTCGCTCAGGCGCTCGGCAATCTTCAGGCGGTCCACCGACTGCACCCAGTCAAAGTGCTCAGCCACCAGCCGCGTCTTGTTGCTTTGAATCGGGCCGATGCAATGCCACTCAGGCGCAGGCAGGGACAGCGCGCGCTGCGCTGGCTCGGCCAGCCACTGGCGCAGCGCCAAAATTTTGTCCACGCCTTCTTGGATGTAGTTCTCGCCAAAGGCGATTTGCCCGGCGCGCAAACCCGCCACAACGACCTCGGGGCCGAAGGTCTTGGAGACGGCCAGCAATTGCACGGCAGCAGGCGCGCGCCCTGCCGCAACGCAAGCTTGAAGCATGCGCGTACGCACGGCGGCCAGGCCGGTGGCGATGCTCATATCCAGCGCGCCGCCCGCGGCAAAGGCCGGACTGCTCAAGGCTGGACGTTTAAATGCATTAAATGATTCAGAGCTTTGCATACTCCGGACTTTAACAACCGGCCTGGCCTCGCCACGGGGCCGCCGAACCGAAGGCCGGATCGCTCATGCAACTCATTGACCTGCTGACCCAAAGCGTGCAGGCCCACGCCTCGGACTTGCACCTGTCTGCCGGCCAGCCGCCCTGGCTGCGTGTGCATGGCGACATGCAGCCGCTGGACTTGCCGGTGCTGGACAGCGACGCGATTGACACCTTGCTCGACAGCGCCATGAGCGCCGAGCAGCGCAGCGAATTTTTGCAGTCGAACGAATTGGATTTTGCTTGGGGCGTACCAGGCCTGGCGCGCTTTCGCGTCAACGCCTTTGCGCAGCACCGTGGCACGGCCGTGGTGTTTCGCACCATCCCGGCCGAGGTGCAGCCGCTGGACGCGATTGGCGCGCCTGACATCTTGAAGCATTTGACGCAGCGCCCGCGCGGCCTGGTGCTGGTGACGGGGCCGACGGGCTCGGGCAAATCCACCACGCTGGCAGCGATGGTGGACCATTACAACCAAACGCAAAGTGGCCACATCCTGACACTGGAAGACCCGATTGAATTTGTGCACGGCCCCAAGGGCTGCCTCGTGAGCCAGCGCGAAGTGGGGCGCGACACGCGCAGCCTGGAAGCCGCCTTGCGCGCAGCCATGCGCGAAGACCCTGACCTGATTTTGATTGGCGAGTTGCGCGACTTGGCGACCATTCGGCTGGCCTTGTCAGCCGCTGAAACCGGCCACCTGGTCTTCGCCAGCCTGCACACGGCCAGTGCCGCCAAGACCATCGACCGCATCATTGACGTGTTCCCGGCTGAAGAAAAGGAAAGCGTGCGCAGCATGCTGTCCGAATCGCTGGAAGGCGTGTTGGCGCAGACGCTGTGCAAGACGGCCGCAGGTGATGGCCGCGTGGCCGCGCATGAGGTGATGCTGGGAACGCCAGCCATTCGCAACCTGATCCGCGAAGGCAAGACCGCGCAGATGTATTCGAGCGTGCAGACCGGCGGCAGCCTGGGCATGCAAACGCTAGACCAGTCGCTGGCTGATTTGGTGCGGCAAAAACGCATCACGCCTGCGGAGGCGCGCAGCAAAGCCAAAGTGCCGTCGCTGTTCCCGGGCTGAACGCTTCTCAGGCGCTCAGGGCTTCGCGCAAGGCGGCCATCTGCACGGGCTTGCTCACGAAGCCGTCCATGCCAGAGGCCAGACAGGCATTGCGGTCATCAGCAAAGGCATTGGCGGTGATCGCAATCACACGCGGCTGCTTTTGCAAGGTCATCTGACGCAAACGCCGTGTGGTTTCCAGACCGTCCATGCCGGGCATCTGCACATCCATCAGGACCACGTCAAAAACCTCATGCTGCAGTCGCTCAAGGGCCAGCCATCCGTTTGACGCTTCCAAAGGCGCAGGACAACCCAGTTCATTTAATTGGCCGCGCGTCACCAGTCGGTTGACCGGATGATCGTCCACCACCAGCACACGCAAAGCAGCCATCAGACTCTGGTCTGGCTGACGAAGTTCGGCCTTCCCCGTGCTCGCCAGCGCCACCGTCAGCGGCTCTGGTGCCCAGTCCTCGGCCAGGGCTGGCAGCTCAAACGAAAAACAGCTGCCACGTCCCTCCGCGCTCTTGACCTCTAGTACACCGCCCATTTTTTCGACCAAAGCCTTGGAGATCACCAGGCCCAGACCGGTGCCGCCGAACTTGCGTGTCATGCTTTGATCAGCCTGGCGAAAGGGTTCAAAAAGCCGCTCCAACACCGCAGCAGACATGCCAATGCCGGTGTCCTGCACGCTGCAGCGCAAAGTGCTGTTCCGGCAGTCCAGTCCGACGGTGACCTTGCCGCGTGGCGTGAACTTCAGGGCGTTGTCGATCAGGTTCAGCCACACCTGGCGCAGCCGGGTGGGGTCGTTGCAAAAGGTGAGCGGCAACGGGCCTTGCAGCTCGATCTGAAGCTCGACTCCGCGCACTTGGGCCTTGGGCTCCATGAGCGCCACGGTCTCATGCAGCCACTTGACCGGATCAAACCTTAAGCTTTCAAGCCGCATTTCGCCAGCCTCAATCTTGGAGAAGTCCAGGATGTCGTTGATCAGGGTCATCAGGGACTCGCCCGCATTGACCAAGTTGTGCACATAGCCCGCTTGCAGCCTATCGAGCGGTGTGGCTTGCAGCAGGCCAGACAGGCCCAGTACGCCATTGAGCGGCGTGCGAATCTCATGGCTCATGAGCGCCAGAAACTCGCTCTTGGCGGCGTTGGCCGACTGCGCCCGCAGCATGGCTTCACTGACATCGGCCGTGCGTTCGGCGACGCGCCTTTCCAAATCGTCTGCGGTTCGCCTGAGCGCCACGTTGGCAAGATAAAGTGCCTGACTTTTTTGCTCTAGCAGGACCTCAGCCTGTTTGCGTGCCGAGCGCTCACGGGCTAGCCGCAGCCGCATACGGCGAAGCGTGTCTTCAGGATCCTGCGTCGGGACGTTGGTTTCGGGCATCTTGGTCTGGCGCAGCCATCAGCGCGCGGTTCTCAGGTCAAACACGACTGAGCCATCGGCAGCGTTGTGTCGGCTGACGTCCACCGCGTCCCCAAAGTGCGTGATGGCGCCCCGAATCAGACCCTCGGCGAGGTCGCCAAAATGGCGCGGCGAACGGTAAACCATGGTCAGGCCATCGGCTGCGCGTGTGCATTCAAACTGAGGCAGTTGGGCGTCCGGATACAGCTTGCGCACTTCAAGATGGATGTAGCTTTCGATACCTTCCAAAAAGTCCAGCGCCGTCGTGGCGGCCCCGAAGAACTGAGCGTGCGTGCTGCGAAACCGGCTGAAGAGGTGCACACCGAAGCCGTGCACCAGCTCGGGCACGGGCTGTCCGACCCGTTTGGACAGCGCCAGCACCATGGCCACCAGTTCTGCATGGTCGTAGGTGCCCACGGCTGTGTAGGCGCCGCCGCCAGGCAGACAGCTTTCTTCAATGATGTCGTCCACCATATCGGCGGAAAAGCGGCTCTCGACCATTTCGAGGAACTCGGTGAAAACCATGCCTTTCATAGCGGCCATCCTTTTGAAAGGCGCCCAAACGCCAAGCTCAAAATGATAGGTCGCAAACGCGCGGGCCAGGGCCTCAACTGTCATGGCTGTGTGTCAGAATCGCGCCCCATGAACAGCACCAACACCAAGACCTACACACCCGCCCCGTCACGCAAAGTCGCCTTCATCGGCCTGGGCGTGATGGGCTACCCCATGGCCGGCCACCTGGCCTTGGCCGGTCACCAAGTGACGGTCTACAACCGCACAGCTGCCAAGTCGGCGGCCTGGGTGCAAGAGTTTGCGGCCGCATCTAGCCCGCGCCACGCCGCCACCCCGCGTGAAGCCGCCGCTGGCGCCGACATCGTGTTTTGCTGCGTGGGCAACGACGCCGACTTGCGCGGCGTCACGCTGGGCGCAGACGGCGCCTTTGCCGGCATGCAGCCCGGCGCCATTTTTGTCGACCACACCACGGCGTCAGCCGACGTGGCACGCGAGCTGTACACCGCCGCCAAAAACCTGGGGCTGCAGTTCATTGATGCACCTGTGTCAGGCGGCCAGGCTGGCGCTCAAAATGGCGCGCTGACGGTCATGTGCGGCGGCGACACCCCAGCGTTTGAGAACGTCAAGCCAGCGGGCATGGCATTTTCCAAAGCCTTCACCCTAATGGGCGCGAGCGGCTCCGGCCAGCTGACCAAGATGGTCAACCAAATCTGCATTGCAGGCCTGGTGCAAGCCTTGTCTGAAGCCGTCGCCTTTGGCCAAAAAGCCGGCCTGGACGTGGACCTGGTGCTGGACGTGGTAGGCAAGGGCGCTGCGCAAAGCTGGCAGCTCGACAACCGCGGCAAGACCATGAACGCCGACAAGTTCGACTTTGGTTTTGCGGTGGACTGGATGCGCAAGGACCTGGGCCTGGTGCTGGACGAAGCCAAGAGCAACGGCGCGCGCCTGCCCGTGACCGCGTTGGTCGATCAGTTCTATGCCGACGTGCAAGCCATGGGCGGCCAGCGCTGGGATACGTCCAGCCTGATCAAGCGCTTGAAGTAAGCGTAGAGCCTGCCAACAAAACAGCCAGCCGCGTTTAACGGGCTGGCTGTTTTGCTTTCAGGAGCGCGAGGCTGGCGCGGCCGCCGGCGACTTGCCCGGCAATTGCAGGCGGCGCAGTTCGTCTTCTGAAATGGTCTCGAAAATCCGCACCACACGCTGCACGCCCGACACGCCGCGGGCGATGTCCGTCACGCGCTCGGCCTCGCGGGTCGTCACACGGCCCATCAGATAAGCCACGCCGCGCTCGGTCACGACCTTGACTGAGTTGGCCTGCAAGTCGCGCGCGTCCAGCAAGGCCGCCTTGATGCGGCCGGTGATCAGCAGATCGGCCGAGCGCTGCGTCAATGTCGGCGAGTTCTGCACGGCCAGCTCATTGACCACCGACTCCACGTTGTCCACCTTGCCCACCAGCTGCGCCACGGCTTCGCGGTCTTGGGCGTTGGGCACTTCGCCGGTCAGCAAGACCTGGCGGTTGTAGCTCACCACGTTCACGCGAACCCGGGTGCCAAAGTCCGCACGGATGCGGCTGGCCGCGCGCAGCTCGATGGTTTCATCCTCAAGCTGCGTGCCCGAGGTGCGTCGGTCAGAAGCCACCAAAGCGCCTGCGGCCGCGCCGCCCATGACCAGCGGCACGCAGGCCGACAGCGTGCCCAGGCCCGCCAGGGCCAGCACCAGGGCGCCCAGGCGCAGGGAGGGTTGTTTGCTCATTGTGTATTTCGTGCTGTTCATACGGTTACTTCCGGGTCACCTAACAATTGGGCGTCAACGCCGTCGCAGATGCAATGCAACACCAGGAGATGAACCTCCTGAATGCGGGCCTTGCGATCGTGCGGGACGCAGACATGGACATCAGTCTCGCGCAGGACGGGTGTGATCTTGCCGCCGCTCTTGCCGGTCAGCGCGACCACAGTCATGTCGCGCTCGTGTGCGGCCTCGATGGCCGCCAGCACCTCGGCGCAATTGCCGTGGGCACTCAAGGCCAGCAACACGTCGCCAGCGCCGCCAAAGGCGCGCACCTGCTTGGCGAAGATGGCACTGCAATCAAAGTCCTGCGTCAGCGAGCTCATCAGGCAAGCGTCTGCGGCCAGCGCAACGGCGGCCAGCTCGGGCCGCTCGCGCTCATGGCGACCGACGAATTCAGCGGCGAAACGCTGGGCATCGGCGGCGCTGCTGCCGCTGCCGCAGGCCAGCACCTTGCCGCCACTGGTCACGCTCGCCAGGATGGCTGCCACCGCTGCAGCGATGGGCTTGGACAGGGTCTGCGCCGCCTGGTATTTGAGGTCGGCACTGTCAATGAAGTGCTGCTCGATACGTTGTTCAATCATGGGCGCCATGATAGCGGCTGGCCGTCGTGGTTTTCATTGGTAAAACAGAGGTCAACTCGCATCAAAAGCGCCTTGCAACCACTCAAGCTCTTCAGTGCCCGCAGCGCCTTGCACCAGCACCACGTCAAAGCGGCAAGGCGGCGTGGTGGCCAGTCGCATGAGGTAGTGGCGCGCCGCAAAGATGATGCGCCGCTGCTTGACCGCGCCAATGCTGCCGCCCGCACCGCCGAACTTGGCGCTGCTGCGCTGACGCACCTCCACAAAAACCACGGTGCCGTCTGGCGCACGCATGACCAGATCAATCTCGCCACCGCCGCGGCCCGGCGTGCGAAAGTTGGCGACAAGCAGGCGCAAGCCCCGCGCTTGAAGATGGGCCAGCGCCAAGGCCTCGGCCGCGTCGCCGCGCCGCTTGGTGGTAACCTGATCGGCCTTCCTGGAAAACAACATTGAACGCATCCTTCGACCTGGCCCTGGACGCCGCACGGGCCGCCGCCGGCCTGCAAAACTATCCGCCTGCCACACTGTACGTGGTGGCCACCCCCATCGGCAACCTCGCAGACATCAGCCTGCGCGCCCTGCATGTGCTGGGGCTGGTTGACGCCATTGGCTGCGAAGACACGCGCCACACCCAGACCTTGCTGCGCCAGTACGGCATCAGCAAGCCCCTGCTGGCGGTGCATGAACACAACGAAGCCGAAGCCGCAGGTCTGGTGATTGAACGCCTGCAGCGCGGCGAGCGGGTAGCTTATGTGAGCGACGCCGGCACACCCGCCGTGAGCGACCCCGGCGCCCGCCTGGTCGCGGCCGCGCGCGCAGCGGGCTATGCCTGCATGCCGCTGCCAGGCGCCAGCAGCATCACCACGGTGCTCAGCGTGGCGGGCCTGAACGCCAACGCCAACCCGCAAGCGGGCGGCTTTGTGTTTGCGGGCTTTTTGCCCAGCAAGGCGGGCGAGCGTGACCAGGCGGTGCAGCACTTGCTGGCCGAGCCGCGCGCCGTGGTCTTGCTCGAAGCACCGCACCGCATGGAAGCCCTGGCCAAGGCCTTTGCGCCGCTAGGCGCGCGCCCGCTCACCGTGGGCCGCGAGCTGACCAAGCAGTTTGAAGAAATTGCCACTGTGGCTGCGCAAGACCTGAGCGCCTGGCTGGCCGCCAACCCACAGCGCCTGCGCGGCGAGTTTGCGCTGGTGCTGCATGCCGCGCCAGACGCGACCGAGGCCAATGACAGTTTGCGCGTGCTGCAACTGCTCCTGGCCGAGCTGCCCTTGAAGTCTGCTGTGAAGCTGGCCGCCGACATCACAGGCGCGCCGCGCAACGAGTTGTACGACACCGCCTTGAAACTCAAAGCCCAATGAACCCAGATGCCGCATTGATCTGGCGCGCGCCGCGCTGGGCGCTGGCGGTGCTGCTGGCGCTGCTCGGCATGCTCGGGCCTTTTTCCATCGACACCTACCTGCCCGCCTTCGCGGGCATTGCCAAGTCGCTGGGCGCCACGCCGGTGGAAATGCAGCAGACGCTGTCGGCTTACCTCTTTGGCTTTGCGTTCATGAACCTTTTTCATGGCGCGCTGTCGGACAGCTTTGGCCGGCGGCCGGTGGTGCTGTGGGGCATTGCCATCTTCACGCTGGCCTCGGCCGGTTGCGCGCTGTCGCAAAGCATCGGGCAGCTGGTGTTTTTCAGGGCCATGCAAGGCTTGTCCACGGGGGCGGGCATCGTGGTGTCGCGCGCCGTGATCCGCGACATGTTCCCGCCGGCGCAGGCGCAAAAGGTGATGAGCCAGGTGACGATCTACTTTGGCGTGGCACCCGCCATCGCGCCCATGGTGGGCGGCTGGCTTTTCGTGCACCTGGACTGGCACAGCATCTTCTGGTTTTTGACGGGCGTGGGTGTGTTGCTTTGGGCGGCCAACTTCAGGCTGCTGCCTGAAACCTTGCACGCGACGCAGCGACAGCCTTTTAACGTGCCGCACCTGATGCGTGGTTATTGGCAGCTCGGCTCGAACCCGCGCTTTTTGTTGCTGGCGCTGGCCAGCGGCATCCCCTTTAACGGCATGTTTCTTTATGTGCTGAGCGCGCCGGCTTTTTTGGGCGATCACCTGGGCCTGGCGCCGTCACAGTTCTTCTGGTTTTTCATGCTCAGCATTGCCGGCATCATGACGGGCGCGTGGCTGAGCGGCCGCATGGCCGGACGCCTGCCGCCCAAGCAGCAGATTCGCCACGGCTTTGTGGTCATGCTGGTGGTGGCGGTGATCAACGTGGTGGCCAACTTACTGTTCACACCGCATGTGAGCTGGGCCATGTTCCCGATTGCCATCTTTGGCTTTGGCTGGGCCATGATGGTGCCGGTCATCACGCTGCTGGTGCTGGACTTGCACCCTGAGCGACGCGGCATGGCTTCGTCCATGCAGGCCTTTGTGGGATCAACCGCCAACGGCATCGTGGCCGGCGTGATTGCGCCGCTGGTGATGCATTCGACGGTTGCACTCGCCGTCACCTCGCTGACCATGTTGTGCGTGGGCCTGACGTCCTGGACCTGGCTGCACAGGCGCTGGCCGGAGATCGGCCGCAGCGTTGGCGCTAACTAAGCGGTGAGGGGCGCAGTCGGACGCCGCCCTTACAGCGCGTGTGAGCTGACCTTGCCCGGCCGCAGCGCGTAGTTGCTCAGCGCATCGCGTTCTTCAACGTCGATGCGCGCAGAGCGCCCGCCAAACACAGTCAGCTTGAGCCAGGCGCATTCCGCAGCAAACGCGTCGGCCGCGGCAACTCGGGTGTGCCAGACCTTGGCCGCGCCATCCCAGCGGTAGCCTCGCGCCTTGAGCGCATCCTTGGCATCAAACGGCGCACCGGTGGCGTGCACCCGGTAGCTCGGGGACTGGGCGGCGGCGAGCAACTGCAGCAAACCGTTGCGGGTGGGTGAGGTCGCGGCCTCGGCCAACACGGGCGCGGCCTGGCCCAGGGGCGCTAGCGGCGCCATCAACACCGCGAGCAAGGCGTGGCAGTCCATTTCGGCGCGGTGCGCGTCATAGAAAAATCCTAAGTCCAGCCCCAAAGCGCTGAGCTTGGCCGAGCCGCGCCCCAGCGCCTTCCAGTCAATGTCTGCAAAAGAACATGCCCAGCTCAAACGTTCAAAGGCTGAAAAGCGCGCTTCGACAAAGGGCCGGTCAAAGCCGGCGTTGTGCGCAATCACCAGGTCCACGCCTTCGAGCAAGGCATGCACCTGCGCATCGTCCAGACGCTGACCGCGCAGCATGTCGTCAGTGATGCCGGTCACGGCGCGGGCCTCGTCAGGCATGGGCATGCCCGGATCTTCCAGGCCGTTGTAAACCTGCATAAGCCCGACAGGCTGGCCAGTGCGGCGGTCCACCTGCACACGCAACATGGCCAGCTCCACCATCTTGTCGCGTGCCGGATTCAGGCCCGTGGTTTCGGTGTCCAGCACCAGCACGGTGGCCAGCGATGAAATTGCCGACGCTGCCGAATTTATAAAGGAACGGCAGGGCACCAGGCGGCGCAAGACCTTGAAGTCCGGGTGGGCCGCCAGCGCTGCGGCCATGTGTTCCAGATCAGCGGCGGGCGCGCTCTTCGCGGGATCGGCCGGCGGCT
>CAZNQE010000013.1:0-21196 GCA_964575005.1 uncultured Polaromonas sp. | reverse complement strand
CGGCTTGGGCGGCTCGGCCAGCAAGAAGGCCGGTACGACGGGCGGTGGCAGCGCCGACGCTGGCGCGGGGAGCGATGGCAGCGCCGACGCAGGCGCGGCGCTTAGGACGTTTGAAGGGTTTGAGGCCGGCAGAGTGCGCCGCGGGCGCGGCGCCGGCCTAGCCTGCAAAAGTGAATCCAACGCACGCGTGCCGTCCGGGTTGGTCTCTTCAAAGTCAAAGCCAAATTGGGCGAGCGGTGCGGTGGGTTTGCTAGGCATAGAGGCCGGCGAGTCTAGCAGTTACCACTCGGCAAAACTCCCGTCCTTATGACGCCAGACCGGGTTGCGCCAGCGGTGACCTTCGGCAGCGCGCTCGCGCACATACGCCTCGTTCACTTCAATGCCCAGGCCCGGCCCGGTCGGGATGGCGACCATGCCGTCTTCGTAGGCAAAGACCTCGCGGTTGCTCACATAGTCCAGCAGGTCGTTAGCTGCGTTGTAGTGAATGCCCAGGCTTTGCTCCTGTATGAAGGCGTTGTAGCAAACAGCGTCGAGTTGCAAGTTGGCCGCCAGCGCAATCGGCCCCAGCGGGCAGTGCAGCGCCAGCGCCACGTCATAGGCTTCGGCCATGGCCGCGATCTTGCGCGTCTCGGTGATGCCGCCGGAATGCGAGGGGTCAGGCTGGATGATGTCCACATAGCCTTCGGACAGCACACGCTTGAAGTCCCATCGCGAATACAAACGCTCGCCCAGCGCGATAGGCGTCGAGGTCAGCGGCGCGATTTCCTTGAGCGCTTCGTAGTTTTCACTGAGCACGGGCTCTTCAATGAACATCAGGCGGTAAGGCTCCAGTTCTTTGACCAGCACCTTGGCCATGGGCTTGTGCACACGGCCGTGAAAGTCCACGCCGATGCCGACGTTCGGCCCCACGGCCTCGCGCACGGCGGCGACGTTTTGCAGGCAACGCTCAACCTTGTCAAAGCTGTCCACGAACTGCAGCTCTTCGGTGCCGTTCATCTTGACGGCGGTAAAGCCGCGCGCCACGGCGGCCTTGGCAGCGTCAGCCGTGTCTGAAGGCCTGTCCCCGCCAATCCAGCTGTAGACGCGAATGCGGTCGCGCACATTGCCGCCCAGCAGTTGCGACACCGGCACGCCCAACGCCTTGCCTTTAATGTCCCACAGCGCCTGGTCAATGCCAGCAATTGCGCTCATGTGAATGCCGCCGCCTCGGTAAAAACCGCCGCGGTACATCACGTTCCAGTGGTCTTCAATGTTGCGTGGGTCTTTGCCAATCAAATAGTCGCCGAGTTCATCGACCATGGCGGCGACGGTCTGCGCCCGGCCTTCGAGCACGGGCTCACCCCAGCCGACGATGCCTTCGTCGGTTTCGATCTTGAGAAAGCACCAGCGCGGTGGGACAAGGAAGGTGGTGAGTTTGGTGATCTTCATGGCAGCAACTTGGAGTGGATGTGGGTGAAATTCGTCCCTGTCATTCTCAGTCTAATCGTCATACCTTTAAGGTAAAGTTCTGTCATGAAGCCCAACACCAGCCCCGCACTGTTCGATTTGTCCGGCCGTACGGCCCTGGTAACCGGCTCCACGCGCGGCATCGGGCTGGCCATTGCGCAAGGCCTGGCTGAAGCCGGCGCCAAGGTCATCTTGAACAGCCGCCAACCGGCGGTGGTGGACGCTGCGGTGCAGCAGTTGCAAGCACTCGGGCTGGACGCCCAAGGCGCCGCATTTGACGTGGCCGACGAAGCGTCTGTGGAGGGCGCGTTTGCCAACTTTGACGCGCAGGGTCTGGCCATCGACATCCTGGTGAACAACGCCGGCATCCAGCACCGCCAGCCGATGCTGGAACTGGCGCTCAAAGACTGGCAACGCGTGATGGACACCAACCTCACGGCCGCGTTTTTGGTGGGCAAGGCGGCGGCGCAACGCATGATTGCGCGGCAGTCGGGCGGCAAGATCATCAACATCGGCTCGCTCACCAGCGAGGCGGCGCGCGCTACCGTGGCGCCTTACACAGTGGCCAAGGGTGGCATCAAGCTGCTGTCCAAAGCGATGGCGGCGGAATGGGCGCAGCACAACATCCAGGCCAACTCGATCGGCCCCGGCTACATCCTCACCGACATGAACGAGGCGCTGGTCAACAACGCGAGCTTTGACGCTTGGGTGAAAGCCAGCAACCCGGCCCAGCGCTGGGGCCGGCCTGAAGAGTTGGTGGGCACTGCCGTGTTTTTGGCGTCCAAGGCGTCGAGCTACGTCAACGGGCAAATCATCTATGTCGATGGCGGCTGGCTGGCTGTGCTTTAAGGCTTCGATAAAAAATGTCCACACTGATCACCGACGTCAAAGTCATCCTCACTGCGCCTGAGGGCATCAACCTCATGGTGGTCAAGGTCGAGACCAATCAGCCCGGTTTGTACGGCCTGGGTTGCGCCACCTTTGCTTACCGGCACCTGGCCGTCAAATGCCTGGTCGAGGAATACCTGAAGCCGCTGGTGGTGGGCCGCGACGCGCAGGCCATTGAAGAGCTGTGGCAGCTGATGCACCAGAACGCCTACTGGCGCAACGGCCCGATCGAGAACAACGCGATCTCGGGCATCGACATGGCGCTGTGGGACATCAAGGGCAAGCTGGCGGGTATGCCGCTGTACCAATTATTTGGCGGCAAGGTGCGCGAAGGCGTGCCGATTTATCGCCATGCCGACGGCCGCGATGTGAGCGAGCTGAGCGAAAACATCGAGAAGTACCGCGCGCAGGGCATCACGCACATTCGCTGCCAAAGCGGAGGTTACGGCGGCGGCAGTTTTGGCCCCGCGCCGGCGCATGCGGCCGAGCAATCGGCCCCCGGCATTTACCTGAATGCGCGCAAATACATGCGCGACACCGAGAAGATGTTTGACGCGCTGCGCAGCCGCGTGGGCTTTGAAGTCGAGTTGTGTCACGACGTGCACGAGCGGCTCAAGCCGGCCGACGCAATTCGCTTTGCGCAGGCGCTGGAGCCGTATGAGCTGTTCTTTTTGGAAGACGCGATTGCGCTGGAAGACGGTGAATGGCTGCGCGAGCTGCGTCGCAAGACCAACATTCCGCTGGCGCAAGGCGAGCTGTTCAACCACCCGTTTGAGTGGCGCGGGATCATTGCCGAGCGCTTGATTGATTTTGTGCGCGTGCACTTGAGCCAGGTTGGCGGCATTACGCCGGGCCGCAAGTTGCAACTCTTTGCCGAGCAGTACGGCGTGCGCACCGCCTGGCACGGGCCGGGCGATATGTCGCCGCTGGCGCATGCGGCGAACATCCACATTGACCTGGCTTCGCGCAACTTTGGCGTGCAGGAATGGTCGGGCACCGAGCCGCCCAACTTTGTGATCCAGGAACTCAAAGGCCCGCGCGAAGCGCTGCTCGACGTCTTCCCCGGACTGCCTGAATTTCGCCAAGGTTTTGTGTACGCCAACGACAAACCGGGCTTGGGCGTGGACATCAATGAAGCTGAGGCCGCCAAGTACCCGTGCAGCAACGGCGTGACCACCTGGACGCAGACGCGGCTGACGGATGGCAGCTTGCAAACACCATGAAAGACAGCGCGATGAAACTCGATGTCATCACCATCGGCGAAGCGATGGTGCTGTTTGCAGCGCAATCGCCAGGCCAACTGGAAGACGTGGCCGCTTTCAAGCGCAGCACCGCTGGTGCGGAGCTGAACGTCGCCATCGGTCTGGCCCGGCTGGGCTTGCGGGTCGGTTATCTCAGCCGGGTGGGCTCAGACTCATTTGGTCGTCATTTGCTGGGCGTGCTGGCAGAAGAAGGCATTGACCACCGCCATGTGGCGGTGGACGCGCAACACCCCACCGGCTTCATGCTCAAGTCGCGCAGCGACGACGGCAGCGACCCGCAGATTGAATACTTCAGACGCGGCTCGGCGGCCAGTCGCATGCAGGCCAGCGAGTTGCAAGCGGACTGCTGCGCAAGCGCGCGGCACTTGCATTTGACCGGCATTTTTGTCGGCGTTTCGCCCACCACACACGCATTGGTTTTTGAGTTGGCCGCGCAGGCACGCAAGGCAGGCCTCACTATTTCCTTTGACCCCAACTTGCGCCCTGCCCTGTGGCCGTCCAAGGCCGAGATGATCGACTGCATGAACCGCCTGGCCGCACTCAGCGACTGGGTCTTGCCAGGGCTTGAAGAAGGTCGCTTGCTCACCGGCCAGCCAAGCGCCGAAGGCATCGCTGACTTTTACCTGGCCCGCGGCGCCAAGGGCGTGGTCATCAAGCTCGGGCCTGAAGGCGCTTACTACGCCACCGCCACCGAACGCGGCCAAGTGCCAGGCGTCAAGGTGGCCCGCGTGGTGGACACCGTGGGCGCCGGCGATGGTTTTGCAGCCGGAGTGGTGTCGGGCCTGCTTGAAGGCCTGAGCCTTGAAGCGGCCGCCGCACGCGGCAATGCGATTGGCGCGCGGGTGGTGCAGTTTCCGGGGGACTGTGACGGCCTGCCGACGCGGGCGGAGTTGGAGGCCTTTCGCAAGGCCTAACCAGATACGCCCGCCCGCCTCACTGCCACAGCAAATGGCCGCGCCGGTGAGCACCACGGAGGAGCGACCTTCAGCGGTGGGTCGGCGGGCAAAGCGGCGTTGGGAAACGCGCAGACCCCAATATCAAGCTGCTGAGATCGTTCATCCTTTGCCGTTGAGCCACTCAGAATGATGCATGTTCTGCAAGGAAACGTAACGCTCACACCCCGCAACTCATCGTTTGATCCTGATCAATCAACGCGACATGGGCGCTCCCTACAGTCAGCTCAACGGTTCACCCACACCGTTGATCCGATCAGGTTCCGCGGCAGTCCGCAGCAACGAAAGTTCAGGTAACCCCATGATGTTCAGAGCCCTCGCCCCCATTTCTTATGCCGTGGCGCTTTTGCTTGTCGCAGCACCGCTGAGCACGGCCCTTGCCAGCACCGTCGTGCCAAGCAAGGTCGCCGTTCAAGCCGAGGCCAGAAAATCCTCGGTGCAAAAAATCGTCCTAACGACCGGCTTGGCCAACGGCAAGATGGTTTTCTTCGATGAGAAAGGTAACGCCAACCCCATGCTGCATGCCAAGGTCGGCGACACCATCGAGCTGAGCCTTTCAAGTGGCGAAGGCGCAGAGCACGACATCGTGTTTGAGGGGATGAACGTGGCCTCTAAAAAGTTTGGCCACGCCACGCCTACCAAGCTGACGTTCAAGGTGACGCAGCCTGGCAAGTTCACGTACTTTTGCTCTTTGCCTGGGCATCGCCAGATCGGCATGGAAGGCATTCTGGAAGTGACCGGCGCAGCGCTTGCCAAGTCCAGCAAATCAGCAACCGACCAAGCGGTTGCGCTGTACAGCGCGGCGCCGAAAACCGAGGCTATCGCGCCTGCCGCTGCCGAGGCAGTGAGCGTCGCGCAGGACCCCAACGCTGTGCCCAAGCCCCTGGGCCGGCGCCCACCGCAGTTCATCAAATACGCGATCGAGACTGTCGAACTCGACGGCAAACTGGACGACGGCACCACCTTCACCTACTGGACCTTCAACCGCAAGGTGCCTGGCCCCATGCTGCGCGTGAGGCAGGGAGACACCGTCGAGCTCACGCTCTCGAACAACCCCAGCAGCAAGGCCATCCACTCCATCGACCTGCATGCTGTCACGGGCGGCCTGGGCGGCGGCGCCGACACCCAGGTGCCACCAGGCAAGAGCAAAACCATCACGTTCAGGGCGCTCAACGCTGGCCTGTACGTGTACCACTGCGCGACGGCATCGGTGGCGCACCACATCTCGGCCGGCATGTACGGCTTGATCTTGGTCGAACCCCCAGAGGGTCTGCCCCAGGTGGACAAAGAGTTCTACGTGATGCAAGGCGATCTGTACACCGGGCACAAGGCAGGCACCAAGGGCCACCACGAGTACAGCCACGACCGTGCAGCCGACGAGAACCCCACGTTTTACCTCTTCAACGGCGCGGTCGGTGCGCTCACCAAGGAGCACAAGCTCACGGCCAAAGTCGGCGAGAGTGTGCGGATCTTTTTTGGCGTGGGCGGGCCGAACAAAATTTCGTCCTTTCACCTCATCGGTGAAATCTTCGACAAGGTCTATAGCGAAGGCTCGACCAACACCATCAAAGAAAACGTGCAGACCACGTTGGTAGCCCCGGGGGGTGCGACCATCGTTGATTTCAAGGTCGAGGTACCGGGAAGCTACCTGCTGGTAGACCACGCGCTCTCACGCGTAGGCAAGGGCTTGGTCGGCGCGATTGAGGTCACAGGCCCCGACAACCACGAGATCTACAAACCCCAGGAGCAGGGGCCGGCGACCATGGCGCATTGAAAAAGAACGCGAGCTGGCCGCGGACGGGGACTGGTGCGGCTGGCGGGGATCGAACCCACGACCCTTGGCTTCGGAGGCCAATACTCTATCCACTGAGCTACAGCCGCAAATGCTGTTGGTTTGGTCGCCTAAGCTGCAAAGGCCGGGGCGCTGCCGCTAGGGGCAGGGAAGGCCGGATTCTAGCAGTTGGGACTTCGGCGGGAGGCTTTGGCGTGGGCAGGTGCAAGGTTTGCGCAAGGCTGCGCGCAGAGCCGGCTCTATAATGCTGGGTTGCCAGGGCAGTCTCTGGCTGCCCCGAAATCCCCGATTATTTTTGAGGACGCCATGAGCGCAAACGACTCCAGCACGGCTCACGAAGAAGGCCACACCGGCCCCGTCAAAAACCCAAAGCAGTTGCTGCAGATGGTGTTTTGGTCTTTCGTAATCCCCATCTTCGGCATCATTGCCTTGGTCTATTTCGTGGTGTCGGCCAACAAGCCTGGCGCTGGCGCTGACACCTCTGAAAAAGCGGTGGCGATGCGCATCCAGAAAGTTGGCAGCGTCGAGATTCGCGATGCCAACCGTCCCCTGAAGGCTGGTGCAGAAGTCTATGCAGCGCAGTGTGTGGCTTGCCACGCAAGCGGCGCAGCCGGCGCACCCAAGTTTGGCGACGTGGCCGCTTGGGCGCCTCGCATCAAGACTGGCTTTGAATCCCTCTGGAACTCTGCCCTCAAGGGCAAAGGTGCCATGGGCGCGCAAGGTGGCGGTGATTTCACAGATGTCGAAATCGGCCGCGCTGTTGCGCACTTGGCCAATGCCGCTGGCGGCAAGTTTGCTGAGCCTGCAGCCCCCGCTGCTGTGGCGGCAGATGCACCTGCTGCCGCGAAGTAAGTTGCGAAGCGTCTGACGACCGAGGAATTCGGTCACAGAGGAAAAGCAAAGCCGGTCAAGTCAAACTTGACTGGCTTTTTTTATGGGCAAACGAGTTTTCAGCTGGCACTTGCGGCCTGCCGGGCCGGGCTGCGCACATAGCCAAAGCGCTGGGGCAGCTCTGCTGCCGTGACCTCGCTGGGCACCCACAGCCCACACTCAATGGCGTCAGCGGCCAGCGTCATGTCTTGGGTGTGGACCAGCCCAAAGCCCATGGCGCTGTCCAGGTACAGGCGGCCGTGTTGGTCCAGCAGCACGCGTTGCACCCGACCCGGCTCGCCGGTGTGGGCGCAAACTGAAAAATCCTGCGCCACACGCCAGACCAGCGGCGTGGCTTCCAGTTCCACATACACGCGCTGCGGCCCATTTTGAAAATACCAGCGGCCCTGCGCGTCGGCTTCGTAGTTGCGCTGGATGAAGTCGATCAGCTTTTCATGCTGCAAGCGCGAGCCTTTGCTGGCCGCGCTGGCACCTGCGCCCGCAAAAGGGCCGGCGGCCTGAGTCTTGTCGTCTCGCATGTACCAGTTGCCGCGTGCGTCCAGCCCCAGCCAACCGTAGCAGTCGGGCACGTTGGGCCATTTGGCCAGCGCCGCCTTGACGATGTCATCCATGAGCAGCTCCCATTGGTAACGGCGATAAATCCGGTAACTGCGCTGCCAAAAAAGTGGCGACGGCCTGCGGCATGGCGCGTACATGGGTGGCCAGGGGCCAGGCTTTCGTGCCTGCCGGAAAGCCCACATGCCCGCCATGGCGCGGCTGCCAGAGCGTGACGCTGGGGCTGACCTCTGCGTATGTGGGCAAGCTGGCCGCAGGCACGAAAGGGTCGTTGAGTGCATTGAGCGCGAGCGCCGGCACCCTGATGCGATGCAGGTGCGGTTTGGCCGAGGCGCGGGCCCAGTAATCCTCGGTGTTTTTGAAGCCGTGCAAGGGCGCTGTCACCACGTTGTCAAACTCATAAAGGTCACGCGCACCGAGCAGAGCGGCACGGTCAAAGAGCCCCGGGTGTTGATCCAGCTTGCGCAAGGCCTTGGGCACCATGGACGACAAGAACATGCGCGTGTATACCAGCCGGTTAAAGCCCTGCCCGATGGCCAGGCCGCTGGCCGTCAAGTCCAGCGGAGAGCAGACTGAAGCCACGCCCTGCACCAGGTCGGCGGCGCTGCCTTCCATCTCGGCGGCCCAGCGCATCAAGGCATTCCCGCCCAGAGAAATCCCGACGGCCAGCAGCGGCCCCGCATGTGCCGCGCGAAAGCGTCTGAGCATCCAGTCGATCTCGGCAAAGTCGCCCGAATGGTAGGCCCGTGGCGCCAGATTGATTTCGCCCGAACAACCCCTGAAATGCGGCACCGCGCAGGCCCAGCCGCGGGCTTTGGCCACATCGGCAAAAGCTTGCGCGTAGTGGCTGGCCGACGAACCCTCGAGCCCGTGAAAAACGATGAGCAAAGGCTGCGTGGCCATGCCTGGGGCGCGGTCGTCCACCAGCCAGTCCACATCCACAAAGTCGGCATCGGGCGTGTGCCAGCGTTCGCGCCTGAAGGCTGGCGGTGCGGCCACATAAGGCTGGCCTCGCAAGGCCGCCCAGATGGTTTGCAAATTGCCGCCGGGTAGCCACCACGGAGCGCCATAGTTCATTGTTGTGTTTTCCATGCTCAATGCAGCACAGCCGGCCCGTCACCGGCTTGCTGCTGCTCATGGGCAGTGCCTGGGCTGGCGTGATGCGCCACCATACGCCAGCCTTGCGCGGTCTTGAGGTAGATGTTGGTGGCGATCACGTAGGCCAGTGCCGGGCCTTGCGGGGTCAGCACTTCGACCCTTTCCAGCACGCTGTGCACGCTCGCGCCCAGAGACTCCACGCGCCGCACCTGATCGGGCTGCACGCGCAGGCTGCCATGGGCAAACAACAGCTCGAACGCAGTACGAATAGCGGCCAGCCCCACCAGACGCGTACCGCCTGGATGCACGCACACAATGTCGTCTTCATCAGCCCAGCAGGCCATGAGTTTGTCGATGTCCCCGCTTTGCAGGGCCTCGTAAAAGGCCGCTTCGGTGTCGTCGGCTCGGCCGTTATGAAGAGCTGTGGATTTGCTTGCGCGTGGCATGAGGATGAAGATAGGGTGTAACCCAAGACTGTAGCAAGCTGGGAACTTTAGCAAGCCCGTGCCTGCTGAGCTTGCTATACCTTGGGCTGACCTTATCCTCTAAGCGTTTCTTGTTTGCGTTTGCTTTTTGAAAGGGCTCGCTCATGTTTTCACGATGGCTGAAATGGTTCGCGTTGATGGGCTTGGCCGTAGCGCTCAGTGGCTGCGGTTACAACGAGTTCCAGCGCCTGGATGAGCAGACCAAGTCAGCTTGGTCCGAGGTGCTCAACCAATACCAGCGCCGAGCCGACTTGGTGCCCAACATCGTGGCAACCGTCAAGGGTGAAGCCGCCTTTGAGCAAGAAACGCTGACCCGCGTGATCGAGGCACGCTCGCGGGCCACGGCCATTCAGGTCACGCCCGAAACGCTGAACGACCCCGCCGCCTTGCAGCGCTTTCAAGAGTCCCAGGCGGGCCTGTCTTCAGCGCTGTCGCGCTTGATGGCCGTCAGCGAGAGCTATCCCACCCTGCGCGCCAACCAGGGCTTCCAGGACTTGCGGGTTCAGCTCGAAGGCACGGAGAACCGCATTGCCGTGGCGCGCAATCGCTACATCCAGACCGTGCAGCAGTACAACGTGCTGGCGCGCAGCTTTCCCAACAACCTGACAGCCATGGTGTTTGGCTACCAGGTCAAGCCCAATCTGTCGGTGCAAAACGAGGCGCAGATCACCCAGCCGCCGGCGGTCAACTTCGAGAAAAAATAAGGCGCGCTCAGCATGCTTTGCGCACGGCCTAGCTGGAGTCTGCACTTTGCCGAGTGGCTGCGGGGCCTTGCCCTGACCTTGGGCCTGGCTTGCTTACTTCCAGGCTTGTTGTTGGCCCAGACCGGTCTGGCGCCCATCCCCGCGCTCAGTGCCCGCGTGATCGACACGACGGGTACTCTCGACGGCGGTCAGCGCTCAGCCCTTGAGGCCAAGCTGGCCGCGTTTGAGCAGCAGCGTGGCACGCAAATCGTGGTGCTGATGGTGCCGAGCACCCTGCCCGAAGACATCGTCGATTACACCCAGCGCGTAGCCGATCTCTGGAAGATCGGCCGCAAAGATGTGGGCGACGGTTTGCTGATCGTCGTGGCCAAGAACGACCGCGCCGTGCGCATCGCCACCGCCAAGACGCTGGAAGGCGCGGTGCCTGATCTGGCAGCGCGGCAAGTCATCAGTGAAGCCATTACGCCGCGCTTTCGCGAGGGCGACTTTGCGGGCGGCTTGTCAGCCGGGCTGGACCAGCTCATGGCCTTGATCACTGGCGAAAAATTGCCAAGCCCTGCGGCGGGCCAGTCGGGCTCGGGCGGGGCCGCAGGTGACGGCGGTTTTCGCTGGCTGGACACCTTGGTGCTGCTGTTTTTTGTAGTGCCACTCTTCGTGCGGGTCCTGGGCGGCATCTTTGGCCGCAAGCCCGGCGCCTTTTTGACGGCTGGCGGCATAGGCGTGGTGACCTGGTTGCTGACCGCCAGCCTGGTGGTGGCCGCGTTGGCGGCCATGGCTGGCCTGGTGTTTGCCTTGGCCAGCGGCTTGGCGGGCTACGGACGGGGGGCAGGTTCTGGCCTCGGCCGGCGCGGACGCGGCGGCTTCGATCCGGGCTCAGGTGGCTGGGGATCTGGCCATCGCGGCGGCTGGAGTGGCGGTTCAGGTGGCAGTTCTGGCGGCTTCAGCAGCGGGGGTGGCGGCGATTTTGGCGGTGGCGGTGCGTCCGGGAAATGGTGAACCCGGTTGTGTAGCCTTCAAGCCAGCAGCAAGGGCAGCAGCAAACCCATCGCCTGACGCGGGCCCTGCTTTGACTGCAGGCCCCGTCCAACCAGCATGGCGCCTTCCATGGTGGCTAACAGGGTTTGCGCCCAGGCAGCGGCGGCAGTATCCGCCCGCAAGCTACCGGCTGCTTGACCTTCGGCAATGACGCGATGCAGCCAGTCCAAATTGATCTGAAAAAAGCGCTGCACCTCGGCGTTCAGGTTGTCGGCCAGGGAGTCGGACTCGGCGCCCAGCATGCCGCAAATGCACAGGCGACGGTTCTTCTCGTAAGTGCTTTCAAACAGATCGGCATAAGCGCGCAGGCGATCTGGCGCCTTGCCGCTGATGCCTTCAATGCGCAGCAGCGCCTCCCGAAAGCGATAGGCGTAGCGCTGGGTGACGGTGACGCCCAAGTCCACCTTGGTGGCGAAATGGTGGTGAATGCTGGGTTTGCGAATGCCCACCTGCTGGGCCACGTCCTCAAAGGAAAAGCCGTTGTAACCCAACTCCTGGATCAAGACCTCGGCCACGTCGACGATGCGTTCGGCTGAAGGCGAGAGCTCTGAAAAATGCTTCATGGGTGCTGACTGAGAATATTAGGAACCGTTCAATAGGTAGGCATTTTCTGAGTCGCCAGGCTCTTTGTCAAACGATTCATTTGACAAGTGAAGGCACGCCTCGCACAATTAACAACCTACCAGTTGGTTTGTTTTTAAGGATTGATAATGAGCCGCAAGACCCCCATTGACCGCTACCGAAACATCGGCATCTCCGCCCATATTGACGCCGGCAAGACCACCATCACCGAGCGCATCTTGTTTTACACCGGGGTCAACCACAAGCTCGGCGAAGTGCATGACGGCGCCGCCACGATGGACTGGATGGCGCAGGAGCAAGAGCGCGGCATCACCATCACGTCGGCGGCCACGACTTGCTTTTGGAAGGGCATGGACCGCTCGGCCGAAGAGCACCGCATCAACATCATCGACACGCCCGGGCATGTGGACTTCACCATTGAAGTCGAGCGCTCCATGCGTGTGCTGGACGGCGCCGTGATGGTTTATGACGCCGTGGGCGGTGTGCAGCCGCAGTCAGAAACCGTCTGGCGCCAAGCCAGCAAATACAAAGTTCCGCGCCTGGCGTTTGTGAACAAGATGGACCGCGTGGGCGCCGACTTTTTCCGCGTGCGGCAAATGATGATTGACCGCCTCAAAGCCAACCCCGTGCCCATCGTGATTCCGATCGGCGCGGAAGAACACTTCAAAGGCGTAGTCGATCTGCGCAAGATGAAAGCCATCTTGTGGGACGAGGCGACCCAGGGCATGACGTTTAGCTTTGAGGACATTCCCGCCGAGTTATTGGCCCAGGCCAAAGAATGGCGCGAGAAGATGGTCGAAGCCGCCGCCGAAGCCAACGAGGCGCTGATGAATACCTACCTGGAAACCGGCGACCTGAGCGAAGACCAGATCACGCAAGGCCTGCGCCTGCGCACTATTGCGGGTGAGATTCAGCCGCTGCTGTGCGGCACTGCGTTTAAAAACAAGGGCGTGCAGCGCATGCTGGACGCCGTGATTGATTTGCTGCCTTCGCCGCTGGACGTGCCGCCCGTGCCCGGCTTTGACGAGCACGAAGCGCCTGTGACGCGCCGCGCCGACGACAGCGAGAAGTTCTCGGCCCTCGCCTTCAAGCTGATGACCGACCCGTTCGTGGGCCAGCTCACCTTTGTGCGCGTGTACTCCGGCGTGCTGAAAAAAGGCGACACGGTCTACAACCCGATCAAGGGTAAGAAAGAGCGTATCGGCCGTATCGTTCAGATGCACGCCAACGAACGCCAGGAAGTCAGCGAAATTGTGGCCGGCGACATCGCCGCCTGCGTGGGCCTGAAAGACGTGACCACGGGCGAAACCCTGTGCGATCCAGATTCGATCATCATGCTCGAGCGCATGGTCTTCCCTGAGCCTGTGATTGCACAGGCCGTGGAACCCAAGACTAAAGCTGACCAGGAAAAGATGGGCATCGCCCTGCAACGCCTGGCCGCTGAAGATCCATCCTTCCGCGTCAAGACCGACGAAGAGTCCGGCCAGACCATCATTGCCGGCATGGGCGAGCTGCACCTGGAAATCATTGTTGACCGCATGAAGCGCGAGTTCGGCGTGGAAGCCAACGTGGGCAAGCCCCAAGTGGCCTACCGCGAAACCATCCGCAAGACCGTGGAAGACGCTGAAGGCAAGTTCGTGCGTCAGTCCGGCGGTAAGGGCCAGTACGGCCACGTGGTTCTGAGGATCGAACCCAACGAGCCAGGCAAAGGCATTGAGTTCATCGACGCCATCAAAGGCGGTGTGGTGCCACGCGAATACATCCCTGCTGTGGAAAAAGGCATTCACGAAGCGGTCACGACCGGCGTGCTGGCCGGCTACCCGGTGGTCGACGTGAAAGTCACCCTGCACTTCGGTTCGTACCACGACGTGGACTCGAACGAGTTGGCCTTCAAGATGGCCGCCATCTTTGGTTTCAAAGAAGGCTGCCGCAAAGCCGGCCCGGTGATTCTGGAGCCAATGATGGCTGTGGAAGTCGAGACGCCAGAAGACTACGCTGGCAACGTGATGGGCGACTTGTCGTCCCGGCGCGGCATGGTCCAGGGCATGGAAGACATGATCGGTGGCGGCAAAGCCATCAAGGCTGAAGTGCCGCTGTCTGAAATGTTCGGCTACTCGACCACGCTGCGCTCTGCAACGCAAGGCCGTGCGACGTACTCGATGGAGTTCAAGCACTACTCGGAAGCTCCGCGTAACGTGTCTGAGGCCATCATGGCTGCGAAAGCGAAATAATGACCCGTGTGCCGGACCAAGATTCGCGCAGCGAATTTGCTCGGGCACATCTGATTAGAAGTTTGGGACAGAGCGACGGGGGCGAAGCCCCCGTCGCTCTGTCCCCAGCTGACTAGCTCCCGCTTTTCGTCAGTCCACGGCTGGAGCAGGCGCTGCAGGCAGCAGGCGCCCTCGACGCGCCAGGCCCACGGTGCGCCACACCAAAATGACCATCACGATATTGGCCACAGCAAACAGCACAGGCGCCAGCAGCTGCCACAACCATTCAGCCGGTGCCCGCTCCAGCATGCGCAACGCCAAGGTGGCCATGGCCATCATGCCGAAGCTGAATGCCCAATACGTGGGCGCAAAGCCGCCCTCATTCGTCCAGCGCAGCAGACGTACCGCGAGCAAGGCTTGGTAGAGCCCGTAGCCCAGCAGCATTTGGGCCACAAGGTCAGGAGGGCCGGACGTCAGTGACAAGTAGCTCAGCCCGCCCACCAAGGCTGGCGCCACTTGAATGCCCTGCAAGGGCCGCTGCGCTGCAGGCAAGGAAGCTTGCAAACCAGAGCGGCCCATCACCACGGATTCAAGCGCTAGCCAAGAGATCAGGCCAGCCCCAAAAAACAAACCGCCCAGCGCCGTCCATCCGAACAGCGCCGACGCAGTGGCCGCTACAAAGTTCTGGGCCACGGAAGGCAAGTACACCGTGGCGTTGAGGGTCTCAGACGAACGTCCACCTTGCCAGAAGCGACCCACCAGCCACAGGCCAAAAACCAATTGCACGCCCATCCCCAGGCCAAACAAAAGCCAGGCTAATTCGGGCCAAAGCGGCTTGAGTGTGATGGCGGCCAGCAAGGTCGAAACCGGCCCCAGCGTGGCCATGGCCGACTGCACCGGATGCGTCAATTCCTGTTGCGCCTCCTGCGGCGCCCGACGCCACTTGCGAACATAGGCCAGCAACACAATCAACCACACTGCCACCCCAAGCCAGGCCGTGAAACTCGCCAGCCATGCCGGTAGTGCCCACACTTGAGTGGCGGCGCGCCAAGCATGACCCCAGGCCAACGTGCCGACGGCCATGCCAAAAAATGAAACCGGAATATGTGGGCGCTGGAGAGTCATGCGCGAACGCTCATAGCTTGCACCGCGCCCGGCAGCCGCAGCTGTGCCAAGTGTTTCAGGTGACCAAGCTTGGCCCAGACTTGCGCCCCTTCAGGTCCAGTCTCGGCCCGCAACCGGCTGCCGCTTGGCAAGCGCAGCCAAGACTGCGCAGCGAACGTCTCGCCAGCTTCGGCAAAGCCGCCTTGGAGCACCAGGAACTCACCACCTTGGGGCAGATCCAGCTTGACCAATGTTTGGGCGGGCCAGGCCTCCACGCGCACGTCCTCATTTGCGTCTCGGTGCAGGGGCAAGACCTGCACGCCAGGCCGCTGCGAATCACTCTGGCGCTCCAGTAAGTCGGTATGCACATGAACAGGACGCCTGTCCTGCGGATCAAACTGCCAGAGCTTGACGAAGATGGTGGCGCCTTGCGCTGAGCTCGGCGTGTGCCGCGTGCCTGGTGGGTTGCGCACATAGCTGCCCACCGGGTAGTCGCCGTGCTCGTCTTGAAAGACGCCCTCCAGCACCAGGTATTCCTCGCCCCCACCGTGAGCATGGGCGCTGAACTGGCTACCCGGCGCGTAGCGCACGATGGAGGTGGCTTGCGCTACTTCAGCGCCCACGCGATGCAGCAAGCGCCGCTCCACACCTGGCAGTGGCGATGCTGTCCAGTCCAGCGCTGCGGCATGCACTGCAGCGCGCTGGTTCAAGTCGGCATGTAAAAGCATGGGGTGGCCTTTCTTATTTTTATCTCAGCTCAAACTGAAGCGCCAACTGAAGCACCCGCTGAAGCGCCAGCCTCGTGCGGCTGCGTCTTGACGTGCGCCAGCAAGCCGTCAACCGCCAGCTCGGCAGCTTCCAGTGCGCCTTCCAGGTAGCCGCCGTAGTTGGGCGAGCGTTCAGTCCCGGCCAGCCATACGCGACTCCGCCATTCGGCAGGCACGGCTGCAGCCTCGTAACTAGGGTGGTGCGAGAGTGGGCGCTGATCGGCTTTCGCGGCGGTCAACGGCTCTTGCGCCCAGTCTTGCACCGCACTCCACACCGGGTTCGCCGCTTGCGGGCCGAACATGCGGGTGAGTTGCGCCAGGGACTGGCGTTGCAGTTCATCGCGGCCAATGCCGGCGCGGTAGTCGGGCGAAGCGCCCACAAAGCCAAACAGCGCCGCGACATCGCCCGTCGCGTTGGATGCATCGTGTATTTCCCCCAGCGGCCCCCGCTGGCTCATGCCCGCACCAGACAAGCCCGCCTCGCGCCAAAAAGCGTGCGAGTACACCGCAACAAATTTGGCCTGTCCGGCCATCCAGGTCGGGGTGTGTTTCATGGCGGCCATGAGCGCGTCGGGCCAGGCCGGTTCGAGCGCCAGGTCTTGCGCCATCAGCCGCGGGGGAATGGTCACGATCACTTGCTTGGCCAATTGCGACCAGCGACCCGCCTTGTCTTCAAACGTCAGTTCGACGGCGTGCGGCAGCAGCGTCATGGACAGCACTCGGGTGTCCAGCTTGAGATGCACGGTGTCCTGCACTTGTGCGTGCAAGGCTTCGATCAGCACCTGGGTGCCACCGGCGATGCGGTGGGACGAAGGCGACTGCTCCCAGGTGCTTTGGTGTTTGTAGAGCTTGCCGTCGGCGCCTTCGACCACCACCGCGCCGCGCGTGTGCTGAGGAAAATGCTCCAGGCCGAGTTGGCTCAAGAGCTGCTCCATGCGCGGGTTCATGCCCGGCCAAAACCAGGAGGGGCCAAGGTCCACGCGGTGGGCCGAGGCTTCAGGCCCTTGGCTGAGCACGCGCCCGCCCATGCGGCCACGCGCATCCACCAGCAGCATGCGCTGGCCAGCCTGCTGCAACAGCCAGCTGGCGTACAGGCCGCTCAGGCCAGCACCAACGACAACGACGGGATGAGACATGTGGCGTTCCTTTCACGCGGCGGCCATGGGCCGAATATCGAGTTCGTGCGTCCAGCTGCTGCACGGCTGGCGAAAGAGTTGCAGGTATTGCGCAGCCAAGTCGTCGGGCTCGATAAGGGTAGCGGGGTCGGCTTGGGCAAAACGTTGCGCCGTGCGCTCGCTGCGGATCAAACCGTCAATCACCACATGTGCCACATGAATTCCGTCCTGTCCATGCTCGCGCGCCAGCGCCTGGCTCAAGCCGCGCAAAGCAAACTTGGCTGAACTGAAGGCCGAGAACAAGGGGCCAGCTCGCATACTTCCCGAAGCACCGCTGAAGATCAGCGCGCCGCCGCCTTGAGCTTGCAGTCTCGGAACCGCCTGCTGACTGACGTTGAAGGCGGTGAGCACCATCGACGCCCACACCGACTGCATGGTCTCGGCGCCGGTTTGCATGAAGGCCTGGCGGTGAAACTGCATGGCGTTGTGGATCACGCCGGCCAAGGGCGGCAGTTCGCGGTCCAGTCGCTCAAACAAGGCCGCAGTGGCTTGCGGTTCGCGCAAGTCAGTCGCCCATGGGTTGCCTGGTTGGCGGGACACGCCCACGACCTGATAGCCGGCGGCTTCGAACGAGGTTTGCAAGGCGTCGCCCAGGCCGGGCGCGTAACCCGCAATCAAGACGGTGCGTGTAGAGGTCATGGTGTGGGGGTCCCTTGTGGATTCGTGGATTCTTGGATTCGTTGAACTGGGAGGATCAGGGACGATTGGATACGGCCTCGGCAAAGTCGCGCACGCCGTCGAAACTGATGAACCATGTGCACTCGCTGGACTCGCAGGCGTCGCCATGGGCCAGCCCCGCTGGCTGGTACCAGTAGCTGCCCGGCCCCATAGGCAAAGCTGTCTTCTGCGATCCATTGGCGTCCCAGTGCTTCATCGTGCCCTTGATCACCACCAACTGGTAATTGGCCGTGTGGGTGTGCATGGGAAAGGCGCCACGGCCCATCTTCATGACGATGGATGATGCCTCACGCTCTGGGTTGCCGCGCACCGGCGAGATTTGCGGCTCGCCCGACTTCTTCGGGCTGAACTGCAGCGTCTCAATCGGGCGAACAATCATCTCGGGGCCTGCCGCTGCCGCCAGGCCGGCGAGGCTGAGGAGCAAGCCTGCGATGAAGCCGCGGCCCCTGAATGGGGTGATGAGGTTGAACATGAGTAGTCCTTTTCTTTAAAAAATTACGTGCTTTGATTGGTACGGGCAGGGCGGCATCGGGGTGCGCCCTGCCCGCCCGTGTGCATCAGGCTTTCAAGGCCTTGGCCAGTGCCTCAGCCAAGGGCGCTGCAGAGGCCGGGCTTTGGCCCGTCATCAGGGCGCCATCGACCACCACATTGGCTTCCCAATTGGTTTTGCTGAGGTACTTGGCGCCACGGCCTTTGAGCTCGTCTTCCAGCGAGAACAGCAGGTGATGCAGCAGCTCGATCTCGGTGTCCTCGTCGTTTTTGAAACCCGTCAGGCTGACGCCTTTGACCAGGTATTCACCATTGGACTTCTTCACGTCACGCAAGATGGCGGGCGCATGGCACACCATGGCGATCGGACGATTCGCTTCATAGAAGTCGCGGATCAACTTGATGGCGAACGAGTCAGACGCCAAGTCCCACAGCAAGCCGTAGCCGCCCGGGAAAAACACCGCGTCAAAGGTCTCCGCGTTGACGTTGCGCAGCTTGCGCGCGTTGCGTGCGGCGAACTGGGCCACCGGGTCTTTCAGGAAGCGGTCGGTGTGCTCGGTGGTGAAAGGCACTTTCATGCTGAGCAAGTCGATGGGCGCGTCGCCGCCATCGGGCGATGCGAACACGACTTCGTAGCCAGCGTCGGTCAGGATGTAATACGGCGCGGCCAGCTCATGGAACCAGGTGCCGGTTTGCTTGCCGCTCAGGCCCATCTCGTCCACGGAGGACATCACGATCAGAACGCGTTTTTGTTTGTTGCCAGTCGGGGTCATGTCAATTTCCTTAAAAACGGATGCGTTAAGTTTGCGAAAAGCCCGTGCATCCCCGGACTTCACATCTCATATACAACCTTCTAATAGGTAGGCATTTAATGCAAGCATTTACCTGGACCGTTCGATGGAAGCAACCGTTTGATGGGATAACCCAGCGGCTCACTGCACTGATGCAACTCACACACCCGAACTACCTACCAATCGATAGGTAGTAATTATGCACTAGCTTCTGCAGGTGTCAAGTCGCATGTCAAAAGAATTTTGAGGACTTCTGGCTAGGCTCACCCAGGCCAAGCAGAATGAAGCTTGTTCCTTTTGTTTGGCGAAAAATTGGAAGGAAGCATTCCCCAATGGCGGTCTCTTTATTCACGCTTTGCAAGCACCTCTGGCTCGATTCAGGGGATACGGCCAAGCTGATCAAGCCGGCCCTGATGGCGCAACTCACGCAGCAAATCAGCGCAAGTGAACGGCTTCACACCGGTGAGATTCGTCTCTATATGGAGGCCTCACTGCCCATGAGCTACTTGTGGCGCGTGAGCAAGACGCAGACCCTGGCCAGGGTCATTCGTGAGCGCGCCTGGATGATCTTCAGCAAGCTGGGTGTTTGGGACACTGCGCACAACAACGGCGTGCTGGTCTATGTATTGCTGGCAGAACATGCGATCGAGATCGTCGCTGACCGAGGCATCGCCGCGCATGTGGATGCCACGCAGTGGGCATCGCTGGTGGCGGACATGGGCCAGGACTTCCGGGAGGGCCGGATTGAAGCCGGTTTGCGGCGCACCCTGGAGCGCATCACCGAGACGCTGGTGGCGCATTTTGGCGTGGAGGCCGACGGGGGTGTACCGGCGGCTTCAGCCAATCCCAACGAGCTTCCAGACGCGCCCGTGATCGGCTAGGCGTCTGCTGATCTGAAAATAAAAAACCGGCCGAAGCCGGTTTTTTATTGCAAGACGGCCAGCACCGCGATGCGGCCCTGGCGCCTTCCGGGAATCAACGCTTTTGGCGAAACTTTCGCAGCGCAGCGATCTGCGCGGCCATCACAGTCAACTCAGACTGTGCACGGGCCAAGTCCACATCGCTCTTGGCGTTCTTCAGTGCCTCTTCTGCAGCCTTGCGCGCTTCCAGAGCCTTGGCTTCGTCAAGGTCCTTCACGCGAATGGCTGTGTCGCTCAACACCGTGACGCAATTGGGCTGCACCTCAAGCACGCCGCCAGCCACGAAGACGAACTCTTCGGTGCCGTCGGCCTTCTCGATGCGCACCGCACCCGGACGGATGCGGGTGATCAACGGCGTGTGGCGTGGGTAAATGCCCAGCTCGCCAGCTTCGCCGGGCAAAGCCACGAACTTGGCAAGGCCAGAGAAGATGGACTCCTCGGCGCTGACCACATCGACTTGGATGGTGCTCATGGCGAGTCCTTAGACCTTCTTGGCTTTTTCGAAAGCCTCGTCGATGGTGCCGACCATGTAGAAAGCCTGCTCGGGCAAGTGATCGCACTCACCGGCAACAATCATCTTGAAGCCGCGAATGGTCTCAGCCAAGCTGACGTACTTGCCAGGCGAGCCGGTGAACACTTCAGCGACGTGGAAAGGCTGCGACAGGAAACGCTGGATCTTGCGCGCGCGGGCCACGGCCAGCTTGTCTTCAGGAGCCAGTTCGTCCATGCCCAGAATGGCGATGATGTCGCGCAGTTCCTTGTAGCGCTGCAGCGTACCTTGCACGGCGCGGGCCGTGGCGTAGTGGTCTTCGCCCACGACGTTCGGGTCCAGCTGGCGGCTGGTGGAGTCCAGAGGATCCACGGCAGGGTAGATACCCAGCGAAGCGATGTCACGGGACAGCACCACGGTGGAGTCCAAGTGGGCAAAGGTCGTGGCAGGCGATGGGTCGGTCAAGTCATCGGCAGGCACGTAAACGGCCTGGATGGAGGTGATCGAACCGACCTTGGTCGACGTGATCCGCTCTTGCAGACGGCCCATTTCCTCGGCCAGCGTCGGCTGGTAGCCCACGGCGGAAGGCATGCGGCCCAGCAGTGCGGACACTTCGGTACCGGCCAGGGTGTAGCGGTAGATGTTGTCCACGAAGAACAGCACGTCACGGCCTTCGTCACGGAAGGACTCAGCGATCGTCAGACCGGTCAAGGCGACGCGCAGACGGTTTCCTGGAGGCTCGTTCATCTGGCCGTAAACCATGGCCACTTTGGAGTCTTCGAGCTTCTCAAGGTTCACGACGCCGGAGTCGGCCATCTCGTGATAAAAGTCGTTGCCCTCACGGGTACGCTCACCCACACCGGCAAACACGGACAGACCCG
>CAZNQE010000012.1:0-48413 GCA_964575005.1 uncultured Polaromonas sp. | reverse complement strand
GGTGGTGGTGATGCCTTTGAACTTCGTCTTGATCAGCGCAGGCGTGTAGACCTTTGGGTGGGTCGACTTGGCGCGCTGCATGGCGTCCACCAGAACGAAGGTCGCGTCGTATGTGTACGGGCTGTAGACTTGAAACTGGTTCGGGTACTTGGCGTCGTAACGCTTTTTCCAGGCATCGCCGCCAGGCATTTTGGCCAGCGAAGCGCCGCCTTCAGCGCACACCACGTTGCCCAGCGTCTTGGCGCCAGCGGCCAGCTTGGCGATCTCGGAGGTGCAGATGCCGTCGCCGCCGAAGTACTTGACGTTGCCCATGCCGAGCTGCTCCATCTGGCGCAGCATTGGGCCGGCTTGTGGGTCCATGCCACCGTAGAACACAGCGTCAGGTGCCTTGGCCTTGATGGCGGTCAGGATGGCCATGAAGTCGGTGGCTTTGTCAGTTGTGAACTGCTCGTCAACGATCTGCATGCCTTTTTGCAGTGCTGTGCGCTTGAACACTTCAGCAACGCCTTGGCCGTAAGCCGTACGGTCGTCAATGATGGCGACTTTTTTCAGCTTCAGGGTGTCAGCCGCGTAAAACGCCAGGCCAGCGCCCAGGGCGTTGTCGTTGGCAATGATGCGGTAGGTGGTGTTGTAGGCTGGCTTGGTCAGGTTGGGGTTGGTGGCCGCACCCGTCACGTGAGGGATACCGCAGTCGTTGTAGACCTTGGAAGCAGGAATGGTGGTGCCGGAGTTCAAGTGACCGACAACGCCGGCGACTTTGGAGTCGCACAGTTTTTGTGCGGCTGCCGTGCCCTGTTTTGGATCAGCGGCGTCGTCTTCAGCCACGATTTCAAACTTGATCTTCTTGCCACCGATGACGATGTTCTTGGCATTGAGGTCTTCAATGGCCATGCGAACGCCGTTTTCGTTGTCCTTGCCATAGTGGGCTTGGGCGCCTGACACAGGGGCAACGTGGCCGATTTTCACGACTTGCGTGTCTTGCGCTGCTGCGATCCCGGCAACCATCGCGATGGATGCTGCCACTGTCAGTTTCATTTTCAGGCTCATGTTTACTCCGTTTGGTACTCTGTAAAAGGTTGAGAAAGACTATTAATGCCTCAACTCGCCGACGATATCGCAATTTTCGAGCCCGGACTATCGGGAAAGCCCCTTAGCCCTTATTTGGGGTGTTTGAACTGCTTTCAGCCATTGCGTCTTGCACCGCCCGTGCGACCAGGCCAGCCATCAGCGCCGGCAGACGCTGCAGCACCAGCGCCTCCGCGCGCAGGGCTACACGCTCAGCATAGGTGTCTGGTTCATGCGAATCGTGGGGCTCTTTCTCTGCTGACTGATCTGCCTTCGCCTCGCCCAGCACGGGCCAGTCTTTCAGGAGTTCAGCAAACGCTGCGGGTACGGCGGGCACCGGCACCGGCACAGGCACCGGCACAGGCACCGGCTCGGCAGCGCCCACCATTTGAGTGAGAGTCGGCACAAAGCGCGGCGCTTGCCGCCTCGTCGGGTTGCTGTCCTGGCTCATGCAGCCCCCACCTGGGTGGCCCGGTCGTGCGAGGTCAGGGCATAGCCCCGGCGCTTGTAATGCCCCCATCGGCTGCGCGCTGCCTGACGGTCGGCTTCATCGCTGCCCACCACCTCAATGAAGCGTTCAAAGCGCTCAAATCCGGCCGGCACTTCACTGCCCAGGTTCACCAGCACGCCATGCCCCAGACCAAGAACCGCCGGATCGTCCAGCGCAGATGCCAAAAGCACCGGGCTGGCCGCACGCACGGTGTCGTCGGCTTGAGCCAGGCAATGCGGCACGAACGCCGTGGGTGCAAAAGTCCAGAGCAAAGCGTCCAGTTCAGCCAATTGCGCAGGCTCACCAGTCACCACCAATCTCGAGCCCGCATTGACGGCCTTTCGGAGCAAGCGGCAGCTGTAGCCCAGCTTTTCGCCCACGTTGAAATGAAACTCAACTTCGGTCATGTATCGATTGTTTCAGCGGGTCAGGCGGCGGTTTTTGCGCTGGTTTTGGCGCTGATTTTGCGAACCACTTTTTTAACAGGTGCGACCGCCGACTTGGCGGTTTTCGGGGCCTTTTTACCCACCTGTCCCAACACGAACTCCAACAGCAAACCAACCGGCCGCCCCGTGGCGCCCTTGGCTGCGCCGCCTTTCCAGGCCGTGCCTGCGATGTCCAGGTGCGCCCAGTTGAACTTGCCGGCAAAGCGCTGCAAGAACTTGGCAGCGGTCACCGCACCGCCTGCCCGGCCCCCTACGTTGGCCACGTCGGCAAAGTTGGTTTTCAGGCCTTCGGCGTAGTCGTCGTCCAGCGGCAGGCGCCAGCACAGGTCTTGGGCCGCGTCGCCCGCGGCCATCAGTTCCTGGGCCAGGGTGTCGTCAGCGGCAAACATGCCGCTGCGCACGCTGCCCAGCGCCACCACGCAAGCACCGGTCAAGGTGGCAATGTCCACCACCGCGCGGGGCTTGAATCGCTCGGCATAGGTCAACGCGTCGCACAGCACAAGACGCCCTTCCGCGTCAGTGTTCAATATTTCGATGGTCTGCCCGCTCATGCTGGTGACCACGTCGCCCGGCTTGAGCGCACGGCCGTCAGGCATGTTTTCGCAAGCGGGGATCAAGCCCACCACATTGATCTTGGGTTGCAAATCGGCCAAAGCGCGGAAGGTGCCCAGCACGCTGGCCGCGCCGCACATGTCGAACTTCATCTCGTCCATCTCGCCGGCCGGCTTGATGGAAATGCCGCCCGTGTCAAAAGTGATGCCCTTGCCAATCAACACCACGGGCGCCTCGTCTTTGGCGCCCCCATCATGGCGCAGCACGATAAAGCGCAGCGGCTCTTCAGAGCCTTGCGCCACCGCCGCAAACGAGCCCATGCCCAGCTTGGCGACTTCCTTGGGGCCCAGCACTTCGGCCTTGATGCCGGGGCGCTTGGCCAATTCCTTGGCTGCCGCCGCCAGCATGACCGGCGTGGCGTGGTTGGCGGGTCGGTTGCCCCATTCCTTGGCCAGGGCAATGCCTTGAGCCAGCGCGCTGGCTTTCTTGAAGGCGGGCTGCAACGCCGGCGCGTTGGCCACGCCGATGACGAAGCGAGCCGGACGCGGCTCGGGCGCTTTCGATTTGGTGGCGCTGTACACATAAGCCGCATCGGCGCAAGCCAGCAGCGCGGCTTGCAATTGGGCGGCGGCCTGCGCTGCATCATCCGTGGCCAAAAGGCTCAGGCTGACCAGCACCTGGGGCGTTTTGTGGCCTTTGAGCGCGCCAAGGGCAGCCGCCAAGGCCGTGCGTACTTGGCGGGCATGGCCCTCACCCACGCCTACCAGCAGCACGCGGCTGGCGGCAACGCCTGCTGTACGGTAGGTTTGCAGCAGCTTGCCGGGCTTGGCCTCAAAGTCACCCGCCTTCTGGGCGGCCGCCACCAGCTGGGACAAGGCGTCAGCCCCCAGCGCCGCAGCTTGCGGCACCAGCAGCACCAGAGCGTCAGATTTTTCGGCGCAGGCGCGTGCCAGCGGCAATGTCTTGAGTTGAAAGTCCATAATTGATGTCCAGCGCTAAAGCCGTTTAAATGCCGTTTTAAGGCCGTTGTAAAGCAGTCAAAGCGGCAAGCCGCAAAGCCAAGATCCCCTCCCCATGTTATTCCAATCCTCCTTGCGCAAAGAGCTGGCGCGCAGCTTCGGCGCCACCTTGGTCGTGCTTTTGACCATCGTCATGACCATCGTGCTGATTCGCACTTTGGGTCAGGCCGCCAAAGGCTCCATTAGCCCCAAGGACGTGATGTTGGTCATGGCCTATTCCGCGCTGGGCCGCTTGCCCACCATCTTGTCGCTGTCACTTTTCATCGCCATCGTCAGCACCTTGTCTCGCATGTACAGAGACAGCGAAATGGTGGTCTGGTTTGCCTCCGGGCGCGGTCTGGCGACCTTCATCAAGCCGCTGTTTCGCTTTTCATGGCCGATCTTGCTGGTGGTGGTCCTGTCTTCGCTTTTTGTCTGGCCTTGGTCCAACAAGCAAACCCTGGAAATGCGTGAGCGCTACGAGCAGCGCGGCGACCTGGACCGGATTGAGCCCGGCCAATTCCAGGAGTCCAACAACGGCACACGCGTGTTTTTCATTGACAAGGCTTCCGAAGGCCGTACGGCGAGCAACAACATCTTCATAGCGTCCAATGAAAAAGGACGAACCGCCATCACCACGGCGCGCACCGGCCATGTGAGCACGGTGGACGACAGCCAGATGCTGATTCTTGAAAACGGCCAGCGCCTGGAAAGCACGGGCGACGGCTCTGCGCTCAAAGTCAGTGAATTTGGCGAATACGGCGTTCGCACGGGTGACAAAGCCGTCCAGGGTCCGGGCGCGCTGGACACCAAGGCCACCTCCACACGCAATCTGATCAAAAGCCCGACCAAAACGAACCTGGGCGAGCTGAGCTTTCGCGCCGGCATGGCGCTGGCCGCCGTCAATCTGGTGGTGTTGGCCCTGGCGCTGGCGGCAGTAAACCCCCGCGCCGGTCGCAGCAGCAACATGATCTTTGTGCTGCTGACTTTTGTGTTCTACAACAACCTGATGGGGATGGGACAGAGTTGGGTGGCCGGCGGCCAAATGAGCTTTGCCGCCGTGATGCTGCTCTTGCACGGCAGCGTGTTTGCAGTCGGCATCATGTGGCTCATCAAGCGCCACCTGAACTGGCAACTCAAGGACTTGCTGCCAGGCAGGCCCGCCGCCGCAGGTGCGCGCGCATGAAAACCATCCGCCGCCTGGTTCACAAGGAAGCCGTGGCCTCCGTAGCCCTGGTGGCGCTGGGCTTTTTGTCGCTGTTCTTCTTTTTCGACTTGATGGACGAACTCCAGCACATCGGCAAAGGCACAGGCTTGCCGGGCGCAGGCGTGTACGAGCTGCGCCACGCCTTGCTGTATTCAGTCTTGCTGCTGCCCAACCACCTGTATGAGCTCCTGCCAATTTCGGTGCTGATCGGCACGATCTTTGTGATGGCGCGGCTGGCCCAAAGCTCCGAATACACCATCTTGCGCACCAGTGGGCTCAGCCCCTGGCGTGCCCTGAGCCTGCTGCTCTCACTCGGTGCCGTCTTTGTGGCGCTCAGCTTTGTGGTGGGCGACTACGTGACCCCCGCCGCCGACCGTGGCGCTCAGTTGCTCAAGGCCAAGTACCGGGGCCGCATCACGCTGGGCCAGACCGGCGCCTGGCTCAAGGAAAAGCAGGCCTACACCAACTACGTGGTCAACGTCGCAGCGCTCGGTTCAGACAACGAAATGCAGGGTGTTCGCATCTACGAGTTTGACAACAGAGGGCTGGTGGTGTCCTTGACTGAAGCCGCCTCGGCCAGCTTTGCCCAAGACGAAGCCTGGACGCTGCGCAAAACCGAACGCACCGAGTTCTTGCTGCGCCCTGCCACCCCGGCCCAGGCCAACCAGATGGCGGCAGCCCCGCCCGCGCAAAGCGCCACCGACCTGGCGCGAGTGGCGCGCAGCCGCGCCGACGAGCAACGCTGGCCCACGGGCATCAGCGCAGAGATGGTGTCGGCCGCGCTGCTCAAGCCCGACCGCATGGCCACCATCGATCTCTTTACTTACATCCGCCACTTGGAAGCCAATGGCCAGACGGCCCAGCGTTACGAGATCGAGTTTTGGCGCAAGGTGTTTTACCCCCTGAGTTGCCTGGTGATGGTCATGCTGGCCCTGCCTTTTGCCTATCTGCATTTCCGCGGCGGCACCATCGCCACCTATGTCTTTGGCGGTGTGATGAGCGGCATCAGTTTTTTCCTGCTCAACAACGTGTTTGGCTATATCGGCAACCTGCAAAACTGGCAGCCCTGGCTGGCGGCCGCCACGCCAGGCCTGATTTACACCGCCGTGTCGCTGGCCGCTTTTGGCTGGCTGGTGCTCAAGCGCTGAAACGCTGATGCGTCCGAGCCAGCCATTGACCTTTCTTACCTTATGAAAACAGCCATCATCCTTTTTGCCCACGGCTCCAGAGACCCGCTCTGGCGTTTGCCCATTGAAGCCGTCGCAACCGAGATTCGTGCCCGCAACGCCGAGGTGCAAGTCACCTGCGCCTACCTTGAACTCTGCGAGCCCAGCCTGCCCCAGGCTGCGGCGGACTTTGTGGCGGCTGGCGCCCAACGGCTGCGCGTGTTCCCCCTGTTTTTGGGGGTGGGCAAGCACGCCCGTGAAGACTTACCCGAGATCTTGGACGGCATCCGCGCCGCACATCCGCACGTCACGCTGGACTGCCTGCCCACGGCGGGGGAATCGCCTCAGCTCACCGCCTTGATGGCTGACCTCGCGCTGGGTTGAGCGCTTGGTTGAGCGTTGGCTTGAATGCAGTTTGAACAGGTGTTTCTTAGCCTTCAAATGGCATAATAAAAACAAAAGCTATACCCAACCGATATGAACCTTCATCAGTTCCGCTTCGTTCAAGAAGCCGTGCGCCGCAACCTCAACCTGACCGAAACCGCCAAAGCGCTGCACACCTCGCAGCCCGGCGTGTCCAAGGCCATCATTGAGCTGGAAGAAGAACTCGGCGTCGAGATCTTTGCCCGCCACGGCAAGCGCCTCAAGCGCGTCACAGAGCCCGGCCAGCACGTGCTCAAAAGCATCGAGCTCATCTTGCGAGAAGTCGGCAACCTCAAGCGCATTGGCGAGCAGTTTTCAGCGCAAGACAGCGGCACCCTTTCAATCGCCACCACGCACACGCAAGCGCGCTACGTACTGCCCCAGCCCGTGGCCCGCCTGCGCGAAGCCTTCCCCAAGGTCAACGTCAGCCTGCACCAAGGCTCGCCTGACCAGGTGGCGCGCATGGTGATTGATGAAGTCGCCGAGATCGGCATTGCCACCGAATCCTTGGCGCAGTACGAAGAACTCGTCACCCTGCCCTGCTACGACTGGCAGCACATGCTGGTCATGCCGGCCGAGCATCCGCTGGCACGCGAGTCCAACATCACGCTGGCCATGCTGGCCGAGCAGCCGCTCATCACTTACCACCCGTCTTTCACCGGCCGCACGCGCATTGACGGCGCTTTTGCCGCCGAGCATCTGCGCCCGCGCATTGCGCTGGAAGCCATTGACTCCGACGTCATCAAGACCTACGTGCGTCTCGGTCTGGGCGTGGGCATCGTGGCTGAAATGGCGCTGCAAGACGACGGCAGCAACGCCGACTTGGTCGCCATCCCAGCCGGGCATCTGTTTGGCCGCAACATTGCCCGTGTGGCTTTCAAGCGCAGCGCCTACCTGCGAAACTTTGTCTACAAATTTGCCGAACTGGTGAGCGACAAACTCAGCCGCGACCTGATCGTCAAAGCCATGAGCGGCCGCCCCAACGACTTTGAGGTTTAAAAAAATGAACACCAGCCCTGCCACCGTGCGCGAACACACCCCCAGCCTGCAAAGCCGCCTGCCCAACGTGGGCACGACCATCTTCACGGTCATGTCCGCGCTGGCCACTGAAAAGAACGCCGTCAACCTCGGACAAGGCTTCCCAGACTTTGCTTGCGACCCAACGCTGGTAGATGCCGTGACCGAGGCCATGCAGCAAGGCCTGAACCAGTACCCGCCCATGACGGGCGTGCCAGTGCTGCGCGAAGCCATTGCGGCAAAGATCCAGACCCTGCACGGCCGCAGCTACAACCCGACGACGGAAGTCACCGTCACGGCCGGCGCCACGCAAGCCATCATCACCATCATCCTGGCCATCGTGCATCCGGGGGATGAAGTCATCGTGCTGGAGCCCTGCTACGACAGCTATGTGCCCAACATCGAGCTGGCCGGCGGCAAAGTCGTGCGCGTGCCACTCACGCCCGGCACTTTCCGGCCTGACTTTGGCAAGATCGCCGCGGCTATGACATCGCGCACCCGCGCCATCTTGATCAACTCGCCCCACAACCCCAGCGCCACCGTGTGGACAGACGCTGAAATGAAGCAGTTGCAAGAGCTGCTCGCGCCAACAGACGTTCTGCTGATTAGCGACGAGGTGTACGAACACATGGTGTTTGACGCTGCCAACGGCCGCCAGCACCTGAGCGCCGCGCGCTACCCAGGCCTGGCGGCTCGCGCCTTCATCGTCAGCAGCTTTGGCAAGACGTATCACGTCACGGGCTGGAAGGTCGGCTACGTCGCGGCGCCCGCTGCGCTGTCGGCTGAGTTCCGCAAGGTGCACCAGTTCAACGTATTCACCGTCAACACCCCCGTGCAGCACGCCCTGGCCCGCTACATGGCCAAGCCCGCCGCCTACCTGGACTTGCCAGCGTTCTATCAAAAAAAGCGCGACCTCTTCCGCGAAGGCTTGGCACACACCCGCTTCAAGCTGCTGCCCAGCGAAGGCAGCTACTTCCAGTGCGTGGACATTTCTGAAGTCAGCGATTTGAACGAAGCCGACTTCTGCAAATGGCTCACCACCGAAATCGGCGTCGCCGCCATCCCGCTTTCAGCCTTTTACGGCAACGGCTTTGACCAGCGCGTCGTGCGCTTTTGCTTTGCCAAGAAAGACGAGACGCTGAAGACAGCGCTGGAGCGCTTGGCCAAGCTTTAAAGGCCGCGCATGACCGAAGGCATACGCTGGGAACAGCGCTTTGACAATTTCGACCGCGCGCTAACCAGCTAACGCTTGCGGTGGAACGCGGCCAGCAACGCGAGTTCACGGACTTGGTGAAGCAAGGCGTCATCCAAGGCTTTGAAAACCGGGGGCAGACGCCTATTCAGTAGTTTCGGGTTAACCCGAGCCCCGCTGCAATTGATGAGTTACATCAAAAAGTGTGATTGGCCCAAATGGGCTCGACTGCGTAACCTCCCGGCACCTCAACAAAGCTTCGGAGACGCAACATGCAGTTCAAACTATCGCTGGCCTTTAGCGCGCTGGCTCTGGCCCTGACCTCGGCTTGGCTGCCGCTGTCACTTGCCCAGGCCGGCACCGTCACGGTGGTCACGTCCTTCCCCAAAGAACTCACGGACACATACAAAAAAGCCTTCGAGGCTAAGAACCCGACCATCAAGCTTGAAATTCTGAACAAGAGCGGCACCACCACCATTCCCTATATCCGCGAGACCGCGGTCGGCCAGCGGCCTGACGTGTTTTGGTCGTCTGACGTGGTGGCCTATGAAGTGCTGGCGCGCGACAAGCTGCTGACGCCCACGCCGCAGGTTCGCAACCCGGCCGTGCCCGACAAAATCGGCAGCTACCCCATGAACGACCCCGAAGGCATGTACCTTGGGCAAGCGCTGTCGGGCTACGGCATCATGACCAACAAGCGTTACCTGGCGGCCAACAAACTCGCGGCCCCAAAAGACTGGGCCGACCTGACCCAAGCCCAGTACCACGGGCATGTAGCCATCTCTTCGCCCTCGCGCTCGGGCACCACGCACCTGACGGTTGAAACGGTGCTGCAAGGCGAAGGCTGGGACAAGGGCTGGACGCAGTTGCTGCAAATTGCCGGCAATTGCGCGGCCGTGACCGACCGCAGCTTTGGCGTGCCCGACGGCGTCAACAACGGCCAGTACGGCATCGGCCTGGTGATTGACTTTTTGGGCCTCGCCGGCCGGTATTCGGGCTTTCCGGTGGACTTTGTGTACCCCAGCGTGACCACGGTGGTGCCCGCCAGCATTGCGCTGGTGGCTGGCAACAAGAACACGCCCGAGGCTTTGAAGTTCATGGAATACACGCTGTCACTGGAAGGCCAGTCCTTGCTGGCTGACCCCAAAATCAGCCGCATGCCGGTGCTGCCGCCCACCACGCCCGGCCTGAAAGTGCCAGCCGACTACCCCAACATCTATGAGGTGGCACGCACGGCCCGGGTCAAATTCGACTCAAAACTCTCGGAAGACCGTTACCCGCTGGTGGTGAGCTTTTTTGACCAGACCGTGACCTTCCGCCTGAAGGAATTGCAGGCGGCGACCAAGGCAATCCATGAGGCCGAGAAAAAGCTCAAGGCCAAGCCCACGCCACGCGCCGCTGAATTGATTGCGCAGGCCCGCAGCTTTGCCTTCAGCCCGCAGGTGGACGGGAAAATGGCCACCAATCGGGAGTTCCTGGACTTGTTCAACAAGAACAAAAAAGAAGTGGCCGTGGCCAAGCAGCTGACCGGGCTCGAAGAACTCTGGAGCACCAAGGCCAAGGCCAACTACGCCCGCGCCGAAAGCCTGGCCAACGAAGCGGCTGCGCTCATCAAGTAAGCAGCGGGGCACAACATGACAACCACAACTGCGGCGCCACTGGCGCTGCCGGTGCCCCCGCGCGCGTTTCGCTTGCCCGGCGGCGCCGGCGCCTGGCTGGCCGGCCTGGTGATTCTGGCCTTCCTCACGCTGTTTCTGCTGGCCCCGGTGGCCACGGTCATTTACACGGCCTTTGTCAATCAAGACGGCGGCTTCACGCTCGGCCACTTTGCCAATTTTTTTGGCCAGACGCTGTTTAAAGAGTCGCTGGTCAACAGCCTGTACGTGGCCTTGATGTCGGTGGTGTTCGCGTCCTTGATTGCGATTCCGCTGGCCTACCTCACGGTGCGCTTTGAGTTCCGCGGCGCGCTCATCATCCAGACGCTGGGCGTGCTGCCACTCATCATGCCGCCCTTTGTGGGGGCGGTGGCCTTGCAGCTGATTTTTGGCCGCAACGGCTCCATGAACCTGCTGCTGGGTGAACGGTTCGGCATCAACATTCCGGTGATGGAGGGCCTGAACGGCGTGATTTTTGTGGAGAGCATCCACTACTTCCCCTTCATCTTGCTCAACCTCGTGGCCTCGCTGCGCAACATTGACGGCGCGATGGAGGAATCCGCCCAAAGCCTGGGTTGCACAGGCTTCAGGCTGTTCCGCCGCGTCATCTTCCCGCTGGCCATGCCGGGCTTTTTGGCTGGTGCCTCGCTGGTGTTTGTGAAGGTGTTTGACGACCTCGGCACCCCGCTGGTCATGGGCATCACCAACATGCTGGCGCCCCAAGCCTATTTGCGCATCACCTCGGTGGGGGTGGACGACCCGCTGGGCTACGTCATCAGCGTCATCATGATTGCCTTCTCGGTGCTGGCGATGTGGATGGCTGCTCGCGTCATGAAAGGCCGCGATTATTCAACCCTGCAAAAAGGCGGCAACAGCCTGCAAAAACGCCAGCTCACCGCCTGGCAGCAAGCCCTGTCTTACTTCTGGATTGGCCTCGTCTTGCTGGTGGTGCTGTCGCCGCACCTGGGCATCTTGCTCATGAGCCTTTCGAAGGTATGGAGCTATTCGGTGCTGCCCGACGCCTACACGCTGGCCCACTACGCCACGGTGTTCAATGACTCCGGCAAGATGATCAGCAACACGCTCTTGTACTGCGGCCTGGCTGCCACGCTGGACGTCATCGTCGGCACCGCCATTGCGTACTTGATTTTGCGCACCAAGCTCCCTGCGCGTGAATGGCTGGACTGGGCTTCGTCGATTGCGCTGGCCATCCCGGGCCTGGTGCTGGCCATTGGCTACTTGCGCATCTTCAAAGGCGTGGAAGTGCCTTTTACGGACACGCCCATCACCTCGACCTGGGTGCTCATCATGATTGCCTATGCCGTAAGGCGCCTGCCCTATGCGCTGCGCGCTTGCTTTGCAGCCTTGCAGCAGGTGCACATTTCGTTGGAAGAATCAGCCCAGAACCTGGGCGCCAGCCGCCTGAGCACCATCCGGCGCATCGTGGTGCCGCTCATGGCCGGCGGCATCTTGGCGGGCTTTGTCACCAGCTTCATCACGGCGGCGGTCGAACTCTCGGCGACCATCATGCTGACCACGACCGAAGCCAACGCCCCCATGAGCTACGGCATTTACCTCTACATGCAAAGCATTGCCGGTCGCGGCCCGGGCGCAGCGCTGGGCGTCATTGCCGTGCTGGTGGTGGCCATTGGCACCTTCTTGTCGCACTGGGTGGCCGAACGTTCCAACGCCAACACCCGCATTCGTCACGCTGACTGAAAGGACCCTGAACATGACCCCCCTGAAAAAAGTCGGCCTCGTGGCCAAGCAGCTGTCGCTCAGCTACGGCCCCACCGAAGTCTTGAAAGACGTGACCCTGACCGTGGAGCCGGGTGAATTTTTTGCCCTGCTTGGCCCCAGCGGGTCGGGCAAGTCCACGCTGCTGCGTCTCATTGCGGGCTTTAACCCGCACCAGCACGGCCAGCTCTTGATTGACGGCAAAGACGTGACCGGCACGCCACCGCACAAACGCAACATCGGCATGGTGTTTCAAAACTACGCGCTCTGGCCGCACATGAGCGTGTGGGACAACGTGGCTTTTGGCCTGGTTGAACGCAAGGTGGACCGCCACACCTTGCAAGCCAAGGTGGAAGCCGCGCTGTCTTTGGTCGGCTTACTGCAATACGCCAAGCGCCGGCCGTCCATGCTCTCAGGCGGGCAGCAGCAGCGCGTGGCGCTGGCGCGCACCATCGTCATTGAGCCGCAGCTGTTGTTGCTGGACGAACCGCTGTCCAACCTCGACAAAAACCTGCGCGTACAAATGCGCGAAGAGCTCAAAAACCTGCAACGCACCCTGGGCGTGACCACCATTTTTGTGACGCACGACCAGGAAGAAGCCATGACCACCGCCGACCGCATGGCCGTGCTGGACAAAGGCATTCTTCAGCAAGTCGGCACGGCCTCGGGGCTGTTTGACTTTCCGCACAACAAGTTTGTGGCCGGCTTTGTCGGCACCACCAACTTGCTCGAAGGGCAAATCACCGCCGTCAATGGAGAAACCCTGCGCTTTGCCGCCGACGGCCTGGGCGCCCTCACCTTTCCCAAGCCTTCGGAATCCTTGCCCAAGGCCGGCCAGGCGGCCATGTCCTTCAGGCCGCACCAAGTCGCCATCAAGCTCAAAGACCAACACCAGGGCGATGCGTCGCGCGTGTGGGTTGACGGGCTGGTCGAAAGCTCGGAGTTCATGGGCGAATATGCGCGCTACCGCGTGCGCGTGGGCGAGGTCGCCATGATGGCCGACCAGCCGCATTACGCGGGCTTGCAGATGTACCAGCCCGGGGCTGAAGTGCGCTTGGGCATCGAGCCCACCCAAGTGCGATTTCTCAGTCATTAACTGTTTAATGCTATCTTGGCGGGGCCATGAAACCCCTTAAACGCGCTGGCGTCGTAGCCCGGAACCTGTCTTTGCGCTATGGCCAAACCGAGGTCTTGCGCGAGCTCAATTTTTCGGTCTCACCCGGCGAGTTTTTTGCGCTGATTGGCCCCAGCGGCTGCGGCAAAACCAGCTTGCTGCGCCTGATTGCCGGCTTCAACCCCGGCCACAGCGGCCAGGTGTTGATAGATGGCCAGGACGTGACGGCCCAAGCACCGCACCTGCGCAACGTGGGTGTGGTGTTTCAAAATTACGCGCTCTGGCCGCACCTGAGCGTGTGGCACAACGTGGCTTTTGGCTTGGTAGAAAAGCGTTTGCCCAAGGCGGAAATTGCCCACAAAGTCGAGGCCGTGCTGGCCATGGTCGGCCTCCAGGGCTTTGCTGACCGCAAGCCCTCAACGCTTTCAGGCGGGCAGCAGCAGCGCGTGGCCTTGGCCCGCACGCTGGTGGTCGAGCCGCAAGTGCTGCTGCTCGACGAGCCTTTTTCCAACCTCGACAAACAACTACGCGCCGGCGTGCGCCAAGAGCTGCGCGCCCTGCAGCGCAGCCTGGGCCTGACCACGATTTTGGTCACCCACGACCAAGAAGAAGCCATGAGCACCGCCGACCGCATCGCCGTGCTGGAGGCCGGCGTGCTGCAGCAAATCGGCACGCCCGCGGGCCTGTTTGACTACCCCAAGAACCGCTTTGTGGCGGGCTTTGTGGGCACGGCCAATGCGCTGGAGGGCCGCATCACGCACATCGGGCCCGACGCCCTGGGCTTTGAGGTGCCCGGGCTGGGCCTGCTCAGCCTGCCGCGCCAGCCGCCCAGCACGCGGCAAGGCACACTGCGCCCCGGCCCTGCGGCCATGACCTTCAGGCCGCACCGGCTGGCCCTGCGCGTGGCCGACGAACACGTGGACGACACGCGCATCTGGTTCAGCGGGCAGGTGCAAAGCGTGGAGTTTTTGGGCGAGTTCTCGCGCTACAAGGTACGCGTGGGCCCGCATCTGCTGGTGGCCGACCAGCCACACCACGCCGGCCTGGCCACCTTTGCCGCTGGCGTGCCCGTGCGCCTGGGTATCGACCCGGCACAAGTGCGCTTTTTAAGTGCAGCCCCCTGACGGCCGGCCATGGAAATCTACCAACTGCGCGCCTTTGCCACCGTGGCCCGGCTGGGCAGCCTGACGCGGGCGGCCGAGGCCCTGCACGTCACGCAGCCCGCCGTCACGGCGCAAATCAAGGCGCTTGAAGAAGAACTTGGCTTGAGCCTGTTTGTGCGCGGCCACGGCCGCATCAGCCTGAGCAAAGCCGGCGAGCTGCTGCTGACCGACGCAGACCAACTGCTGGCCATCGTCGGCAGCTTGCAAGGCAAAGCCCGCGAGCTGCGCGGCAAAGTCACCGGCAGGCTCGTCATCGGCACCGTGGGCGACCCGGATTCTTTGCGCCTGGGTTCGCTGCTCAATTCGCTGGTGCAAGTGCTGCCGCTGCTCGAGATCAAAACCCGCCAAGGCCAGTCTGAAGAAATGCGCGAGCTGGTGGCCACCGGCGCCGTGCAAAGCGCGTTCTACATCGGCCCCAGCGTGCCGCGCGACGTGCTGGGCGTGCCGCTGCAAACCCTGCACTACCGCATCGCCGGGCCCTACGCCTACCAGCAGCGCCTGCTCGAAGCTGGCTGGGCCGAGCTGGCCGAAATGCCCTGGATAGGCGCGCCCGAACAGCACCACGTGCAAATGCTGCTCAAAGACATGTTCGCCCGCCAAGGCCTGAGCCCCAACATCGTGGTCGAAGCCGACGAAGCCTCGTTCTCACTCAGCCTCGTGCGCTCTGGCGTCGGCCTGGCCCTGCTGCGCGAAGACATCGCCATGCCCGCCAGCGAAGCCCAAGAAATCGTCGTCTGGCCCCACATCCGGCTCGACGCTCAGCTGTGCTTCATCTACTCCAAACCGTCTGAACACGACCCCGCCACCGTGGCCACGCTGTCGCAGCTGCGGGCCGTGTGGACTTGACAACTCAAGCTTTGGCCGCCGGCTTACCCGCGCCGCAGCTGAAGCCGAAGCCGAAGCCGGATCAGAATTGGCGCTAAGGCATCAACGCGTTAAAGCGCTGACACCGCAGGCAACACAAGCTCACACGCCCCCAAGTGAATCTGCTTGGGGCATTCCCGCGAAGCGTCCAGGCAGCCGCCTTCGGCATACACGCCTTGCGGGTCGCGCATGCGCATCATGCGGCTCAGCACTTGCTCCAGCTCGGCCGGGTTGCTGAAGGTCGCCGCCACGCGGGCTTCCACCACCGCCTCGTCCATCCAGGGCTCTCCTTGGTCCTTGGCCGTCAGGCCGTGGCGCCAGTGGTAAATCTCCACGCACTTTTCCACCAAGGTGAAAGATTTGTCGCGCTTCCAGAAATTGCTGAACAAGCCGCCGCCCATGTAAATCACCCAAGAGCCTTCGTAGCCTGTCACATCGGCTGAGGCTTCGTCGGGGTTGCGAAACCACAGCCGGTCGCCCGGCACAAAAAAGTGGGTGGGCAAAGGCTCATTCAGCGAGCCGTATTCATGCAAATACACGTCATGGAACTGCCCTGAACGCACGGCATGCACTTCATTCAAGGCTTGCAGCTGCTGCAGCAAGCCGGGGTGGTACGCGGCGGCTTCTTGAGCCAGGCCCAGCAACACCACGTATTCACTGGCGCGGTAGCAAGAAAAGTCGTACAGCTTGCCGGTGGCCTCAGGCTGCGTGGCGCTGATCAAGGCGTCGATCAAACCCGCGCCCGGCTCCAGGATGAAGCCCGCTTCTTCCTCGTAACGCCAAAACTGGCTGGGCCTTTCAGCCGCCTCGGTCTTAAAAGCCAGCGCAGTCTTGCGCGCCGCCAAGGCAATGTTTTCTCGCACCCGAATGGCGCTGCCTAAAGCCGCCAGGTCTTGAAACTCAAAGCGATGCGGCGACGCCAACATGGACCACAAGATTTCTTGCTTCAGCTCGGCGGTGTAGGTGTGCAAAGACAGCGTGTCACCCTCAGGCGCAAAAGCCGCTAGCCAGGCCGGGCTCATGCTGCAGTCCACGCCGCCGGGGCCAGAGCGGCATTCCAGGTGCGCAGCCACGCCCAAGACCTGAAAAAACGTGCGGCACGCCGCCGGGTTGCCGTCCGTCAGACGGATGCCCTCGGCAAAGACGTGGCTTGGGTAGAGCTGCGGTGCGGTTTGCATGCGGCAGTGTTGCTCAACCGTTTGAAACTGAACATTAGGACAAACACCGCACCTGTCACCCCGGGCTCGATCCGGGGTCCATCCCCTCCCCAGCCCCTCTTTTCGCACGACCTCTGCTGTTAAGCTTGTAATTATTTTTTACTATTCAATGTGCACTAAAACGTGCAACAAGCCCAAGAAGATACGCCAAAAACACGAGCCAGCAAGGCTGGCGCGCATGCTTGCCTGTCAAGGTGCGGCTGGACGGCTTGCCGATTGCGCCAACCATGAATGCTAGGGAAATCGATGCAGAGGATTCTAGGGAAAAGCGGTTGAAGGGGAATCGGTGGGGCGCATGGGCAGCGCCGTCTTACGAATTGATGAAAAAGCGACTTCTCAAGCATCCTTATCACACGGCAATAATAACGGAGAAATTATGGCAAAAGTAAACCTAGACGCTCTAATAGCTAGAGAAGATTTTGAAGTCGAAGAAATAATAACGCCAGGAAAAAAGAAAGAAGCCATTTCAATTGAGGACATCAAAGCGGACTCATTCTTCTTTAGCAACCTCAGAAAGCCTGACTTTCAAAGAGAAACAAACGAATGGGATGGCGAAAAAGTTGCCGAACTAATTCGAAGTTTCATTGCAGGAGATCTAATACCAGCAATTATATTGTGGCGAAGCACAGGCGGCTATCTATTCGTCATCGATGGGAGTCATCGGCTAAGTGCTCTTGCCGCCTGGGTAAATGACGACTACGGCGACGGTCAAAATTCAAAGATGTTTTATGACGGGATAGTACCAGACGAGCAATTATCCGTAGCAAAAGAAACTAGGAAAATTGTAGACAGGGCAGTTGGTTCTTACGCAGACTATCGACTTGCACTAACCAATCCGGAAAAAGTCCTCCCAGCAATTGTTAAACAAGCAAAAAATTTAGGGGCCCTCGCCATACAACTTCAGTGGGTGGAAGGAGACGCTCGAAAGGCTGAAAGTTCTTTCTTTAAAATTAATCAACAAGCCGCACCAATCGACAAAACTGAGCTAAGGCTACTTGAGAACAGAAGAAAACCAAACAGCATAGCAGCTCGCGCAATTATTAGAAGTGGAAAGGGGCACAAATATTGGTCCATCTTTGAAAAAGAAACCCAACTACAAATCCAAGAACTGGCTGTAGAAATTAACAAAACCCTTTTCTCCCCAAAGCTGGAAAGTCCGATCAAAACGCTGGATATTCCCATAGCTGGAAAACTTTATTCAGCGCAGACTCTCCCCCTCATAGTTGACATGATTAGTATTGTTGCAAACCAAGACAATAGCTCAGACGACCAAGACGGATCAGCAACAGTCAACGTATTAAAACGAGTTAAAGGGATATCAAACATTCTAAACAGCAATCACCCATCCTCTCTTGGACTTCATCCAGCCGTGTATTTTTACTCACAAGAAGGTCGTCATAAAACAGCCTCTTTTTTGGCGATAACAGACTTCATCAATAATTTACACAAGCACAAGAAACTACCGAAATTAATGGCAGCTCGAGAACGCTTCGAAAAATTTATACTCGACTACGATTACATTATTCAGCAAATAAATAGAAAATACAGGACAGCTCAAGCCAGCTACCCTCATATTTCGCAATTTTTTGAGGTATTGATTGACCTTCTAAACTCCACAAATATTGAAAAAGATATTTTGACCGGAATTCAATCGTCAAGGGATTTTGCTTACTTGTCATTTCAGACGCCGGTAGTAAAATATGGCGATGGCGGAAGGTTTGACTCAGGGACGAAAAGTACAATTTACTTAAGGGAAGTCCTAAACTCTGCCCCGCGATGCAAGATATGCAATGGCTATATGCACAAAAATTCAATATCCATCGACCACATTATCCGACTTAGTGACGGGGGGAATTCTTTTCCAGAAAATGGACAGCTGACACACCCGTACTGCAATACGGCCATAAAAAATTAGTGAACCCGTGACTATTCGCAGGGGAGTTAAGTCGCTTTTCTTGGTCCACGCCGCCAGCAAGCGGCCTGCCGCATTACTACTCAAAGACCAAGGCCGCGGGTCACATTGATGCAGTAAGGGCGAAGGCTGAGCATCACGCGACTTTGATAGCCAGAGGTTTCAAGTCCGCACCCGATACTTCTCCCGCAGCCCCTTGAGCATCCCATGCAGTTCCTCATGCCGCCCTGCCCCAATCACGTTTTCCTCATGCGCTTCAAAGGCCTCAAACAGCTCGTCCAGCTTTTCCGGGCTGAGCGTTTTATCGGCCAAGGGGAAAAGGATCTCGTTTTCTTTCTGGATGTGGCTGCGCAGCACCTCGGCGTAGCCGCGCGCCGCGCTTGAGAATCTGGCCGCGTCCAGCTTGGGTTGCAGGCTGGCTTCCATTTGCTTGATGCGTTCGCGGCCTTGTTCGTGTTCTTTGAGCAAGTCGCCGACGGATGCGCCTTGGCCGCCGTGACCAGGTGAGCCGGCGGCCGTCATGGTCGGGAACAAGATGCCTTCTTCTTTGCCGTGGTGGCATTTGTCGGCGAACTCTTTCAAAAAGCCGATGAAGGCTTGAATGTCGGCACTCAGTTCGGCCGTGGCGGCGCTTGCGGTTGTTTGGCCTGCGTTGAGTTGCTGATCCATGTTTTGAAGAATGCCCAGCGCGGCCAGGATGGCGTCGTGTTCATGCCTCAAGTCGTCAGTGGCTCGGCTCATGCGGTGGCTCCTGAAAGTGGGTGTTCTTTGAGCCTATGCTGCTTGCACCGCAGGGCTTGCCAGCGTTGGCCGAGTGAGCCTGTGGGTTTGCATTGCGGGTTGCAGCTTCAACGTCGGCAGCAACCCATAGTCATCCATTGGTCTACATTGACCCGTTGGCACATAGCAAGGCACGAATGAAAACCGTACGAGCAAAGATTGAACCGGTAAGGGGCTCTGAACTTGGCCGCATTGACACGGCCAAGGTAGACGCCACGTCAGATGCAGAAATCGCAGCGCAATCGGCTCAAGACGACGTGTTGGATTTTCAACGCTGCCCCTGGTGCGAAGGCTTTGACCTCTACCGCCATTACCACGACACCGAATGGGGTGTACCCCTGCGCGACGACCGCGCTTTGTTTGAGTTGCTCAACCTGGAAGGCGCGCAGGCTGGGCTGTCTTGGTCTACGGTTTTGAAAAAGCGTGAAAGCTACCGTGCGGCGTTTGACGGGTTCGACGCCGCCAAGATCGCCCGCTACGACGAGCGCAAAGTGGCCGAGCTGCTGGCCAACCCGGGCATCGTGCGCAACCGTTTGAAGGTGGCCGCCACCATTACCAACGCCCAAGCGTTTTTGGCGCTGCAAGCCAGCGGGCAAAGCTTTGGCAACTTCGTTTGGCAGTTTGTGGGCGGTCAGCCGCTGCAACACCGGCGCAGTAGCTTGAGCGAAGTGCCGGCGCAAACCGCCGAGTCTGACGCCATGAGTCGCGCCTTGAAGAAGGCGGGGTTTAAGTTTGTGGGCTCCACCATTTGCTACGCCTTTATGCAGGCGTCGGGCATGGTGAATGACCATTTGGTGAGTTGCCATAGGCATGCGCCCTTGGCCAAGCCCTGATTTTTTGAGCCTCAGGGCAAACGGTCTTGCTCTGCCGGCGGCTGCCCGCCTTTGCGACTCAGAAAAGCCAGTGCGGCATCAACATCGCCCTTAGCCGCTCCATGCCCATGCCGATGATGCAAATCCGGCACATGCGCGTGCGTGTGCGTCAGAGGCTCATGGGTGTGCGGGTGGCTGTGTGGGCCTTTCGGCATCGGTTCATGCGTGTGGTTGTGGTGACCGTCGCTGCCTTCGTCGTGTCGGTGCGCGTGTTCGTGCATCAGGGCTTCGTGGGTGTGCGCGTGGGCGTGGGTTTCAATCAAGTGCAGCAGCACGCCGGCCAGCATGAGGGCGCCGGCCAGCAGCATGAGCGCGCTGCCTGATCGGTCGCCCAGCACAAAGGCACCGAGCGCGCCAATAAACGGCGCGAACGCGAAGACCGAGCCGGTGCGGGCGGCGCCAAAACTGCGCTGCGCCAACAAATAAAACCGCAGGCTGAGCCCGTAGCCGGTGGCGCCCACAGCCAGCAGCGCGGCGGCTTGGCTGGCTTGGGGCATGGGTTCTTTAAAGCTGATGGCTAACGCACTGGTGGCAAGCACGCCCAGCACGGCTTTGACCGCAATCACCTGACCCGGGTCGCGCTCGGCCACACCGCGCGATAAGGTGTTGTCCACCCCCCAGGCGGCGGTGGCCAGCAGCACGGCCAGCAAACCCCACAGCTGCACTTGGCCCGCAGCGCCCTGCTCTGCCACCAGCACCAGGCCGCCGGCCAGCAAGAGCAACACCGCGCCCATGACGCGTTTGTCCAGCGTTTCACCGTACCAGCGCCAGGCCAGCACGGCCGTAAACACGGCTTCAAGTGTGAGCATCAATGACGCGCTGGCGCCGCTGGTGCGCTGCAGGCCCCAGGCCAGCGCCACCGGGCCGACCACCGCACCCATAACACCCATGGCAACGAGCCGAGGCGCGTCACTGCGCCTGACTTGGGCCTCGCGGCTGGCGGGCTGGCGCAGCAGCCAAGCCACCACGGCCGCGCCGGCGTACAGCAGGCCGGCTGTGCTGAAAGCGCCCACGCCCTGCCCCCAGCTTTGCACCAGCGGCGTGCTCAACCCAAACAGGGCGGCCGCCAGCAACGCGAGCAAGCCGCCGCGCAGGGCTGGGCGATGGGTGCCGGTGGGCGCGGCGCTCATGGCTTACTGGCCCGTGAAGTTGGCGGCAATGAAGTTGCCCGGCAGCGTGAAGAACATGTAGAGCGTTTCTTTGGACTTGTCCTTGGCAGCGGCGTCTTTGAAGGTCACCTTCCATTCCTTGCCCTTCTTGCCATCCACCGACTCGATTTTGTCGATCTTGACGGCTTGCCACGCAGCGTCGAGCTTGCCGCCTTTGATGAGTTGCTCTTTGCGCTGGTTGGCGCAGGTGTTGACGGTGGCTTCGGCAGCGGGCTTTTTGCCGTGAAAGTGGCAGTTGCTGCCAGCATCAGCCAAGGCGGTGGGCGCGGCCAGGGCGGCGCAGAGGGCGACGGCGGCAAAAGTGGCGGACTTGAGGGTGTTTTTCATGATGGATTCCTGAGTCTAAGGTTAAGAAAAATGAGGATGAGTTGTCTGAATTACTTCAAGGTGTTGCGGCTGTCGTCGGTGGTGTTTTCAATGGCCATGTCTTCATGCGCGTGTTGATGCTCTTGCGTCGGGAACCTGAAGCTGTCGGGCGCGGTGTCGTGCTGGTAGCCGTGCAGCTGCACAAACAACAGGTACACGCCGGCATAAATCAGGCCCAGGTTGGCGAACTGGCTGAACGGCTTGAAGGACGGCCGGTGACGCCACAGCGCCAGCAGACCGAGCATCACCGTCAAGGCTGCAATCTGCCCGACTTCCACCCCCACGTTAAAGCTCAAGATGCGCCAGAGCATGGCGACAGGGTCGTCACCCAGCGGCAACTGCTGCAAGCGCGTTGACAGGCCAAAGCCATGCAGCAGGCCAAAGGCAAACACCGCAGCCAGCAAGTTGGGCGACTTCATGTTGAAGTGCCTTTGAAACCCGCCGTTGTTGTCAAAGCCCTTGTAAATCACGCTGATGGCAATGATCGCGTCCACCAAATAGAAGTTCCAGGTGATCTTGAAATAGGTGGCAAAGATCAAGGTAATGCAGTGGCCCAGCGTGAACACCGTGACGAACTTGGCCACGTCTTTGAAGGTGGTCAAGAAGAAGATGACGCCGAACAAAAACAAGAGATGGTCATAGCCGGTGAGCATATGGCTGGCGCCCAGGCCGACGTACTGCAGGTAACTGCCTTCGAGCATGCGTTGGCGGTCTTCTTCAGAAATGCCGTGGGCCCAAGTGAGCGCGGGAGCCAGCACGCAGAGCAAGAGCGCGAGGCTGCGGGCGGAAAAGATGTTTTTCATAGGTTGTTGTTTAAATTTTGAGGTGTCGCGGCGCTGTGTAAGCGGAGCTCCACGCGCCGTGAGGCACGCGAACGGCTGCAGCTTGCAAACGTTGAGTTCAGCGCGGGGTACGGGCCAGCAGTTCGCCCGCAGTGAATCAAGCCAAGGCGGCCTGCGGTGGGCGCAACGGCCCCTGCAAAAACACCGACGCGAGCAGCGCCGAAGGATGCGAAACGCGCGGCGGGCGCGGCGCTTCGGTTGTTAAGTCTCCAGCCTGCGGTACCAGCCCGACCGATTGCACGGCTTCGTTGGCGTGGTGATGTGGGGCGGCATTGGCGTGGTGGTCTGCCGAGGCTTCGTCCAAATTCAAGGCGACGTCTTGCTCATGCCCGTACTCAGCGCCGTGATCGTGATGCTGGTCATCGCCATGATGGTGATGCGCCACCGACTGCGCATGCGTCAACGCATTCACTAGGCATTCCGCCATCTTCGCTTGGCCCAAAGGCGACAGCCAAACCACCGCCTGCCACACCAAGGCGAGGATCAGCAAGCAGGCACGGGCTCGGAGGGTCATGCGGCGGGTTGTACTGGCAAGGAAGGGGTCTCGAGCGACAGATATTCAACACGGCCATTTCGGCTGACGACCACATGCGTGCCGGTCTGGACGGCGACCTCACGTGCCTTTTTTGCCGCCCTTTGCAGGGCAACTTCCGAAAGTCGCAAGTCGCGATCTTTGGCTGTGGAAATGGGCTGTGCGTTCATGATTTTTCGCTCCAGTTGAGCAACACCGGCTCGCTGCCCGAATTGTCATACAAAGCCCAGGCGTCTACGTTGGGAAGGAACTCCCGTGCAAAGGTGGTCTTGCCCGCGCCGTTGGGGCCGGCAATGATGAGGACGCGCAGGTCTTGAGTCATGTGCCGCCCGTTCAATGATTCAACTGCGCCCAAGCTTTGTCCAGCCGCTTGACGCTGACCGGCTGCGGCGTGCGCAGTTCTTGCGCGAAAAAGCTCACGCGCAACTCTTCCAGCAGCCAACGGTATTCCTGCATGCGGGCGTCGGTTGCGCCTTTGCGCTCGGCAACCAGGCGCCAGTAGCGCTGGTCTTGCGGTTTGAGCTCGGTCATGCGGGCGGCGTCCCTCGCTGGGTCGGCGCGCCATTTGTCTAGGCGCAGCGTGATGGCCTTGAGATACCGCGAAAAGTGCTGCAGCTGCGGATAAGGCGTGACCGTCAAAAAGCGCTTGGGCATGAGGCGGGCCAATTGCTGAGCGCAGTCGGCTGCGGCATCAGCGGCGTTTTTGGTGTCTTTGATCTTGCGCTGCGCGGCGACGAATTCGATCAGGATGCCGCCGGCCAGGCGGGCGACTTCGCTGGCGATCAGCGTCAGGCGGCCGCGGCCTTCGTCCACGCGCTTTTTAAATGCAGCTTCGTCGGTGGGAAGGGGCTCGATGAGGAAGGCTCGGTCGAGTGCAACTTCGATGATTTGCTCGCGCAATTCTTCCATCGTGCCGCCGCCCGAGTTGTCTGCGGCGCGTCCGACCATCATGTAGCTGGTCGCCATTTTTTGCAGGTCGGGGATGTTCTTTTCGAGGTACTTGAGCGCGTCTTTTATTTGCAGCGCAAAGAGGCGGCGCAGGCCGGCGCGGTGCTTGGTTGCGGCCACGTCGGGCTCGTCGAAGACTTCGATGGTGACGGCGTCGTTCAAGTCAACCAAGGCCGGGAAGCCGATCAGGGTTTGCTTGCCTTTGCTGATTTCCATCAACTCGGGGAGCTCGCCGAAGGACCAGGTGGTGTAGCGCTGGTTGGCGGCTGAGGGAGGCGCGCCCTTTTGAGTTCCGAGGGGCTTGGGGTCAGAGCCCGAGTTTGGCTTTGCCAAATCGGGGTCTGACCCCGCGCTTCGACGGCCCTCGCTGGCAGTGTCAGCCGGGCCAGCGGGCAAGTTGCGCTTGAGCCCCGCCAAGGCCTGAAACGCGCCACGCGCCTGGCTACCCAGCTCGCCTTTCAGCGCACCCAAGTTGCGCCCGTGGCCAAGCTGCCGGCCGTGTTCGTCCACCACCCGGAAGTTCATGAACAAATGCGGCGGCAGCATGTCGAGCTTGAAGTCGTTGCGCTTGATGTCCAGGCTGGTGGCGTCGCGCACCCACTTCAGCACCGCATCAGTCAACGGGCCAACGCCGTGTTTTTCAGGCTGCAGCAAATCAGCGGCAATGCGGCTGGCGGTGTCAGGCAGCGGCACCAGGCGCGACCTGGGGCGCTGGTGCAGCGTCTTGATGAGCGCTTGAACTTTGTCTTTGAGCATGCCGGGCACCAGCCACTCGCATTGCTCTTCGTTCACTTGGTTCAGCGCAAACAGGGGTAGCTCCACCGTCACGCCGTCTTTGGCGTCGCCCGGCTCGTGCAGATACGTTGCGCGGCAGTCCACGCCGCCTAAGCGCAGCGTCTTGGGGAAGGCCTGGGTGGTGATGCCGGCGGCTTCGTGCCGCATCAACTCTTCGCGGCTGAGCAGCAGCAACTGCGGCTGCTTTTTGACTTCGTCCTTGTACCAACGCTCGCACGTTGCGCCTGTGCAAACTTCGGCTGGCAACTGTTGGTCGTAAAAAGCGTAGATAAGTTCTTCGTCGACCAGCACGTCTTGGCGGCGGGCTTTGTGCTCCAGGTCTTGCACCTGCTGAATCAACTTTTGATTGGCTGCGAGGAAGGGCAATGGCGTGTCCCAGTTGCCAGCCACCAAGGCCTCTCGGATGAAAATTTCGCGTGCGCCGACCGGGTCCACCCGGCCAAAGTTGCTGCGGCGGCCGCTGTAAATCACCAGGCCATACAGCGTGGCCCGCTCCAGCGCAGTGACTTGTGCGGCTTTCTTTTCCCAGTGCGGGTCGAGCAACTGTTTTTTGAGCAGGTGCCCGGCGACTTGCTCCACCCATTGCGGCTCGATGTTGGCAATGCCCCGACCAAAAAGGCGCGTGGTTTCGACCAATTCAGCCGCGACGATCCAGCGGCCGGGCTTTTTGCTCAGCTTGGCGCCGGGGTGCTTGAAGAACTTGATGCCCCGCGCGCCCAGGTATTCACCCGCCTGGCCGGAGCCGGCAGCGCCTTCTTCAGGCCGGTAGCCCAAGTTGCCCAGCAGGCCGCACAGCATGGACAAGTGCAGTTGCTCATAACTGGCGGGCCTGTCATTGATCTGCCAGTGCTGCTCGCCAATGACGCTGTGCAGCTGCGAATGAATGTCGCGCCATTCGCGCACGCGGCGGATGTTGACGAAGTTTTCGCGCAGCAGGTTTTCGTATTGGCGGTTGCTGAGTTTGTGCTGGGGGAGCCCTTCGACAGGCTCAGGGCGAACGGATCTTTGCTCAGGGCGTCCCGATCGCCCTGAGCTTGTCGAAGGACCTCCCCTGCTGTCCCCCAACCACTTCCACAACTTCAAATACCCGCTGAACTCACTCTTCTCATCATCAAACTTGGCATGCGCCTGGTCTGCTTGCGCCTGCTTGTCCATGGGCCGGTCGCGCACGTCTTGCACGCTGAGCGCACTGGCAATCACCAGCACTTCGTCCAACGCGCCGCGGTCCTTGGCTTCCAGGATCATGCGGCCTACGCGCGGGTCCAGCGGCAGCTTGGCCAAGGTGTGGCCGACTTGCGTGAGTTCGTTGTCGTCGTCCACCGCGCCGAGTTCGGCCAGCAGTTGGTAACCGTCGGCAATGGCGCGGCGCTGGGGCGGCTCAATAAAGGCGAAGTCTTCCACCGCGCCCAGGCGCAAGGACTTCATGCGCAAAATCACCGCCGCCAAAGAGCTGCGCAAGATCTCGGGGTCGGTAAAGCGCGAGCGGCTGTTGAAGTCCGCCTCGTCATACAGCCGAATACAAATGCCGTCAGCCACACGCCCGCAGCGGCCGGCGCGCTGGTTGGCCGCCGCTTGCGACACGGGCTCGACCATCAACTGCTCGACCTTGCTCCTGAAGCTGTAACGCTTGACGCGGGCGGTGCCTGCGTCGATCACATAACGGATGCCGGGCACAGTAAGCGAGGTCTCGGCCACGTTGGTGGCCAGCACGATGCGCCGGCCGGTGTGGCCTTCAAAAATGCGATCTTGCTCGGCCTGGGACAGGCGCGCAAAAAGCGGCAGCACTTCAGCATTGCGCATCAAAGGGCTATGGCTCAGATGCTTGCGCAGGTGGTCCGCAGCTTCCCTGATCTCGCGCTCGCCGGGCAAAAACACCAGGATGTCGCCCGCGCTGTGCGGGCTTTGCCAGAGTTCATCCACGCCATCGGCAATCGCGTCATTGAGGTCGTAGTCGCGAGATTCTTCATACGGCCGGTAACGCTGCTCCACCGGGAACATGCGGCCCGACACCATGATCACCGGTGCCGGCCCTTTGGCAGACGCAAAGTAATCCGCAAAGCGCTGCGCATCAATCGTGGCCGAAGTGATGATGACTTTGAGGTCGGGCCGGCGGGGCAGCAACTGGCGCAGGTAGCCGAGCAAGAAGTCGATGTTCAGGCTGCGTTCATGCGCCTCGTCAATGATGATGGTGTCGTAGCCTTTGAGCAGCGGGTCGGTCTGCGTCTCGGCCAGCAAGATGCCGTCGGTCATCAACTTCACAGACGCATCGCGGCTCAGGCGGTCTTGAAAGCGCACCTTGTAGCCGACCACGTCGCCCAGCGGGGTCTTGAGTTCTTCAGCAATGCGCTTGGCCACGCTGGACGCGGCGATGCGCCGGGGCTGCGTGTGGCCAATCAGCGGGCCGCGCCCGCCGGGGTAATTGAGCTTGCCGCGGCCCAGGGCCAGGGCGATCTTGGGGAGTTGGGTGGTTTTGCCGGAGCCAGTTTCTCCGCAGACGATGACGACCTGGTGCGCTGAAATGGCGGCGGCGATTTCGTCGCGCTTGCCCGACACGGGAAGCGATTCGGGAAATTCAATGACCAGCGCGGGGGGAGAAATAGCAGACAAGCAGAAAACTTAGGTGAAAATCAACACAAACACAAGAACACCTCATGTCCGCCGTCTTCAATTTTACCTTTGTGCCCTGGTTTCGCTCGGTGGCGCCTTACATCCACCTTCACCGGGGCAAGACCTTTGTGGTGGGTATGGCGGGCGAGGCGATTGCGGCTGGCAAGCTGGCCCACATCGCGCAAGACCTGGCGCTGATCCAAAGCATGGGCGTGAAGATCGTGCTGGTGCACGGCTTTCGGCCGCAGGTCAACGAACAACTCGAAGCCAAAGGCCACGCTGCGCAGTACTCGCACGGCATGCGCATCACCGACAGCGTGGCACTGGACTGCGCGCAAGAAGCCGCCGGCCAGCTGCGTTACGAGATTGAAGCCGCCTTCAGCCAGGGCCTGCCCAATACACCCATGGCCGGCTCGACGGTGCGGGTGATTTCGGGCAACTTCATCACCGCGCGGCCGGTCGGCATTGTGGACGGCGTGGACTTCAAGCATTCGGGGCTGGTGCGCAAGGTGGACACCGCCGGCATCAAGCAGACGCTGGACTTTGGCGCGATGGTGCTGCTGTCGCCGTTTGGCTTTTCGCCCACGGGCGAGGCTTTCAACTTGACGATGGAAGAAGTCGCGACCAGCGTGGCCATTGAGTTGCAGGCAGACAAACTGATTTTCTTGACGGAAATCCCGGGCATTCGCATCAACCCGACCGAGCCTGAGAGCGACGACAACCCGATTGACACCGAACTGCCGCTGGCCGCCGCCGTCAATTTGCTGGCCGCCCTGCCCGACGCCAAGCAGCCGACCGATACAGGGTTTTACTTGCAGCATTGCGTCAAAGCCTGCCGGCAAGGCGTGGAGCGCAGCCACATCCTGCCCTTTGCGCAAGACGGCTCCTTGCTGCTCGAGATTTATGTGCACGACGGCATCGGCACCATGGTGGTGGACGAAAAGCTCGAAGAGCTGCGCGAAGCCACGGTCGATGACGTGGGCGGCATCTTGCAGTTGATCGAGCCGTTTGAAAAAGACGGCACGCTCGTCAAACGCGACCGCACCGAGATCGAACGCGACGCCGGGCAGTACACGGTCATTGAGCATGACGGCGTGATTTTTGGCTGCGCGGCGCTCTACCCCTACCCCGAAGCCAAGACCGGCGAGATGGCGGCCCTGACCGTGTCGCCGCACACGCAAAGCCAGGGGGACGGCGAGCGCATCTTGAAACGCGTCGAGCAACGCGCTCGCGCCATGGGCCTGCAAAGCATTTTTGTGCTGACCACGCGCACCATGCACTGGTTCATCAAGCGCGGTTTCAAGCCGGTCGAACTTGACTGGCTGCCCGAAGCCCGCAAGCGCAAATACAACCTGAACCGTAAGAGTCAGGTGCTGGTCAAGCACTTGCAGGCTTGAGCCTGCGCGGCTGATAAATCAGCTTCAAAAATCGTCGTAACGGCCGCGTGAGCCGGTCAGGCGACCCAGCAAGAAACCAATCACCAGCGACGCGGCAATGGCCTGCATGGGGTGGTCTTGCACCTGCGTGCGGGATGTTTCCCAGGCGCGCATGGGCGCATCGGTGAGCTTGCGGGTTCTCTCGTCAAGCCGGTCTGCCCAGCGGCTGGCACCGTTGGCGAGCCGGTCCACGGTTTGGTGGGCAGTGGCGGATGCCCGCTCGACGGCATGGCGGGCTTGCTCGCTTGAGCCTGAGGTTCCCGTTGTGCCAGACATGCCGGACGTGCCCATGCTGCCCGAGCCTGTGGTGTAGGTGCTGCCCAGCCCGGAGGTTCCCGTTCCGCTCGGGTCCGTGCCTGGCGACATGCCCGAGGACATGCCTGAAGTTGATGAGCTACCGGTCAGGTCAGATTGACGTGGGAAAGGTGTGTTGTCCATGTGGCGTCTCCAGGCGAGTTGGAAGAAAAATTCACTCTAGAGTCGTCCCAAGGGCTGGCTGTGGGGCGCGGCAGGCGTCAACCGTAGGACAAGGGAGACTGTCGCCGGCATGCGGCAGTCCTGCATGACGCCGCGCCCTACGCGGTCTTGAGCCTGGGCTGACGTGCGTTGCAAGCGGCTGGCCTGAGACTGCGGGAATGAGTCTGTACCGCGACCGACAAGACGCAGGCCGCCAACTCGCACGCCAACTTGAAAAATATGCCGACCAGCCCAAAACGCTGGTGCTGGGTTTGCCGCGCGGTGGCGTAGTGGTGGCCGCTGAGGTGGCCCGTGCCTTGCGCGCCCCGTTGGACATCGTGGTGGTGCGCAAGCTGGGCCTGCCCGGCCATGAGGAATACGCGATGGGCGCCATTGCCGCGGTCGCTGGCATGGCAGGCCGAGCTGGACACGCTGGTAGCCCGGCCGGCACCGTGCGCGTGATGAACCCGCTGCCCGGCCTGCGGATTGCGCCCGAGGCATTGGCCGCCGTTTTGCAGCGCGAGCAGACCGAGCTGGCGCGGCGCGAGCAGCTGTACCGCGCGAGCCTGCCGCCACTGGCGGTGGCCGGGCGCACCGTGCTGCTGATCGACGATGGTCTTGCCACCGGTTCCACCGTGCACGCCGCCGTGGAAGCCCTGCGCCAGCAGCATGTGGCGCGACTGGTGGTGGCCGTGCCTGTGGGCGCCCGCGACAGTTGCGAGCGCATGGCGCGTGTGGTGGACGAAGTCGTCTGCCCCGCCATGCCCGAGCCCTTTCATGCGCTCAGCCTGTATTACCGCCACTTTGACCAGACGCCTGACGAGCAGGTGGTCGCGCTGCTGCAGCGGGCGTGGCACGAACACGCGGCAAGGCCGCCCCACCCTGCCGAAAAACCGTCATGAAAAGCAACAGCCCACTCGCGTCGGCGCATGCCGACGTGCATTCGCCTAGTGCTTTGGTCCAAACGATCCAGCGCCACTTGCACCCCTTGCATGGCGACGCCGACGATTACGACGCGCTGTTGCAGTGCATAGGCAGTGCCCGTTTTGTATTGCTCGGCGAAGCCTCCCACGGCAGCCGGGAGTTTTACCGGGAGCGCATTCGCATCACGCAGCGTTTGATTTTGGAAAAAGACTTCAAAGCTGTCGCGGTGGAAGCCGACTGGCCCGACGCCTGGCGCGTGAACCGCTACGTGCGAGGTGACAGCGAAGATGCCAATGCGCAAGAGGCCTTGGCGGGCTTTGAACGTTTTCCATCCTGGATGTGGCGCAACACCGAGGTCCCATGAAAAAAGCCAGGCCTACGGCTATGCCGCCACCTTCGGGCTTGGACAAAGTTGTGAAGACGAGGTGGTGCAGCAGCTGCGTGAAATGACGCTCAAGCGCTTTCGGCCTTCAGTCGCCAGCGCGGGGAGCGATGCGTTTTTTGACGCCGAGCAAAACGTCCGCCTGGTGCGCAATGCCGAGGCCTACTACCGCACCATGTTTCATGGCCGTGTGTCGTCGTGGAATCTGCGCGACAGCCACATGGTCGAAACGCTGCAAGCGCTAGACCGCCACCTGAGCACGGGAGCCAACCCACCGCGCATGGCCGTGTGGGCGCACAACTCGCACCTGGGCGACGCCAGCGCCACAGACATGGGCAGCCAAGGTGAATGGAATGTGGGACAGCTGGTGCGCGAGCGCTACGGAGAAGAAGTGTTTTCAGTTGGCATGAGCACGCGCCACGGCTGGGTCACAGCCACCGCCGAATGGGACCAGCCGCCCCACCGCCGCCGCGTGCGCCCCGGCCTGCCCGGCAGCTGGGAGGCCGTGCTGCACGAAGCCGCCACGCCGCACCTTTTGTTGCTGCTCAAAGGCAATCCCGAACTGCAAACCGCCGCCGACCCGCTGCGCCTGCAACGCGCCATTGGCGTGATTTACCGACCCGACACCGAACGCCAGAGCCACTACCTTTTTACTCACCTGCCCCGCCAGTTCGACGCCCTGCTGCACTGGGACGAAACCCAAGCGCTGGAGCCGATGGACAAGAATGTGGCGTGGACGGAGGGGGAAGCGCCTGAGACTTACCCTACGGGGATTTGAGAGGAAGAATGAAGGGGAAGAGATTGGCTAATTGGGGTCAGCTAATCAGGGTCAGAGTCCGATTCTCTTCAATGAAAATCCCGGCTCTGCGACGTCAGCCGGCCTAAGAGCGGGCTCAGGTCTTCCAGCTGGTGCGCCACCAAGTTGCGCACCGCGCCGTAGCCCGGCCGCGCCGCGTCGTCTTCGCTGCGCTGCCATTCGCCCCACACGGCCAGCAGCTTGGCGTGCATGAGGGGTTCGCGCTGTTCTTCACGCAGGGACTTCCAGACGATCACATTGACCGGGCCGGTTTCGTCTTCGAGCGTGACGAAGACCGTGCCTTTGGCTGTTGAAGGTTGCTGACGCACGGTGACGATGCCGCAGGCCGCTACGCGCCTGCCGCCGGGCAAGGCGTTGAGCTGGCTGGCGCTGAGCAAACCTTTTTTGGCCAGGCGCGGGCGCAATAGCGCCAGCGGATGCCGGCGCAGCGTAAGGCCGGTGGACTCGTAGTCGAACACGATGTTTTCGCCTTCGGGCGTGGCGGGCAGCTCTAGCGGCGCTTCGAAGGTGGGTACGGCTTCGAGCAAAGCCGGGGCGGGCTTGAGGGCGGCGGCTTCCCACACTTGCTGACGCCTGTGGCCAGCGAGCGAGGCGAGTGCGTCAGCCGCGGCCAGCGCGTTGAGGTCACGGGTGTCGAGACTGGCGCGCAAGGCCAGGTCTCCAGTGCTGCTGAAAGGTTGCGCCGCTCGCGCCGCCTCAATGCGCAGGGCCGTGCTTTCGGGCAGGCCGGACACCAGGCGCAGCCCCAAGCGCACGTCAGGCTGGTCGGCGTGAATGCCGGGGTGCTCGGCTTGCTGCCTTCGCACGTTTGGCGCATCGGCTGCTAGCTCTAAAGAACAATCCCAAGTGCTGTGCTGCACATCCACCGCACGCACTTCAATCCCATGCCGCCGCGCATCTTGCACCAGCTGGGACGGTCCGTAAAAACCCATGGGCAAGGAGTTGAGCATGGCGGCCAAAAAACAAGCCGGCTCATGGCACTTGAGCCAGGCGCTGACGTAGACCAGCTTGGCAAAACTCGCGGCATGGCTCTCCGGAAAGCCGTACTCCCCAAAGCCCTGGATCTGCGTGAAGATGCGCTCGGCAAAGTCGGACGCGTAACCTTTTTCAATCATGCGGCCGACCAGCCGCTCTTGAAAGCGCATCACCCCGCCCTTGCGCTTCCAGGCGGCCATGGCGCGGCGCAAATCGTCGGCTTCGCCGGGCGTGAAGTCGGCCGCGATCATGGCGATCTGCATCACCTGTTCCTGAAAGATCGGCACGCCCAGCGTGCGGCCCAGCGCGGGTTCAAGCGCTGGGTAATCCACCTGCACTTGACCGCCTTGGCGCAGCAATTCGCGCCGTTGCAAATACGGATGCACCATGCCGCCCTGAATCGGCCCCGGCCGCACGATGGCCACTTGCACCACCAAGTCGTAATAGTTGCGCGGGCGCAGGCGCGGCAGCATCGACATTTGCGCGCGGCTTTCAATCTGAAAAACGCCCACGGTGTCGGCCGCGCACGCCATGTCGTAAGTGGCCGCGTCCCCTGACGGGATCTGGTGCATTTGCAGCTGCCCGCCGCGCGTTTGGTCTACCAGTTGCAGGCAACGCCGAATGGCCGACAACATGCCCAACGCGAGCACATCGACCTTGAGCAAACCCATGGCGTCGAGGTCATCTTTGTCCCACTGAATGATTCGGCGCGCCTCCATGCTGGCGGGCTGCACGGGCACCAGGCGCGTGAGCTTGCCGTGCGTGAGCACAAAGCCGCCCACGTGCTGGCCGAGGTGGCGCGGCGAGCCGACCAAGAGCGCCGCCAGCGTCAGCCACTGGCGCACCGGCCCGGCCAGGGCGCCGGTGGCGGTGCCGGTTTCTTCAAGCTTTTTGTTCAGGGCATCTCGGCCGTCAAACCAGTAATGGTCTTTGGCGAACTGCTCAACCAGCTCGGGCGCTACACCCAGCGCTTTGCCGGCGTCGCGCAGCGCGCTGCGCGGGCGATAGCTGATGACGGTGGCCGCAATGGCGGCGCGGTCGTGGCCGTATTTTTCATAGAGGTACTGGATGACTTCTTCACGCCGCTGGTGTTCAAAGTCCACGTCAATGTCAGGCGGCTCGCGCCGCTCGCGGCTGATGAAGCGCTCAAACAGCAAGTTGCTTTCCGCCGGGTTGATGGCCGTGATGCCCAGGCAAAAACACACCGCCGAATTGGCCGCCGAACCGCGCCCCTGGCACAAGATGCTGCGGCTGTTGGCAAAGCGCACGATGTCATACACCGTGATGAAGTACATCTCGTATTGCAGCTCTTCGATCAGTGCCAACTCATGCGCGATCTGCGTGGCGATCTTCTCGGGCACACCTGCCGGGTAACGCTGGCGCGCGCCTTCGTCGCTAAGCCTTTTTAAGCACTGGGCCGGCGTTTCACCAGCGGCTAAAAAATCGGGGCTGGGGTAACGGTACAGCGCGGCGATTTCGTCCAGGTTAAAGCGGCAACGCGCGGCCACCGTGAGCGTGGCGGACAGCAACTCAGCCGGATAAATGTCAGCCAGCCGCATGCGCGGACGCAGGTGCGCCTCGGCATTGGGCTCTAGCGCAAAGCCGCAATCTTGCACCGGCCGGCCCTGGCCGATGGCGGTGATGAGGTCCTGCAGCGGCTTGCGTGAACGCACGTGCATGAGCACGCAGCCGGCGGCCACCAGCGGCAGGCCACTGGCCTCGGCAGCTTGCTGCAATTGCGACAGGCGCAGCGCGTCGTCGCGCTCTTGCAGCAGTTCCACGACCAGCCACGCGCGGCCCTTGAAGGTTTTTTGCGCCCATTGCGCGGCGGCCAGCAAAGCGTCCGGGTCTAGCGGTGCGTGGATCAACGGGCACAGCAGAACTTCGCAATGCGCCAGCGCTGCAAAGTCGCTTTCGCCCCAGGCCACGCGGTAGCTGCCTTTGTCAATCACGTCACCGGCCGCACGGGCAGCAGTGATGAACTCGCACAAATTGCCCCAGCCTTCGGCGTCATGCGGCAACACCACGATTCGGAAAAGATCAGGCGTGCCTTGCACCAAAAACTCAGCCCCTGGCACCAGCTTGAGCCCGTACTTTTTAGCCGCCACATGCGCGCGCACCACGCCGGCCACCGTGCATTCGTCGGTGATGGCCAGCGCCTGGTAGCCCAGGGCGGCGGCGCGTTCGGCCAGTTCTTCAGCGTGCGATGCGCCGCGCTGAAAACTGAAGTTGCTCAGCGCATGCAACTCGGCATACGGCGCGATGGGGGACCACATGGGGCGGCTTCAGTCAGTCGCTCAGGCAAAGATGCCGTGCAGGTACCAGCCTGCGCCGCCCTGCCCCAGCCGCTGCCTGAAGATCCAGAGCAAGCCCGCGTGTTCGCTGCGGGCGACAAAGTAGTCGCGCATGACTGGGGCTTCGGTTTCATTGCCATCGTTGACAGACGCATCAAGCGCCGCATCGCCATCCGCGCCCAGCCAACCCGCAGCCTCCAGCCGCTGCGGGCCGACCAGCAAGGTGAGCTGGCCTTCATGCCAGGGCCGCTCGCCGTGAAGGCTCAGGGGCATGGGCTCGGGCAGCAGCCAAGTGGGCAGCAAGGGGTCGGGCTGGCAGGCTTGCAAGGCCTGCGAAGTTGGGACGGATTTGCCCGCCGCCTGCCAATGCTGCATGCGCTCGGGCACATGGCTGGCTTCGGCTTGCCAGCGCTGCACCTGCGCCGGCCCCAGGCGCGCGCCCAGCCGCTCCACAAGTTGCGCCAGGCTGCTGCCTTCGCGCCGCTCGTCGGGCAGCAGGCTATGCATGCGGTTTTCAAGCGGCGCTGTTTCCAGCGACTGCAGCTGCAAGGTGTGCGCGGGCGCTGGCAAGCGCACACGCGCCAGATGCTCGGCCACCAGCCGGGCCACGTGGCTGAGGTCTTGCGAGGCTTCGGTCAGGCGCAGCACCAGCTCGCCGCGCGTGGCCTGGTCGCGCCGCGGGTCCAGCAGCCACACCAGCTTGAGCCCGAGCAAACCGCAGCCGCGCGCCACCAGCCAGGCCTTGAGTTGCAGCAGCAAACGGTTCACGCCAAACATCAGGGCGTTGGCGTTTTCCACCAGCGCGGGCAGCTCCAGGGACTCTTCAAACACCTCGGGCAGCAGCAGCCAGGTGTGGCTTTCGACTTGCTCGCCAAAGGCCTGGTCCAGCGCGGTCAAAAGCGGCTGACCAAATCGCCGGGCCAGCCCGCCACGTGGCAAGTCGCGCAAATCACCCCAGGTGCGGCTGCCTATGCGCTCGAGTACCGGCAGGTGCGGGCGTGCAGCATTCAGGAATTCCATGGGTAAGTCGTCAGGCCGAAGACGAGCCGAAGCGCGCCAAGGCAAGCCGGTGCGCAAGCGGCCCAGCGCCGCTGCAGCGGTGGCGCCGGGCGCGCAGCGCAGGCAGCCTTCGGGCTGGCCCCAAAACGATATGGCCAGTTTTTTGAGCAGCTTAGATAAGCCGCCGAACAAGCGCAGGCTGGCCGAGACTTCCATCAGTACGGTGTCGTCCACCAGTGTCACGCGCGGCGTGAAAGCCAGCGCATGCCAGCCCAGAGCCTGCTGGGTGCGCGCGTCGGCGGGCTTGAGCTCAGGCGGCTCAAGAATGGCTTGCAAGGCGACCCACAGCATGGCCGGACTCCTGTTGCCGAAGGCTGGCCCGGCGCACCACGCTACTTACCGGAGCGCTGATCTGGCGAGGTGCCGACACGGGTACCGGCATGCCAGTCCCCGCCGCCTGCCGACGCCTGCGCGCCTGCGCACGACTGGCGGCCAGCAGGGCTTCCAGTCGCAGGGGCAAGGTGGGCAGCAGCAAAGGCTGGGCCAGCGGCGGGCCGCGCCGTTTGAACACGTCCACCAGCAAACCCGGCGGATGGCTCTGCCCGGCTTCTTCAAGCCCGGTGCGCATCAAGCGCAGCCGAAGCGGCGCGGGTGAAGACTCGCTCTGCACCGTTTCGGGCCTGAAAACAAAGAGCAACTTGCCGTGCGACTGCGCGGCCATTTGCAGGCGGCGCAAATGCGGCATGGGCACCTTGGGCAGCCAGGCCAGCACGGCTGATACATCGGCACAGCGCAAAGCCTGTTCGGCCGCCCACAAGCGAGCGGGGGCCGCATCGGCCTGCACGCGCAGCAAGCGGCCGGGGTCAATTTGCCGCGCCGCCAAGGCGGGGCCGCAGGGCACAAAAGGTGCGCCGATCAGCACGACGGCGCTGCGGGCGCCCCGACTCTGGCTTGGCCAAGGCAGCAAAGCCGCCAGCGCGGGCGCCAGCAAACCCCATTCACCGCAGCCTGGCTGCGCCTGCAGCAACTCTGTCATGGCGCCCACCGGCCAGCCACCGCCGGGCAAGGCGGCGTTCAGCGCGGGGTAGCCCGTGTCCAGCGTGTGCTGCACGGCGGCCGCCATCTCGCCCGCGCGCCAGACGGGCGCGGCCAGGAAGGCTGAAGAGGGAAAAACATCGGCCGCATCAACAGGATCGTTAACAGGATCACTGGACGAAGGCGGACGAAGAACTGGCAAGGCCGACATGGAAGGAAGCAGGAAAACTGCGCAAAACAACTGTATGGATATACAGTATGTCAGCTTTCAGCCCTTGCAAAAATGAATTTTTGAAAAGGCTCTGCCCGCGGCCTGACGGCCGCAATCAACGAGATCTGTAGGCGCTTGGCCTGGGGAGTTGGATCAGCGGCTGCGCAGCAGCCGGGCCAGCAATACAAGCGCGGCCAGCGCAAAGGCCGCAAAGGCCAGGAAAGACCAGTTGGCGATCGACAGACCTAAAAAGGTCCAGTCGATCTTGGTGCAGTCGCCACTGCCTTTAAAGATCATCGGGATCACGCGCTGCAGCGGGAAGGTCTCGATCATTCCGTAGAAGTCGCGGCCGCAGGAAGCGATTTCAGGCGGATACCACTGCAGCCAGCTTTGGCGCGCGGCCACAAAAGCGCCAAAACCTGCGCTCAAAAGCATGAGCGCGCTACCGCCCATGAGCACGCTTTTTGTGCGGCTGAGTGAACTTAAACCGGCCATAAGGGCCACACTGATCAGGGCGTAGCGCTGCACGATGCACATGGGGCACGGCTCCAGACCCACAACGTGCTGCAAGTACAGGCCAAAGGCCAGCATGCCAACCGACACCAGCGCGATCAGGCCCAGCCATTGACGCGGTATGCGGCTGGGGTTTCTGAAGAACATATTCATCGGGCTGGCCTTTGATTCGGGAATTGGGGGGCGCGTTGAAAGGCTGTTTTTAGCATGCTCGCCGGGCCGCTGGCTCAGCGCCCTTTCAAGTGCTCCGGCGTTTCCAGCCGCTTGGCCAGCAAGCTCAGCGTGAGCGTGAGCACCAAATACACGGCCGAGATGGCCAGATAAGGCTCCCAGTAGCGCGAATAAGCGCCGGCCACGGTGCGAGCAGCCAGGGCCAACTCGGCCAGGCCGATGGCGGACACCAGCGACGAATCCTTGATGAGCGTGACGCCTTCGTTCACCAGGGCCGGCACCATGCGCCGGAAAGCCTGCGGCAGCACCACGTAGCGCATGGCCTTGCTGTGCGTCAGGCCCAGGCTGTAGGCTGCCTGGCTCTGGCCGCGGTGAATGCTCTGAATGCCGGCGCGAAAAATCTCGGAAATATAGGCACTGGCGTTGAGCGTGAGGGCCAGTGCGCCGGAAAAGAAGGCGCCGTATTCCTGGCGGAAAGTACGTGCAGCTTCACCTGCAATCAAAAAGCCGTTATCCGGGTGCACCAGCACGGGCATGAGCGCGAAATGCACCAGCAGGATTTGCACAAACAAAGGCGTGCCGCGAAAAAAGGACACATACAGCGTGGTGATGCCACGCGCAGTTTTAAGCAGCGCCGCCAGCCAGGCCGAGCGCGGCGCAGGGCCGTCGGCTGACGTGGCCACCAGACCGAGCATGACGCCGAGCACCAGACCGGCGCCCACGGCGATCACGGCCAATTGAATGGTGGTCAGCAACGCGGCTGCAAAGAGTGGCCCGTAGCCAGCCAATATTTCCCAGCGCAAATCCATGGGCGAGGCCTTGAATGAAAAGCTCAGCGAGTCAGCGAGCCACAACAAAAAGCCCTGGCGAGCCAAGCTGGCAGCACGCAGCTGCCGATGGCAAGCCAGGGCATGGGGCGTTTACTTGGCAGCGGAAGCAGCGGCAGCTGGCGCAGCAGGTGCAGCGGCTGGGGCGGCGCCAAAGTAGCTAGCGAAGATTTTGTCGTAGCTGCCGTCGGCCTTGATGGCGGTCAGCGCTGCATTGATCTTGTCCTGCAATTCAGCATTGCCCTTCTTGACGGCGATGCCGTACTGCTCAGGCGTGAAGCTGGAGTCATCGACCACGCGGAACTTGCTGCCGGCGTTGTTGGCGACGTAATGAATCACCACACCGTTGTCGGCCACCACGGCGTCAACACCGCCGGCTTCGAGTTCTTTCAGGGCCAGAGGAGTGGACTCAAAGCGCTTGATGTTGGCGCTGTTCTTGCCAATCAGCTTGGTCACAACTTCGTCACCGGTGGTGCCGGTCTGCACACCCACCTTGAGTTTTTTCAGGTCAGCCAGGGTCTTGATCTTGGCGTTTTCCTTAACGGCGATCAGTTGCTTGGCGTCAAAGTAAGGCGCGCTGAAGTCCATGGTCTGCTTGCGCTCGTCGGTGATGGTGATGGCCGACACCAGCAGGTCGCGGTCGCCCTGGGCCAAGGTGTTGAAGATGCCTTCCCACGGGGTGTTGACAAACTTGACTTCAATGCCGGCCTTGGCAGCCACGGCCTTGACCACGTCGATGTCAAAGCCAACGATCTCGCCCTTTTCATTTTGGGACTCAAACGGTGCGTAGGCGGCGTCGGTGCCCACCACATAAACCTTGGCCGGGGCAGGCGCGGGAGCGGCCACCGGTGCGGGCTCCTCTTTCTTGCCGCAAGCAGCGAGGATCAGGGCCACGGCCACAAGGCCAGCGGACTGCAGGAAGGTACGGGTGTTCAGTTTGTTCATGAGGATGGATGAGTGACGTTGCACAAAGAAAAGCAAACCTGAGGAATGCAAGGACCGAGCCCGAAAGCCCCGCTCTTGCAAACCAAGGCGCTATTCTAAGGAGTCAGCTCATCCACCGCCAGCGCCTTATTTATTGGGCTGAGGCGTCATGCGCAGATAAGGGCGCACCGCCTTGAAGCCCTTGGGAAAACGCTGCGCCAGCTCGGCCGGGTCTTGCAGGCTAGGCACGATCACCACGTCGTCGCCATCTTTCCAGTTAGCCGGGGTAGCCACCTTGTGGCTGTCGGTCAATTGCAGCGAGTCGATCACGCGCAGGATTTCGTCAAAGTTACGACCCGTGCTGGCGGGGTACGTGAAGGTGGTGCGAATCACCTTTTTCGGGTCAATGATGAACACGCTGCGCACCGTGGCCGTGGTCGAGGCGTTCGGATGAATCATGTCGTAGAGGTTCGCCACGGTCTTGTCGGCGTCCGCCAGAATGGGGAAGTTCACCGTGGTGTTTTGCGTCTCGTTGATGTCCTTGACCCATTCGCCATGCGAGTCGAGCGGATCAACGCTCACAGCGATCGGCTTGACATTGCGCTTGGCAAACTCGGTGGCCAGCGCAGCCGTTTTGCCCAGCTCGGTCGTGCACACCGGCGTGAAGTCAGCCGGGTGCGAGAACAGCACCACCCAGCTGTTGCCAGCCCACTCATGAAAGGAAATTTTGCCGGCGGTGGAGTCTTGCGTGAAATCAGGGGCGGTGTCGCCCAAGCGAAGTGTGGTCATGAGAAAGGCTCCTTTGTGGTTAATCGCTCATTGTGCAGAGGCGCAAGGACAGCCGCAAAGATTTAATTTTTGTGACCTTATGCCACTGGGCGGGCGAGCTAAAGCCCTTGTGCAGCTTGCTGGACAAAGGCAAGCTCGGAGCGTACAATTTTTTGTACAACATGGAGCCCCCAATGGACGCTATTTCTTACTCGACTGCTCGCGCCAACTTGGCCACAACCATGGACCGCGTGTGTGAAGACCACGAACCGCTCATCATTACGCGCAACGGACAACAGTCAGTAGTGATGCTCTCGCTCGAAGACTTTACCGCGCTAGAAGAAACGTCATATTTGCTCCGAAGCCCTGCCAACACCAAACGTTTAATGACTGCAATTGAGCAACTGACAGCCGGCAAAGGAACAGAGCGAAAACTTGCCGAATGAATTTGATATTTGCTGATGCTGCCTGGGAAGACTACCTGTACTGGCAGCAAAAAGACAAGCGCATGGTGGAGCGCATCAACAAGCTGATCAAAGAAGTTCAACGAGATCCGTTCGCAGGCATTGGCAAGCCAGAACCGTTGAAACATGCCCTTTCTGGCTTCTGGTCTCGACGCCTAACCGATGAACATCGAATGGTTTACCGCGTCGATGATGGCGCATTGTTGATTGCTCAATTGCGCTACCACTACTGATCCAACCCGGCCCTGGGTGAGAGGCAGGACATCTTGTCGATCCTTGGAACTGCGCATTAAGAGCCTGAACCGAGCACAGCCACCACCTCATGTACGGTCCACCCACGTGTCGACAAATGAGGGCCCGCCACAACGCGTCCGATGAATGATGGGTTAGACCGGATTTCGCCTGCTGGTTGCGAGTAAGCCCGCCGCCAACAGAAATACTGCGCCCGTCATTCGATTAAATAGCTTTGCTCGGCGTGGCTTTTGCAGCCAGAGACGGGCTCTTGCTGCGGTAAGCGAATAGATGGAAAGCCAGAACAGTTCGAAGAAGATGAAAGTAGCTCCAAGGATTAGGAACTGCCAGCCCTGAGCGGCCAGAGGGTCAATAAATTGCGGGAACAACGCTCCGAAAAACAGGAGTGCCTTGGGGTTGCTAGCTCCGACGAGGACGCCGCGGCCAAAGAGTGCACGAGCGCTGACCTGAGGTAGCGACGATTTAGGCACGGCGATGGTCGATGCCTTAGAGAACAGCGCACTGACACCGAGGTATGCGAGATAGCCAACTCCAAGCCACTTCAGGACGGAGAAGAGCGATTCAGATGCGGCTAAAACCGTGCCAAGGCCCAGCATTGACAACAGCATGATGCAAGCGATGGCCGATGTGCTGCCAACTGAAGCGATCAATGCGCGGCGCGGCCCGTGTTGAACCGACGTTGAAACGCACATAAGTACGCTAGGGCCAGGGGTGACAGTTAGGACCAGGACTGCTGCGACATAAAGAAGCCAGGTAGAAAGGGTCATTTGAAAGCTTGAAAAAGACCAACCAAACTCGGAAAATTCTGCGGTCATCCTATGCCCGCATCGAAGGCAGATTCAGGGCAAAAAACCTAGACTGAACACTTGCGGCCGCGGCTTGTCGGTAGGCGGCCGGTTTAATCAATCGGCGGACGGAAAAAATCGAAGGCCTCAACCGCGCAGCTTGTCCCCCTCCAACTGGCTGCCCATGTAGTCCAGAAAGCTCCGCACCGCCGGCACTTGCCCGCGACGCGACGCAAAAACCGCGTGCACCATGGCGGGCAGCGGGTCCCAGCCAGGCAGCACGGGCACTAACAGTTGGGCTTGCAGTTCGGCTTGCACCAGCATGTCGGGCAGCACGCACATGCCGGTGCCGGCAAGCACAGCGAGCTTTAAGGTCTGCAAGTCGTCGGCCACGTAGCGCGGCTGGTGTTGCAGCACGAAGGACTGGCCTTGCGGGCCCACCAGCGTCCAGCTGCTTTTGCCGTCCGGCGCTTGCGACATGGCCAAACTATCGAGCTGGGCCAGAGCCTCGGGTGAATCAGGCACGCCTTGCCGGCGCAGCAGGGCCGGGCTGGCCAGCAGCTTGCCGCGCGTGGCGCCGAGCTGTTTGACGACCAGGCTGCCGCTGTCGTCCAGCGTCGGGCGCACGCGCAAGGCCACGTCAACGCCCTCCTCCACCACGTCTATGACGCGGTTGGTCACGCGCATGTCAACCCTCACTTGAGGGTGCAGCGCCATGAACTGCGGAATCAAATAGCCCAGCGTGCTCTGCGCCAGCGTGACGGGGCAGGCAATGCGCAGCGTGCCGCGCGGCTCGGTCTGCATGTGGGCCACGGCTTCAGCGCCGGCCAGAGCCTCGTCGCGCATGGCGCGGCAGTGGCGCAGGTAAATGTCGCCCACCTCCGTCAACGACAGCTTGCGCGTGGTGCGCTGCAAGAGCCGCACGCCCAGCCGGGCTTCGAGCTCGGCCAGCCGCCTTGACAGCCGGGACTTGGGCAAACCCAGGCTTCGGCCGGCCGCCGCAAAGCCGCCGCGATCCACCACCTCGGCGAAATAAAGCATGTCGTTCAGGTCTTGCATGGGCTGAATTGTCACCGACTGTCCCACCAGCAGAACAATTAAGTGCCATATTGCCCACTTATCGCCAACTCGACTCACCGGCAGAATTCAGACCGCTCAGCAATTTCTGCTCAAGTCAACAAACAAGGATTCCCCATGGCCAAGCTCCTGCACATCGACTCCAGCATCCTCGGCGGCAATTCCGTGTCGCGCCAACTGACCGCTCAAATCGTCGCGTCCTGGCAAGCCGGCCACCCTGGCACCGACGTCAGCTACCTCGACTTGGCCGTGGACACGCCCAGCCACCTGTCGGCTGAATCGCTGGGCTTTCGCCTGCCCGCCGGCTCGGCACTGACTGAAGTGCAAGCCCGCGAAAACGCGATTTCCGAGGCGCTGGTCAGCCAGTTCCTGGCTTCTGACGTGATCGTGATTGGCGCGCCTTTGTACAACTTCGCCATCCCCACGCAACTCAAGTCCTGGATCGACCGCATTGCCCAAGTCGGCCGCACTTTCCATTACACCGACAAGGGCCCTAAAGGCCTGGCCACCGGCAAGACCGTGGTGGTGGCTTCGACCCGTGGCGGCGTTTACTCGACCACCGAGGCCGCTCGCGCGATGGAACACCAGGAAAGCTACCTGACCACCATCTTTGGTTTCCTGGGCATCACGGACGTGCGCTTTGTGCGCGCTGAAGGCTTGGCCATGGGCGACGCCAAGAAGGCTGAAGCTTTGGCTGAAGCCGGCCAGCACATCCTCAAGCTCAAGGACGCTGTCGCAGCCTGAATTGAGTGAATCAGCTGGCCGCCAAAAGAGGCCGGCTCCAGCTCAAAGCCCGCCTGACTTGATCACGTCAGGCGGGCTTTTTAACGTCTGCGCACCTGAGTGAGACCGCTGATCAGCGCAGGATTTTGGTGGCTGAGGCGTTCAGGCGCGGGGGTTGTTCAAAGGTGTGAAACGGCGCGGGAGACGGCAACTCCCACTCCAGGCCTTCGGCCCCGACCCACGGCCGGGCAGGCGCTGGCCGGCCGCGCTTGCGCAAGGCCGGCAGCACGATGAAGAGCAAGAAATACGCTTGAGCTAGACCAAAAGCGAAGCCGCCGATGCTGGCGATCAGGTTGAAATCAGCAAACTGCATGGGGTAGTCCGCGTAGCGACGCGGCATACCGGCCAAGCCCAAAAAGTGCAGCGGGAAAAAGCCGATATTGAAAGAGATCAGCGACCACCAAAAATGAATCTGACCGCGGGTTTCGCTGTACATCACGCCCGTCCATTTGGGGCTCCAGTAGTAATAACCGGCAAAGAGTGCATACAGCGAGCCGGCCACCAGCACATAGTGGAAATGCGCCACCACGTAGTGCGTATCGTGCAACTGAATGTCCACCGGCGAGACCGCCAGGATGAGCCCGCTGAAGCCGCCCATGGTGAAAACAAAAATAAAGCCGACCGCAAACAGCATTGGCGTCTCGAAGCTCAGCTCGCCCTTCCACATGGTCGCCGTCCAGTTGAAGATCTTCACCCCCGTGGGCACGGCCACCAGCATGGTGGTGTACATAAAGAAGAGCTGGCCGGTCACGGGCATGCCGGTCGTGAACATGTGGTGCGCCCAGACGATGAAGCTCAAGATCGCGATGGCGCCGGTGGCGTAGACCATGGACGCATAGCCAAAGAGCCGCTTGCGTGAAAACGCCGGGATCACCTGGCTCAAAATGCCGAAGGCCGGCAAGATCATGATGTAGACCTCCGGGTGGCCAAAAAACCAGAACAGGTGCTGGTACATGACCGGGTCACCGCCGCCCGCCGGGTTGAAAAAGCTGGTGCCAAAGTGGCGGTCTGTGAGCGTCATGGTCACCGCGCCAGCCAGCACAGGCATAACGGCAATGAGCAGGTAAGCCGTGATCAGCCATGTCCAGCAGAACATGGGCATCTTCATGAGCGTCATGCCCGGTGCGCGCAAGTTCAAGATGGTGACGATGATATTGATCGCGCCCATGATGGACGACACGCCGAGCAGATGTATGGCAAAGATGCCCGCATCCATGCCGGGACCCATCTGCAGGCTGAGCGGCGGGTAGAGCGTCCAGCCCGCAGCAGTAGCGCCGCCCGTCATGAAAAAGGAGCCGGCCAGCAAGGCGGCCGCCGGGATCAACAACCAGAAGCTGAAGTTGTTCATGCGGGCAAAGGCCATGTCAGACGCGCCGATCTGCATGGGGATCATCCAGTTACCAAAGCCCACAAAGGCCGGCATGATGGCGCCGAACACCATGACCAAGCCGTGCAGCGTGACGAGCTGGTTGTAGGTTTCGGGTTGCAGAATTTGCAAGCCTGGCTGAAACAGCTCAGCCCGGATCAGCAGCGCGAATACGCCGCCCAGCATCAGCATCGCCAAGCTGAACAGCAGGTACATCGTCCCGATGTCTTTGTGGTTGGTGGCGTACAGCCAGCGCCGCCAGCCATAAGGCATAGCGTGCGGCTCATCGTGCGCGGGAGCGCCGTGCTGCCGGGGGCGTGCTGGGGCCAAGCTGCTCATAAAGGTCACCTTCCTGTTCAAGGATGGCAACCAGCCTAAGCCTGGGACCAAGCCCTGGCGTAGGAAAACCTCGCTCGGTTATGAGCCAAGTGATGAATGCGCCTGTACGGCGCAAGGCCTACCGAGATGGCCAGTCAGCTGATCAGCCGATCAAGCCTTGTCTGTCGGTGTAGGTGCGCTGGCTGCGGGGACGCCGCCAGGGTTGGCCAGCATTTCGTCGAGCCCTTTGCATGACGGCGCGCACACGGCCTGGGCCTTGCCCAACACTTTGCGGGTGCCCATCATGGAGCGCGGGCGGTGCTTGCCGCACATAAAGCAGGACATGGTGGCGCTGCCAAAAGACGTGGTGGCCACAAAGGGCGAACCGGAAACTTTGGATTTGTAGCGCAGGCCGTCTGGAAGCACGGCTGTTTTAGTTTCGGATCTTGCCACTGGCGATGCCTTCTTTCGGTTTCGCTGTGCCGAAAGCTTCGGCAGCAACTGAAGTGTTGATTTTACCGCTGATTGCCGCAAGCCTTCAGCGCCCCTTCTCACGGTGATGGTTTGACAGGCCTGAGGGCTTGCTTCATGCCAGATAATCAAAAGCAAAGATTCCCTCAGAACCCATCGAAAGACACGACATGGCACGCATCGTCAACTGCATCAAACTCGGACGCGAAGCCGAAGGCCTGGACTTTCCGCCCTACCCTGGCCCCCTGGGCAAACGCCTGTGGGAAGAGGTCAGTAAAGAGGCTTGGGCCGAATGGATGAAGCAGCAAACCATGCTCGTCAATGAAAACCGCCTGAACTTGGCGGACGCGCGGGCCCGCCAGTACCTGGCTCGGCAGATGGAAAAGCATTTCTTCGGCGACGGGGCGGATGCGGTGGCAGGCTACGTGCCTCCAGCGGCTTAATCACGCCCGAACTGCAAGCTTCGGCATATGGCTGAGCCCGCTGAGTGGCTGGCCGCTTGCGACTTACCCGCCGCATGGGCGGGTCAGGCCCAATGGCGGGTGCTTGAAACCGGCTTTGGCCTGGGACTGAACTTTCTGACAACCTGGCAGGCTTGGCGCGACGACCCGGCCCGGCCGAGCCTGCTGCACTTCGTCTCGACCGAGGCGCATCCAGCTTCAGCAGCCGACCTGTTGCGCGTTGCCGGCGCCCACCCTTTGCTGCAGCCACTGGCTAGCGAGCTTGCCGCCCAGTGGCGAGGCTTGTTGCCCGGCACGCATCGCCTGGTTTTCGAAGGTGGTCGCGTGCTGCTGACCTTGGGGGTGGGCGACGCGAAGGTCTGGTTGAAGGCGCAACACTTGTGCGTGGACAGCGTTTACCTGGGCGGATTCAGCGCGCATTTGGACCGGCATTTGATTAAAGCCGTGGCCCGCTGCTGCCATCGAGGAACGCGACTGGCGAGTTGGACTGTGTCACGCAGCGTCATGGACGGTTTACAGGAAGTCGGCTTTAGGGTGAGCAAAAGCGCAAGCGCAGCGCCCCAAGGCGACATGCTGCAGGCGGTGTTTGACCCCGCATGGGAACCCCGTAAAAAACCCGACCTCGGCTGGCCTCAAGCTCGCCCCGCGCAGCGCTGCCTGGTAATTGGCGCTGGCTTGGCAGGTGCGGCGGCTGCGTCCAGTCTGGCGCGCCGTGGCTGGGCTGTCACGGTGCTGGACGCCAACGCGGCACCTGCCGGCGGCGCGTCTGGCCTTCCGGCGGGCTTTTTAGCGCCCCATGTTTCTGCGGACGACGGCGTTTTGTCGCGCCTTTCGCGTAGTGGCCTGCGCGCCACCTGGCAGGCGGTGATTTCGCTTTTAAAGCCGGAGGACGGGCGGGCCACGGGCGTGCTGCAAAGACGATTTGACGCCAGTGCCCGGCTTCCGGCGGACTGGCCTGAAGCAGGTGCGCACTGGAGTCATGAGGCCCCGGACACGTCAGGCGATGCGCAAGCGCCGCTCCAGCATGCAGCGGGTGGCTGGGTCAAACCCGCGCGCCTGGTTGAGGCTTTGCTTCAAAGTCCGGGGGTGAATTGGCACGGCGGGCAGGACGTTGCGTCACTGAAGCGCGTTGTAATGAAGCGCCTTGTAAATCAGGCCGCCAGCTCGGTTCAGCCTGCAGCCGTTTGGCAGGCCCTGGACGCGTCGGGAGTTTGCCTGGCTGAAGCCGAGTTGGTGGTGGTGGCTGCGGGGCCGCACAGTGCGCCGATGCTAAGCGCCTCAAGGGGCGTTGCGCCGCCACTTCAGCCGGTACGCGGCCAAATCGTATGGGGCACTTGGCCCGCTCAATCAAGTGAATCCGACTGGTCGTCCGCCCTCCCCGCCACGCCGGTCAACGGGCTAGGCGGCTTGATTCCGAACTTCCCGGCCCTGACAGCAGAAGACCCTGACGGAGGCCCGCAGCCGCACTGGCTGATGGGCGCCACCTACGAGCGCGACGAGGCACGGCCCTTGATCAGGCCGGACGACACCGCACTGCTGCTGGAAAGGCTGATGCGCCTGTGGCCCACGGCCGGCCAGGCGCTGGCGCCCATGATCAGAGCGGGCCAGGCGCAGACATGGGCAGGCGTGCGCTGTGCGTCACCTGACCGTCTGCCGCTGGTCGGGCCCTTGGACGAGAGCACTGCGCCGGGCTTGTGGGTGTGCACGGCCATGGGCTCAAGGGGCCTGACCTTTGCCGTGCTGTGCGGCGAACTGATGGCGGCCTGGCTGCACGCCGAACCCCTGCCCCTGGAAAAACGGCTGGCGCAGCATTTGCTGGCCAGCCGTTTCAATACCGTCTCATAGGCAGCGAGCGGTACGCCGCCCTTGCCGCATTCTTATTTCATCGCAGCGGCAGGTCGCCGGGCCTTCACATAGGCGTCGCTGGGCAAGTAGGCCTTGCCATCGGCGTAGCGCCAATTGGCCATGCTGCCCTTGCCGCCGCGCAACTCCAGCTTGCCCACGTAGGCGCCCATGGTGGATTGGTGGTCAATGGCGCGGAACTCGGCAGGGCCGAAGGGCGTCGAGAACTTCAGGCCGCGCAGGGCTGTCACGAGTTTCTCGTTGTCCGTTGATTTGGCCTTGTTGATGGCCGCAAAAATGGCCTGCATGGTGGCGTAACCCACCACCGAGCCGACCTTCGGGTATTCCTGAAAGCGGCGGTAGTAGTTGGCTGCAAAACTGGCGTGCTCGCGTGAGTCAATCTGGTCCCAGGGGTAACCGGTCACGATCCAGTTTTTCGGCGTCTCGTCCTTGAGAACTTCCAAATACTCGGGCTCGCCAGACAGCAGCGACACCACCGGCACCCGCGGGAAAATGCCGCGCTGGTTACCTTCGCGCACCAGCTTGGCCAGGTCTGCGCCGAAAGTGACGTTGAAGATCGCGTCGGGCTTGCTCTGCATCACGGCCTGCAGCGTGGTGCCGGCATCCAGCTTGCCCAGCGCCGGCCACTGCTCACCCACGAACTCAACGTCAGGCCGCTTGGCTTTGAGCAACTCTTTGAAGATGGCCACGGCGCTTTGGCTGTATTCGTAGT
>CAZNQE010000011.1:0-49092 GCA_964575005.1 uncultured Polaromonas sp. | reverse complement strand
CTGCATTGGTTTCGACGTGGGTTCGGACGCGGTGTGGTGCATGTCGAGCTGAATGCGCTCGTAAAACAGATTCAAACAAACTAACTGCAAACGACGAACGTTTCGCACTCGCAGCTTAATTGCCTGTGAGCTTTACAACAGCATGCCGGTGGGCTGGGCAAGGGGTCTTTAACGCAAGTTAAAGGGTCCAGGCTGTAAAGATAATTTAATCGGCTGGCTCCGGGCTGAGTACCTTAACCCGGGGCAAGAAAATAGGGTGCTGGCGTCCTGTGTAGCGTGCGACTGCGCGACTCAGGGAGCGAGACTTAAATCAGACCGCTAAACATGTAGATCTGCCCGAAGAAGGCTTGCGGACGGGGGTTCAAATCCCCCCAGCTCCACCATTCAAAGACGATCAACGCCCGTGTAAGCCCACGGGGGTTGATCACCTAGCCAGCCCAAAACCGCCATTCCTTGGCGTTGACTGGCCTTCAATTCGCACGAAATTCGTACCGCATTCGCACGGTATGCATGGGTTTTTGCGCTCTAGCGTCGCTCGGCCCGTCGGCACCGCGATCTTTCGTAACGCGCGCGTTTGCCGCGGTGAATCCGTCAAAAAGTCAGGACCCCCAGTAATACCCAGCGCCTTTGGCGGGACGAGCATCTCAAGGCTCAGTCAGTTGGGCGCTCCATTCCCGCGCTGCCTCGGTAATCGCACTGGCTACGATCCGACTCGCCTGGGTCGATTGACCTTGCTTCGGCCGCGCCAGAGTCACGAATCGCTTGAGATCAGGCGCAACGACTTTGGCTGCCTGAAGGCGGCCGGCACGAATCTCACTGCTCACAGAAAACGGTCCCAGTAGCGCATACAGGTTTCGATCGGCCGCGATGATCTCCTTTTGCAGTGTGAGTGAATCCGCTTCCACCACTGCTTGAAGCTGAAAGCCCTTGCTCTTGGCCGTCTCGTCGAGGATGGCTCTCCAGTGCGCCGGTCGTCTCGGCAGCACCAGTGGCAGTCCCTCGAGGCGTTTGAATTCGACCGTTGCGCCCAGAGTCAGAGGCCCGTCCCCGCATGACACCAAGTAGGTGCTGGCGGTGGACAACAGTACGTCGTCCGACGTGCTCGGCTTGTCGTAGCGGAACAAGATCGCCATGTCTACGCTGCCTGAGTCGAGCATGGCGTCAAGCTCTCCGCCTTGACCCTCACGAATGTTGAGTTTGATGTTCGGGAATTCTGTGTGAATACGCTTGAAGACTTGGGTCATCAGCGGGTGAGCTGCCGACGGCAAGATGCCCAGTCGCACCTCACCCATGGGAACCTTGGCCGTTTGCCGGATGTCGCTGAAAAGTTCGTCGCTTTCCTTGATCCACAGACGTACTCGCTGGGCCACATGGCCGCCGAATTCCGTCAGCGCCACGCCTCGGCCGGTTCGCCGAAAAAGCGGGCTACCGCATTGCTTTTCCAACTCCCCAATTTGGCGACTGATGTGGGACTGAGCAGTTAGTCGCTGTGCAGCAACTTTGGTGAAGCTGCCACTTTCTGCGACCTCCAGGAACAACCTGAATTCTTGGATTTGCATGAGATGACCTGATGTGTGACTTGATTTGCGTAATTAGGCATATCTGAAATGCCAGAGTGCATTCTAGGCAGATGGCTTGCATATCCCTAAAGTCTCGACTCATCAAATTAACAAAAGGAAAACCCATGCGTTTCATGAGTTTTGAACACCAAGGCCAGGCCAGCTACGGGCTCTGGAATGATGAGACCTCTTGGTCACAGGTACCGGCAGCCTTCCAAGCGCAATATCCAGATCTGAAATCCGTTATCGCGGCGGGCGCGCTTGAAGCGCTAGCACAGGCAGCCCGGTCTGAAGGTCAACTGCGGGCTGCGAAGGACTGCCGTCTGCTGCCAGTCATCCCCAACCCCGGCAAGATTTTCTGCGTGGGCTTGAACTACAAAAGCCATGTGGCCGAGATGAAGCGGGCCGACAGCGATCGCCCCGCCATCTTTACGCGCTTTGCCGATAGCCTGAGTGCTCACGGCGTGCCTTTAGCCAAGCCGACCGTTACCAGCCGCTTTGATTTTGAAGGCGAACTGGCCGTGGTGATCGGCAAAGGCGGCCGCAACATTTCGCAAGCCGATGCCTTTGAGCACATTGCCGGCTACGCCTGTTTCAACGATGGCACAGCCCGCGATTGGCAGCGCCACACCCATCAGTGGACCCCTGGGAAGAACTTTCCGGCCACGGGCCCCCTCGGCCCCTTCATGGCCACGCGTCAGGCAATCCCGGATGTGAACGCTTTGACGCTTCAAACGCGCTTGAATGGCGAAGTGATGCAAGACGCCAAACTGGCCGATCTGATCTTCACGCTGCCCGTGATCATTGAATACATCTCGAGCTTCACCACGCTGTCGCCGGGTGACGTGATTGCCACGGGCACCCCCGGTGGTGTGGGTGACAAGCGCGAACCTCCCGTCTACATGAAAGCAGGCGACGTGATCGAGGTCGAAATCACGGGCCTGGGCACGCTGCGCAACACAGTCTGCAACGAAGCATAAAAAGAACTCTCATGGCCACACCCAAAAAATCCCAACGTATCGCGGTCGACATCGGCGGCACCTTCACCGACATGGCCTGCTTTGACGAGGCCACCGGCGAAATCTCATTCGGCAAGGCACTCTCCACGCACGGCCATTTGCATGAAGGCATTCAAAACACCTTGGACGGCGCTGGTGTCGATCTGACCAACGGCTACTTGTTTTTGCACGGATCGACCATCGTCATCAACACCCTGCTGGAACGCAACGGTGCCAATACGGCTTTGCTGATCACAGAAGGCTTTCGGGACATCTATGAAATTGGGCGCGTGAATCGCCCAGACGCCTACAACTTGTTCTTCTCCAAGCACGTACCGCTGGTGCCGCGCTCGCAGCGCCACGAAGTGAGCGAGCGATTGCGTGCCGATGGCTCCTTGCACAAGCCGCTCGACGAGGAGGGCGTTCGCGTGCTCGCTCGCCGACTCAAGGCGGAGAACATCGAGGCCGTGGCCGTTTTGCTCCTGCATTCCTACCGCAACCCGGATCACGAGCGCCGCGTCAAAGCCATCTTGCAAGAAGAAATGCCGGGCGCGTTTGTGACGGCCTCGCACGAGTTGTCTCAGGAGTACCGTGAGTTCGAGCGCGTCTCGACGGCCGTGGCCAATGCTTATGTGGGCCCGCGCGTGTCGGCCTATTTGGGCGAGCTCGAGGACCACCTGGAAGAAAAAGGCTTCAAGGGCGACTTTTATGCCGTTCAGTCCACCGGAGGACTTTTCCCGCTGGAGCATGCTCGCCGCGACTGCGTGCGCATGCTTGAATCAGGCCCCGCAGCAGGGGTGATCGGCGCCCAGGCTATTTGCGCCCAACTCGGCCTGCCCGACTCCATCGCTTTCGACATGGGCGGCACCACCGCCAAGGCTGGCGTGATCAGTGAAGGCCGGCCTTTGACCACCGGCAGTGCGCTGATTGGCGGTTATGAAAAGGCGTTGCCTATTCAGATCCCCATGATGGACATCTTCGAAGTCGGCACAGGTGGCGGCTCCATTGCCCGTGTGGAACTGGGTAACTCCTTGCGCGTTGGTCCGCGCTCAGCGGGCAGCATGCCAGGGCCCGTCTGCTACGGCCGAGGCGGTACTGAACCCACCGTGACGGATGCCAACCTGATCTTGGGGCGGCTGGATGAACACAACTTCTTGGGCGGCGAAATGCCCCTGTACCTGGACCAATCGCGCCAGGCCATGGAGGACAAAGTTGCGCGACCTTTGGGGCTGGACGCTACCCGCGCTGCTGATGGAATTTTGCGTATTGCCGTCACGCAGATGTCCCATGCTGTCAAGGCTGTGACGACGGAGCGCGGCCTCGACGCTGGCAGCTTCACCATGGTCGTTTATGGCGGTGCAGGTCCTTTGCATGCATCGGCGATTGCACGTGAAATCGGTGTTCGCAAGGTGTTGATTCCGCATGCGCCCGGCTATTTCTCGGCCTACGGCATGCTGTTTTCTGACCTTCGCTATGACTATGTGCGGTCGGTGTTCCGCCGCCTTGACGGCCTGTCTTTCGAGGAGATCGAGGCCGCCTACAAGGAGATGGAAGACGAGGGGCGTGCAGCCATCGGCGCCTCGCAGATCCGTCCTGCGGACATCGTCTTTGAGCGCGCAGCTGACATGCGTTACGTTGGCCAAGAACACGCTGTGACGGTGGATCTTGCGCATTCCTTCTTTGAGGCAAAAGACCGAGCCGCCATCAAGAACCATTTTGATGAGGTGCACAAAGTGCGCTACGGAACGGCCGCACCCAAAGAGCCCGCCGACATCGTGAGCCTTCGGGTGACCGTGCTGGGGCGTATGGAAAAGCCACCTCGCAACGAGGTGGCCGCCGGTCTCGCGGCACCCGATGCCGCCGCCTTGCGTGCGCACAAGCCCGTGTATTTCCGCAGTGCGGGGGACTACGTGTCCACGCCGGTCTACCGACGCGAGCTACTCAAGAGCGGCAACCAGATTCAGGGCCCGGCCTTGATCGAGGAGCACGCTTCCACCACGGTGGTTCAGCCTGGCGACCACCTTCAAGTCGATCAGTTTGGCAATTTGCAAATTTCTATCGGGAGCGACCGCTCATGAACACCCTCACCACACCCCAGCTCGAAGTGAAGGCGGTTGACCCCGTCATCGTAGAGATCATCCGCAACGGCCTGTTTGCCGTGACCGAGGAGATGAAAACCAACCTCATGCGCACGGCCTACAACCTCATCATTTATGAGGCGCTGGACTTCACCGTGGGGCTGTTCACCAAAGAGGGCGACACCGTTTCGATCGGCCTGGGCCTGCCCATGTTCATTCGGGGCATGTCCGAGACCGTGAAGTCAAAGATCCGCCATTTCGGCTACGAAAACATTCATCCCGGTGACATCTTGGTCACCAATGACGCCTACACCACGGGCAGTCACTTGAACCACTTCACCTTCACCATGCCGGTGTTTCATGAGGGCGAGCTGATTGGCTTTACCTGCTGCATGGCGCACTGGCTGGACGTCGGCGGGAGCCTCGGTCAGATCACGACCGACATCTTTTCGGAAGGCATCCAGATCCCGATCGTGAAGTACCAGAGCGCCGGGAAGGTCAACCAGGACCTGATCGACATCATCGCCATGAATGTGCGCTTGCCTGAACGCGCCCTGGGCGATCTGCGCGCCCAGATTACAGCCATCACCACGGGCGAGCGACGTTTCTTAGAGCTCGTCCAGCGCTACGGCAACGACGCCGTTCAGGCCTCTATCCTTGAGATCATGAACGCGTCCGAAGCACTGGCGCGTCAAAACACCCTGACCATTCCGGACGGCGTCTATGAGGCTGAGTCATTCATGGATGACGATGGCCTGGATGTGGGCAAGCGCATCCCGATTCGCGTCAAAGTCACCGTCAAGGGTGACGAGATGGAGATTGACCTTTCGGATGTGAGCCGGCAGGTCAAGGGTTTCTACAACTCAGGTTTCACGACCGGCATCGCGTGTGCGCAGGTCGCTTACAAATGTTTGACCACGCCGACCGACTACCCGGTCAATGATGGAAGTTTCCGCTCACTCAAAGTCGTGATGCCCATGGGAACCGTCATCAGTGCCGAGCGCCCTTATCCGATGCGCGTCTGGATGACCTTCCCGATGACGGTCATTGACACGATCTTCAAGGCACTGGCACCGGCCATTCCCCATCGTTCTATTGCCGGTCACCATGCTGACTTGGTGTTCCCGAACATCCACGGCATTTCCCCCGAAGACGGGCGCTTGTTCATCGTGGGTATTGGTCCACTGGGTGGTGGCTGGGGCGCAAAGAGCCGGCAAGACGGTGTGTCGGTGACGGTGTGTATCAATGATGGCGACACCCACAACAGCCCGACGGAACAACTGGAGGCCAAGTATCCCGTGCTGGTCGAGAGTTACCGCATTCGTGAAGATAGCGGTGGCGCAGGCGAGTTCCGTGGCGGGCTCGGTGCAGAGATGGTGGTGCAAGCGCTGTCGCCCTTTTCCGTGACGACTCGCATCGACCGCATGCATTGCAAACCGTGGGGCCTTGAAGGCGGTGGTGAGGCTGCTGGCAACGGCATCGCTATTCGACACAAGGGCTCTTGGAACGAAGACCTGCCCAATGCCAAGATTTTCAATGTGCGCCTGGAGCGAGGGGACGCCTACAAGATGCTCTCGGGCGGCGGCGGCGGCTTTGGCCATCCGTTCAAGCGCGACGCGCAAGTCGTGGCCGAGGACGTGCGCGAGGGCTATGTGAGCCGCGAGGCGGCCGAGCAACTCTATGGCGTGTCTCTCAACGAGAAGTTCCAGGTAAATCAAGATGAAACCTTGGCCCTGAGAGCCAAGGTTTGATGTGATCGTGGCCACCTCCGAGCATCAGTTGCAGGCTACCCGCCTGTCTGAACTCTGGCACCGGCTGTCGGCCCAGCACATTGCGCTGGGTTGTTCCTGCGGCATGAGCGGGATCAGCGTCACGCTGGAAGACTTTGAGTGCGACATCGCCGACTACCTTTGGGCCGAGAGCGAGCGGTTGGGGCAGCCCAAGGTGGTGGCGTTCTTGCTTGAGCCCGGCCCGATCAATAGCCAGGAGCGCGCCATACGTTCCATTCTTGCCCGTCTGGAATCGGGCGAGGTCGAGGATGAGGTGGCCGACTGGCTCCTCACAAGAATGACCAAGACCATTGAGTCATACGCCAAGCTTCATGGACCCGCCCCCGACGCCCTCCTCATGGGCGGGTCGTCGGCGTGGGGAAAAGGCTATCGCAGTTAGTTCACATCAATCCAAAAGCACAAGGAGACATTTATGAAACGCATCACACGACGGACCTTGACAATGGCCTTGCTTGCATTGGCAGGGCCTGTTCTGGCACAAGCCAAGTTTCCCGATGGGCCTCTCAAGGTCATCGTCCCCTTTGCACCGGGCGGTGGTGTGGACAGTGCCGCACGCCTGATCGCCAAGCAACTGGGAACGAACCTCAATGTGTCTGTCGTGGTCGAGAACAAGCCCGGCGCCAATGGCTCCGTGGGTGGCAAGTTCGTTCAGACGTCCGCCCCAGACGGCCAGACGCTTCTCTTTTCAGCGTCCACCCATTCGCTGGCCAAGCAGGTCATGGCGGCTCCTCCGTATGACCCGCTCACCGACTTCGCCCCCATTGCGCGCGTCGGCGCGGCGCCCCTGCTAATGGTGATTTCACCTAATCTGCCCCAGACCAAGCTGTCCGAAGTCATCGCTGCCGCAAAGCAGTCTCCCGAAAAGTGGACTGCGGCGCTTCCTGCCCTCGGCGCTGCCAGCCATTTGGGCACCTTGATGTTTGCCAGCCAGGGTGGACTTGCCAACCTTACAACCGCCACCTACCGGGGCACAGCGCCCGCGCTCGTAGATGTGGCCGGCGGTCATGTTCAGATCCAGATCGATGCCATCGTTGCCATGCAATCTTTGGCCAAGGCGGGTAAGGTCAAGCCGATCATGGTCACCTCGGCAACGCGCAGTTCGACCATGCCGAACGTGCCGACGGCTATTGAAAGCGGTTACCCCAAGTTTGTGACCGAGTCCTGGTATGGCGTATGGGCCCCTAAAGGGACGTCTTCGGACCGAGTCCAGTTCCTGAACAAGGCGGTCAACCTTGCGGTTAGTCAACTCAGCAAGGCTGGGGCATTTGAACCTCTAGGCATCGAGCCGGTCACTGAGAGTGTTGAGGACTTTCGCAAGTACACAAGCAGCTACGTGAACGAAAGTGCAGAGCTTCTCAAGTCGGCAGGTTTCAAACCAGAGTGAGTTTGAAGGGGATGGCGGAACTATGAGGCGTTGACTTCGATCAGCAACTCACCTCGACCAAGCCTCGCCAAGCGCGGCTCCAGTTCCCCCAGCTCCACCAGACCCAAACCCCCAACTCGTCTGAGTTGGGGGTTTTTTTCTTGTCCAATCCTGCGCGGATGGGGATGCGGGCAGCCTGCATAAAGAAAGCACGACGATCCGGACCCTGCATGGCTCAGCCTCGAGCAGATCTGAGCCACGGCTTGTCGCCGCGCTTCCCGACTCTAGCCCAGCCAAGTCTTGATGCGCTCGCCGAGCACCTCGCGGCTGATGCCGTACCGGTCATGCAGGGTGGGAAGGGCGCCAGCATCGAGGTAGGCGTCCGGCAAACCGGCCAGCCTGAAGGCCGTTGGTTGAACCGAGTTCTGCAGCAGCACGCTGGCCACCGCCTCGCCGAGGCCGCCGATCACCGAATGGTTCTCTGCGACCACCACCAGGCGATGCTTGCCGCGCACCGCGGTGAGGATGGCCTCTTGGTCCAGCGGTTTGATGGTCGGGCAGTGCAGGATAGCCACGCCGATGTTGGACGCAGCCAAGTCCGTGGCGACCTCTAGTGCACGCATGGTCAAAAGGCCGCTGGAGATGATCAGCACATCTCTGCCTTCGCGCAGCATCTTGGCCTTGCCCAGCTCGAAGCGGTAGCCTTCGATCTCGTCGAGCACCAGCGGTACGCTGCCGCGCAGCAGGCGCATGTAGACCGGGCCCTGGTGCGCTGCAATCTGCGGCACGGCCTGCTCGATGTCGAGAGCGTCACACGGATCGACAATGGTCAGGCCCGGAATGCCGCGCATCATTGCAAGGTCTTCCGTGGCTTGGTGGCTGGGTCCGTAGCCGGTCGTGAGGCCCGGCAAGGCGCAGCAGATCTTCACGTTCAGGTTTTCCTCGGCAATGACCTGGTGAATGAAGTCGTAGGCGCGACGTGTCCCGAACACGGCATAGGTCGTGGCGAAGGGGACGAGCCCCACCTTGGCCATACCACCGGCAGCGCCCATGAGCAATTGCTCGGCCATGCCCATCTGAAAGTAGCGATCAGGATAGGCTTGGCCGAAAAGATGCAGGTCGGTGTACTTACCCAGGTCGGCCGTCATGCCGACCACTTCAGGATGCGTGGCAGCGTATTCCACCAGCGCTTTGCCGAACGGCGCAGCCTTAACGCGCTGGCCTTCCGAAGCGATGGAGGCGATCATGGCCGAGGTGGTCAGCCGGGGTTTCTTTTCATTCACAGCATTCATTGATCGATTCCTCAGGGCATGTTGGCGTCTAGCACTTCCAGTGCCTTTTGCCACTCGGGTGGATCGACGCGGATGAAGTGGTTTTTCTCGCGAGTTTCGAGGAAGGGCACGCCCTTGCCCATCAGCGTGTCGCACAGGATCACGCGGGGCTTGGCGTCGGCCAGCTGCCTGGCCGTATCGAAAGCGCGCAGCACGGCTGGCAGGTGGTTGCCGTCGACGCGCTGGACATGCCAGCCGAACGAGGCCCACTTGTCGGCCAGCGGCTCGAAGCCCATGATTTTGGTCGACGGCCCATCGGCCTGCTGGTTGTTGATATCGACCAGGCAGATCAGATTGCCCAGGCCATGATGAGCGGCCCCCATGGCCGCCTCCCAGGTCGAGCCTTCGTCGAGCTCGCCGTCAGACATCGAGTTGTAGACGAAGGCCGGATTGCCTTGGTGGCGCAGGCCAAGCGCCATGCCGACCGCAATCGTCAGTCCCTGGCCGAGCGAGCCGCCCGACATTTCCATGCCTGGGGTGTAGGTGGCCATGCCGGACATGGGCAGCCGGCTGTCGTCGCTGCCATAGGTCTCCAGCTCCGACTCGTCGATGATGCCGGCTTCTATTAGGGCCGCGTAATGCGCAATCGCATAGTGGCCGTGGGAAAGCAGGAATCGGTCGCGTTCTGCCCATTCCGGTTCATTGGCGCGCAGATTGAGCGCATGGCCATAGGCCACGCCCAGCACGTCCGCATAGCCCAGCGCCTGGCCGACGTAGCCCTGACCTTGGACTTCGCCCATGCGCAGAGCGAGGCGACGGATGCGCCATGCACAGCGCGCGAGTTCGGACAGCTTATCCTGCTGCGTTGACATCAATAAACTCCTGTCATAAGGGTCGGCCTCATCTGAGGATGGCGGCGGGAACGTAGGACACAACCGCCAAGACCATCAAAGCCACGAGATAGAACGGCCCCATGGCGCGAACCGTCTGCCCGACCTTGACCCTGGCCAGCGAACTGGTAATGAAAAGCGTTGTGCCCACCGGCGGGGTGTAAAGGCCAATGGCCAGGTTCACCACCATCATGATGCCGAGCTGTACCGGGTCCATGCCCACGCTGTGAGCCAGGGGCAGAAAGATGGGCGTGAGCAGCAGCACGGCCGCCGGCAGATCAATGAACATGCCCAGAAACAGCATCATGACGTTCATCAGCAGGATGACCAGCCAGGCCGTCGTCACGTTGGCCGCAACCCAAGCCACGATGTGCTGGGGCAACTGGTCAAAGGTAAGTAGCCAGCCGATGGCCGCCGAAGCCATGATGACGAGCATGACCACGCCAGTGGCCTGACCAGCCTCCAAAATGGCATGGTTCAAACGCTTGAGCGTCAGGTCGCGGTACATGATGGCCGAGACCAGGCCTGCATATAGCGTGGTGAGCACGGCCACTTCAGTGGGCGTTGCGATTCCGAAACGCAGGAACACTACGATGAAGACTGGCATCACGATCGCAGGCGACGCCAGCCACAGGTCCCGCAAGATTGCCCGGCGGTTAACAGGCCCAGTTTCCCTGGGCAGGTTGTCGCGCTTGCCCACCCACCAGCAGGCGGTCATGAAGCCGCCGCACAGCAGCAGGCCCGGCAGGATGCCAGCGTAAAAAAGCGCAGCAATCGACGTGTTGGACGACAGCGCATAAAGAATCAGCGGAATCGACGGCGGGATGATGATGTCGATGGTCGCGGCAGACGCCAGCGACGCGGCGGAAAACGCCATCGGATAGCCGATGCGCCTGTGCCAGGGCATGAGCAGGGCGCCGATCGCCGAGGCATCAGCCACCGCGGAGCCTGACACGCCACCGAACAGCGTGGACGACAGCACGCTTACCTGCGCCGGCCCGCCGTGCAGTCGGCCCACCAAGGCAGAAAGCATGCCCACCAGGGCCTGCCCCAATCGGCCACCCATCATCAGCGAGCCGGTGAGCATGAAAAACGGAATGGCGATGAGCGGAAAGCTCTGCACCTGCGCAACCATCTGCTGAACCAGCAAGTCCAGCGGCACGCGGTCACTCGTGGAAGCCGCTGCCAGAGCGGCCAACAAGATCGCATGAGCAATTGGAATGGCCAGCGCAGCCGCGCCCAGAAAAACTACAAGAATGATGGCACTCATGATCTTTATCCCTGCGCGGTGCTCGCGCCAACTTCAGTTTCAACACGCTCACCGCGCAGGGCTCGCCATGCGCCCAGCAAAGCCAAGACAGCAAGAAAGACCATCCCTACCATGACGCAGGCGTAGGTCACCGAGCCAGGAACTTGCAGAATGGGCGAGCGTTCGTCGTGAACGATGTCCAGCATGCTCCAGGTCGCGTGGACCAGCACCGCGTAGAGCGCGGCAACGATGATGAAGCCGACGATGTAGATCAAGCGCCGTGCTTTCGCGCTGACGGAATCGACCAAAAAAACCGTCGCGATATGTGAGCCCTTCTCGGCCGCGAGCACGACACCCGACATCACAAGCCACGGGAACAGCAGCTCTGGCAGCTCGTTGGCCCACTGGAGGCTGGTGCCGCTCGCATATCGCAAGATGGTGTTCGCCGACAGAATCGCGAAAACTACCGCCATGGTCACCCACAAAATAGAACTGCAGACGACAACAATTGCGCGCTCGATTGCGCTTCGCTCGACAACAAGGTCGGTCATAGATGGATCTCCTGGACGAGGCGCCGCAGCCCGCAGGCTGGGCGGCTCGTGAATGCGTAAAAAAGCTGGTGGCGATCAGTTCGCGCGAGCGGCTGCCACGACCTTCTTCACGAAGGGACCGATGGGGCTGGCTTCCCATTTGGCAAGCACTGGCGCGGTCGCTTTTTCAAATGGACGCTGATCCACCTTGTCGATCTGCATTCCCTTTGCCCGCAGTTCGGTCAGCATCTTTTCGTCGCTTTCCTGTGCCAGCTTTCGTTGCAGTGCAGTCGCTTCAGTCGCGGCTTCTTGGACGAGCTTCTTGTCCCCATCCGACAGTTTGTCCCACGAACGCTTTCCGATCAGGAAAGGCGTCATTTCGTACTTGTGCCCAGTCAGAGAGATAAATTTCTGTACTTCGTACAGCTTTCCGGCTTGAACGTTCACTAGCGGGTTTTCCTGTCCGTCGACCACGCCTTGCTGGAGCGCCACATAAAGCTCAGACCACTTGATCTGCTGGGCCTCGGCACCAACGCTTTGCATGATGTCAACCGTCACGGTATCGGGTGGTGTACGCATTTTCAGGCCCTTGAGGTCTTCAGGCTTGAGCAGCGGACGCTTGCTGTTGCTCATGTGGCGGATACCGTTGTCCCAGTAGCCCAGCACAACCAAGCCTTTTTCTGCAGATTTTTCGGCCAGCTCTTTGCCGGCGGGGCCATCCATCACCTTCCAGGCCTGCGCTTGGCTGGGAAACAGAAAAGGCAATCCAAAAGCAGCGTACTCAGGTACAGCGTTCGCAACAGCCCCTTGTGAGTTGGCTGACATGTCCAGCGCACCGGTGCGCAACGCCGTGACCATCGCGGCGTCATCGCCCAGCTGAGAGGCGGGCGCCACGGTCACCTCGATGCGGCCATTGCTCTTGGCCTTGACCACTTCGGCAAATTTCTGCGAGGCCGTGTGGCGTGGGTTGTCGATCGCCGTGCCGTGACCCAGCGTCATCTTGATGGATTGGGCATGCACGGCGGAGGTCGCGGCAAGCAAGGAAGCAATCAGCAGACTGCGGCGGAAGATATTGGTTTTTTTCATGTTGTCTCCTAGGGTGAAAGAAACCACGGTCAAACCGTGGCGGTTGGGGGGAATCAATGGATCAGCATGCCGCCGTTGACGTCGAGCGTGATGCCTGTGCAGTACTTCGAAAGGTCGCTGGCAAGAAACACGACGCAACCGGCGACGTCGTCCGGCTCGCCGATGTGGCCCAGAGGAATACCGTCCAGAATGGCCTGACGCTTGTCGTCGGGGATCTTGCCTTTGTTGATATCGGTGGCGATGAGGCCGGGGGTGACGCAGTTCACGCGGATGTTGCTGCCGCCGAACTCACGCGCCATCGCACGGGCCAACCCGAGCACACCAGCCTTGGCTGCCGAGTAATGCGGGCCACCCAGAATGCCGCCGCCGCGCTGCGCGGACACCGATGATATGCAGACGATGGAGCCGCTCTTTTGCGCCAGCATTACCGGCAGCACAGCTTGCGAGGCATAGAGGGTGCCGCGCAGACTCACGTCGAGAATGCGGTCGTAATCAGCACCGGTGATGCCCAGGAATTTCACCGGCTGGGTGATGCCAGCGTTGTTGACCAGCACATCGATACGCCCGTACTTTTCCTGAATCCGAGCCACGGCCGCTTCACATGAACCCTTGTCCGTGACGTCGGCAACCAGGCCCAGATGCTGATCGCCGAGTTGCGCTGCAGCGGCCTGTGGGTTGGCCTGTTCCAGGTCGAGGATCACGACTCGGGCCCCCTGCTTGGCCATCATTCGCGCTGTTGCAAATCCCAGTCCATTGAGGCCGGCGCCGCCGGTAATAACTGCCACCTTATCTTTTAACAACATTTTTGTCTCCTGTGATGAACCGCTGAATGCTTGCGGGTGGCGCGATTCTGCAGACCCTAAAACCTGAACGCAAACGACATTAGCTCACTCATTCTTTAGTTTCTTTCATGCGGCGCTGCAGCAAAGTGATGCCTTGCTCAACGCCGCGAAAACAGGCGGTCGTGAACTTCCTTGACCATGACGGCCATCGGCTGGGCGATATCTAGCTTGATGGCCTGCTCGTCATCCTGAAGTGGCTCGAGCGTGGCCAACTGGCTGTCGAGCATTCCCGCCGGCATGAAATGCCCCCTGCGCAAGGCCAGTCGCTCGGCGATCAACTCTCGGGAGCCCTCTAGCATGACGAACATGATGGGTTCGCCCGCCATCAAGACCAGCCGTTCCCGGTAGGACCGGCGCAGGGCAGAACATGCCGCCACCGCCATGCCGGCTTCCTTACCCTTGAACGCAAGTGCGCGCGCCAAGGTGTCAAGCCATGGCCAGCGGTCCGCATCGCTCAGGGGAATGCCCCGGCCCATCTTCTCTTTGTTCTCGGCCGGATGAAAGTCGTCCGCGTCGAGAAAAGGTTTTCTCAAGTGCTTGGCGAGCGAAGTACCCAAGGTGCTCTTGCCGCAACCGCACACGCCGATTACCACGATCAGCCGTGGTACGGGCTTTTCCAACGTTGCACGTGAGTCCTGCACGGCCGATGACGGCCTTTCACCTGAAGCTTGTTCTGCCTGCAACATCACCGCTTCCCCTCAACCGGGTTCCGGCGCCTGAGCTCCAGAATCAGCGCGCTGTGGTCGAGTTCGCCGTGCCCATGATCGACGAGGTCGCGAAATAGCGAATCAGTCAACGCAAGCATCGGTAGCTCAAGCGAAAGTTCCTGGGCCAATTCCATCGCCGCCTGTGTGTCCTTTATCTGGTTGATCGCGGTTCCCCCGGGGACAAAATCGCCTGAAATCATTCGACGGCCATGTAACTCCAAAATTTTGGACTGGGCGAATCCGCCGAGCAGTGCTTCGCGCACCTTGGCCGGATCGGCACCGCCGCGTTCGGCCATGAGCAAGGCTTCTGCCACGGCCACGATGGTGCTGGCCACCGTCAATTGGTTGGCGAGCTTGGTCAATTGCCCCGTGCCTGTTGAACCCATGTGAAGCGGGCGACCCATGGCCTCGAACAAGGGCCGTGCGCGCGCCACATCAGCTGGTTCGCCGCCAACCATGATGGACAGCGTGGCGGCCTTGGCACCAACTTCACCTCCAGAAACCGGCGCGTCGAGGTAGCCTATGCCGACCTCGCGGGCCCGGCGCGCGTGATCCTTGGCTGTTTCCACCTTGAGGGAACTCATAACGATGAGCAGACAGCCCGGCCTCATTGCATAGAGGGCGCCAGTCTCTGGCGCAAACAAAAGCTCCTCGCAAACTTGCCCGGAGTTCAACATGACTACAACCGCATCCTGGCCGGCACAGGCCTCGGTAGCACTTGATGCGAGACGAACGCCATGCTCAGCCAGCGGCCTGGCCTTTTCCATGCTGCGGTTGTAGGCAGTGACATGGAACCCGGCCGCAGCGAGATGCCGGGCCATGGGCGCGCCCATGATGCCCGTGCCGACAAAGCCCACTGTGCTGATCGCTTCGTTCACAGCTAATCCTCAAGCAGGAATTCGGCTCAAACGCTCAAGCGTTCTCACCGGCCGCTCTGCCTGAACGTGCTCCGGCAAGAGGGCCCGGAACCTGTCTACATGCGGGGTTTTTAGGTGCTCATCAAAGGCCTGCCGGGACTGGTAGACCTCATAGAACAAAACCCCGTTGGGATGGTTCGACGTGCGCAGCACGTCGAACTGAAGGCAACCCGGTTCCTTGGCGAGCGAGTCCTGTGCGTCATCGAATGCATGGGCCAAAAAGGCCTCAAGCAATCCTTCTTTGACTACAAACTCCGCAATGACCACAAAGGTCGGCGCTGCCGGTTGGAGCTGTGCTTGCTGCATCATCATGAGGTCTTGGAAAGAAGGGCTTAGCGGCTCATCGTGCGTGTGTATTCCCGGCGGAAATCGACGACATCGAGGTTGTCGACCAGTTCGACGTCGGAAAAACACACGGCCGTGTCTTTCGCCACAGGCTTGATCAGCTTGACCTTGTGCGCAAGGCCGATGGGCAGCGCATCCAGTGCCAGGCTCTTGCTGGCCGGGATGGCGTTAGCCCAGACGGCAAATCCGCCTTCGCCATCGAGCATGTCGCCGGCTTTCAGATTGGTCTTGGCGGTCGCTACGGCGTCTGCGCGGAATTCCCTGGAGGTGCCCGTGGGCTCGCCACGGAGCACTGCTGACAAAACGCTCACACTGGTTTCCAGGCCGATCAGATGGAAGGGCCGCCACATCGAGGCATACCACCCGGACTTGTCCGTCAGAAGGCCGTACTGCTTGAAGCAGGCACGCGTGTACTCGTCCGGCGCCTTGAAGGTCACGAACATCCCGAATCGGATGTTATTGAACACCTCGCGCCCATCGGGCTCCTGGCTCGCTGCGATATCGATCAGGCCGCTGCGGGCCAGACGTCCACCCTCGGAGGCCGGCTTGAAAACGTTGGCAAGGTCATGCAAACCGGCCGGCGGGAAGGCTAGGCCGTTGTCAGGGCAGTCGAGGCCCGTGCCATTGGCCACGGCAGCCATCTCGATGGCCGCCTTAGTGCCGTCTGTAAACGAGTTGTACATCTGGGGGTTGAAGTCGCCCGCCTTGACCTCTTCTTCCGTCCAGCCAAAGAAACCCCAGACCGTGTCGGGGGTCGAGTAGCGGTAGCGGGGCTCGAAGTTCATGCCCTTGCCGGCAGCGGTCAACTCAAAGCCGCAGGAGCGCACCCAGTCGATCAGTTCGCAGATGAAGGCCGGCTGATCGCCGTATGCCATCGAATAAACCACCCCTTTGGCTTTGGCCCGTGCAGCCAGCAGGGGGCCACACATCACATCGGCTTCGACGTTGACCATCACGACGTGCTTGCCGCCCTCGATCGCTGCCAGGGCATTGCGGACACCGGCAATCGGGTGGCCGGTTGCCTCAATGATGCACTCGATGCCTTCAAACTCGGCCAGGGCGGCCGCGTTGTCCACGATGCAGGTTTGGCCCGACTTGTAGGCTTCGCCCAGGGTCTTGGCGTTGTACTGTGCCTCGTCCCAGCCCACGCGCTTGAGCGACTCACGGGCTTTGGCCACGTTCAGATCGGCGACGCCGACCACGTGATAGCCGGGAATATGCCTGGCTTGTGCGAGCATCATTGAGCCAAACTTGCCCGCGCCGATAATGCCTACGCGTACAGGACCTTTTTCTGCCACGCGTTTTTGGAGTAGTGTCGCCAAATTCATATCGATTCCTTTTGAGGATGGTAATGATGGTTATTAATCTCTGAGTCGCGAATATCTGCAGTCGCGTATTCTTTTGAATAAATCGACTCCGATTTAAAATTCCAGAAGATTAGAAATAAATCGGTTAATGACTTAGTGGGGGTAATGCTAAGTCTCCCCCGAGCCGACGTCTATTGACTTAAAAGCGCGGTTCGTTAAGGAAAACTTAAAGGTCGGTCACTGGAGAGGCTTGTCGACGCAAGCCGGTCTCCGCCCAGGCGCCCTCAACGGCCGGCGCAGCAGAGAGGCCGCTGGACCATGCTGCGACTCAGCGCAGAAGCTGCTTTGTGCCTTAAACGGCGCTTTGCCAGGCTGCCCGCTCATGGCGCAGCCAGTCAAGAAACAACTGGACTTTGGCCTTTCGCAGGTGGTCGTAAGGGCATACCAGCCATTGCGTCGTGAGGGTGAACGGGGGCGGCTTGCGAATCGGGCACACCAGCGTGCCCTCGCGCAGTTCCCGCCACATCATGAGATTGCTCTCGAGCGCGATGCCCAGGCCATCGACCGCAGCGTCGATCGCCATGTGGCTGCGGTCCAAAAGTAGCCGCTCGCCTTCGACAACCGGCCCCACGCCCGACGAGGCAAACCACTGTGACCATTGGAACTGCGCCTTGACCGAAAAAATCAGCCGGCGGCGCGGGAGTTCTGCCAGCTCAAGCGTGCCGGCGGCGGCATAGCTTGGGGCGCACACCGGCATAAAGGTTTCTTCGGCTAGCCCCTCGACGAAGACACCCGGCCACTGTCCCTCGCCGTGGCGAATCTCGATATCGACGGCTTCCCGGCTGAAGTCAGTCGGTTCCGTGGTGGCGTTCAGGCGGAAGTCCACATCAGGATTGGCGTTGAGAAATCGCCCCAGCCGCGGCAAGAGCCACTTGCTGCCCAAGGTGGGCGTGGTGCGCACGGTCAGCGCCGTGCGCGACCGGAATCCGCGAATCCTCTGGGTCGCCTCGCCAATGCGCTGCACGTCCGGCGCAATCATTTCAAAGTAGCGCTCACCGGCCTCGGTAAGCGCGACGCCGCGACCTGCTTTCTTAAGCAAGGTCGTGCCCAAGTGCAGTTCGAGCGCATGAATCTGCTGGCTCACAGCCGAGGTGGTTACAAACAACTCAGCGGCGGCCTTGGTCAGGCTGCAACTGCGTGCCACCACTTCGAATACGGCGATCGCTCGCAAAGGTAAGGTCATCTTCGTCGGTGGGTTAAATTGATAAATGAATATCAAGGATATACCTTAAAACCTGACATTCGAGAAAGACGCAGGAACAACTCTGATAACCTCGGCGCGCAGCATCGGCACAGCAATCGAGTCCGATTTCCTCCCGTTTCATTAAGCCCCGTTTCATTCAAATGCCATGATCCCGCCTCTTTCTGCTCTGCAGGCCTTTGAAGCCATTGCCCGGCGCAAAAGCTTTTCACTGGCGGCGGAGGAGTTGCACCTGACGCCGTCGGCCGTCAGTCACCAGGTCGCCAAACTCGAGAACCTTCTGGGCGTGCGCCTGTTCGAGCGCTCGGCCCGGGGCGTCGAGCTCACGCCTGCAGGCCGGCAATATTTGGAGCGTGTGGCGAGCGCTCTGGGCGCCATCAATACCGCCACTGAAGACTTGCGCCATGGCGTGCAGGACACCCTGTACGTGCACAGCAGCCCCAGCTTTGCCAGTCTGTGGCTGATGCCGCGCATTGCGCGGTTCACCGAGCGGCACCCGAACATCTCGATGATGCTGTCGGCCTCGCATGTGCACTCGGATTTCCAGCTCGGTCAGATGGACGTCGACATTCGCTACGGGCTACCGAACTGGCCGAATCTGGAAGTGCAGCCCATTTTTACCGAGAGGATCATGCCGCTGGCCAGCCCTGAATTCATTCGTCTTCACGCCCTGCATCAGCCAGAGGACCTGCTGCGCGTGCCGCTAATCCAGTCGAGCGTGAGTGTGGCTCAGTGGTCCGACTGGTTTTCGCGCTTTTGCCCTGAGAAACGGCCAGAGCGCATGGGCATGCGCTTTGACCGCGCCATGATGAGCCTAGACGCCGCCGTTCAAAAACTCGGGGTGGCACTGGAAAGCAGCAGCGTCGGCCAGACGCTCATAGCCAGCGGCCGGCTGCAGCCCGTGTTCGAGGAAGAGATGAGTCTGGAGGTGAAAGCGCATTTCCTCGTCTATCCGGCCCGGCATGCGTCGCGGCCAGAGGTCCAGCTCTTCGTGCACTGGTTGCGGGAAGAATCGGCGTAAGGCCGCCAGCACTGAGGTTGGCCAACGGCACCCCAGACTTCTGAGCTTTGCTGGGTTGAACGTTGCTCATGAAAAGTTGAATATTCATCGCTTGCGTTCATGCTGGACCACCGCAAGAATCGGCGGAAAACAGCCCATAACAGGAGACACGGCGATGACTGCATGAGCAACATCGCCCACCCAATCATGTCTGCACATCCTTTGCAACCGCTGGCGCACGCGATCCGTTTCCTGTCAATCGACGCCATCGTCAAGGCCCAAGAGGGCCATCAGGGGGTGCCGTTGGGCATGGCCGAAATCGCGACGGCGCTGTACACGCAGCACCTCAAGTTCGACGCGGCGGCGCCTGGCTGGTGGGACCGTGACCGCGTGGTTCTGTCCAATGGACACGGCTCCATGCTGCTGTACGCACTGCTGCATCTGACAGGCTACGCCCACTTTCCCATCGAGGAGATCCAGCGGTTCAGGGAACTGGGCGCGCGCTGCGAAGGTCATCCCGAACGCGATCTGGACTCTGGCATTGAAGTCACCACCGGCCCGCTGGGCCAAGGCATTGCCAATGCCTTCGGCATGGCCGTGGCCGAGGCCTACCTGAACGCCCGCTTCGGCGATGCGCTTGTCAATCACTTCACCTACGCCTTCGTTGGCGACGGTTGCCTACAAGAAGGCGTCGGCCAGGAAATGATCTCGCTGGCCGGTCATCTGGGCCTGGGTAAGTTGATCCTGCTGTGGGACGACAACCTGATCACAGACGACGGCAGCACCACGCTGTCCATCAGCGAAAACGTGGCCGAGCGCTTCAGGGTGGCGGGTTGGCATGTTGTCGAGGTCGATGGCCACGACATAGATGCCATCTCCAGCGCGTTGGCTGCGGCGCGAGCCGACGGCCGACCTTCCATGCTGGCCTGCCGCACCGTCATTGCAAAAGGGCTGGCGCGACTTCAGGGTCAGCGCGGCGGGCACAGCGCCCGTCTGCACGAGGAAGATGCTGTGGCCGCGCGTAAATTGCTGGGTTGGCCGCACGCGCCATTTGTCGTGCCGCCCGAAACCCTGCAAGCGTGGCGCGCGGCGGGCCAAAGAAGTGCTGGCGCGCACGCGGCCTGGCAGGCGCGCGTGCAGGGTCTGCACGCGGCTGAGCGCATGGAGTTCGAACGAGTGATGCGGGGCGAACTGCCTGCGGGCTGGAAGCAGGTGCTGCTCAACTACCGCCGCCAGGCGCTGCAGGCCCCCCCGGCGCCGAGTGGCATTTTCATTTCGGCCGAAATTAATGACCTGCTGAACCCCCTCATGCCCGAGCGCATGGTGGCTTGCGCCGACCTGGAAGCACCCACCAGCCACAAGCGAGGCTTGCAGGCCTTCACCCGAGACGACCGTAGCGGCAGCTATGTACATTGCGGCGTGCGTGAGCATGTGATGGGATCCATGGCCAACGGCATGGCGGCCCACGGCGGCGTGCTGCCACTGGCGGTGACCTACCTCGCTTTTTCTGACTATCAGCGCCCGGCCATGCGCATGGCGGCGCTCATGGCGCTTCCGGTCAAGTTCGTGTTCAGCCATGACTCCATCGGCATCGGCAAAAACGGGCCGACTCATCAGCCGGTCGAAATTCTGGCTTCGCTGCGCGCAATGCCCAACATGTGGGTAATGCGTCCGGCCGACGCCATTGAAGCGGCGGAATGCTGGGAACTTGCGTTAGCACACAAGACCGGGCCTGTGAGCATGGTCTATGCACGCCAAGCCTTGCCTCTGGTGCGCACCAGCGCAGACGACTGCAACCTGTCTGGTCGGGGCGCTTATGTGATGCGCGAGGCCAGCTGCACGGTGCGCCAGGTCTCGCTGCTGGCGACCGGCTCGGAAGTCTCGCTGGCGCTAGCCGCACGCGATGAACTCGAAGCCGCCGGGATCGGCACCGCCGTGGTCTCCATGCCGTGCTGGGAAATTTTCGATATGCAGGACGCCGCTTACCGCAGCGCGGTTCTTGGCCAGTGCGTGCGCGTCGGCATTGAGGCGGCAGTTCGCCAGGGCTGGGACGCCTACCTCGGCGCCGAGGGCAGCTTTATCGGAATGAAAGGCTTTGGGGCCTCCGGCCCGGCTGATGCGCTCTACAAGCTTTTCGGCATCACGCCAGGGGCTATCGCGGCCGAGGCGCGGCGCCTGTTGGCGCAAGGCCAGTCCGCCTGAACAGTTCGCAAGTCGCGTCATGGTCTGCGGCTAGGCACCCCGCCAGCCGAGATTCACTCGGCCGGTTCCCGCTGCCCTTTGACCCCGCATCATTTCGCGCTGCTTGCATTCGGGAAGAACAGCTGTTCACCCCCAATCGTGTAGCTGGCGATGATTCTCTGACCCGCTGGGGAGACGATCCAGTCGACAAATTTTTGCGCCTCGACGGCTTTGACGTGGGGGTGCTTTTGCTGACTGACGGCCATGATGCCGTATTGATTGAAGAGTCGCTGATCACCTTCAACCAAGATCGCCAAGTCGCCCCGGTTTTTGAAATTCAGCCAGGTGCCGCGGTCGGCCAGCACGTAGCTGTTGGTCGAACTTGCGATGTTCAGGGCGGGCCCCATGCCACAGCCGCATTCCTTGTAGCCGGCGCCGCGAGCTGTCGCCAAGCCGGCCTGTGTCCAGTAGCGGTTCTCTGCCGCGTGTGTGCCGCTCTTGTCGCCTCGGGAAATGAACACCGCGTTGGCGCTGACCACCTTTTTCAGTGCTTCGACGATATCTTTGCCGCGCGTTTTGGCGGGGTCCGACTTGGGGCCAATCAAGATGAAGTCGTTGTACATGACCGGATATCGGCGGGCTGCAAATCCATCGGCCACAAACTTTTCTTCGGCGGGTTGGTCATGGGCAAAGAGGACGTCAGCGTCACCCCTGCGCGCCATATCAATCGCTTGCCCCGAGCCGACGGCGACTACCTTCAGGTCGATGCCGCTGGCCTTTTTGAATTCTGGCAAAAGGTGACCAAAAAGTCCCGACTGCTCGGTTGATGTTGTCGATGCCACCGTAATGGCCTGAGACCACGCAGCACCAACACATGTGACGAGCAAGCCGGTGGCCGCGGCGGTTCGGAGAGTGCGAAAAAGTTTCATCAAGTTGATGTTCAAAAAGGTGGGGTCGAGATTGAAAGACGTTTGTGCGGGCGTGGATCATAGGTTTGCGAAGGCCGGGTCGTATGGGTGTTTGCGAGCTATGAAATTGAATGCATAGTTCTCGGCCATCACTGCCTGGCTGGCTCCGTAGGGATGCTCGATACTCGAGCTTGTGCTTCAGATCGCGCTCTCCTACGCATTTGGCCGACGCGATTCGGCCAGTGCCATTTCCCACCCCTTGATGGACCTGTTGCAGGCCGTGCAGGAGGAGGGATCGATCTCGGGCGCGTCACGTCGTTTGGGCCAGTCTTACCGCCACACCTGGGGTGCGCTCAGGCGGTGGGAAGCTGAACTCGATCGCAGCTTGGTGGTGTGGGAGCGTGGCCAGGCTGCGCGCCTGACCGAATTCGGGCAAAAGCTGATGTGGGCAGAGCGCCAGGCGCAAGCCCGACTGGCACCCGAGATCGAGGCGCTTCAGGCCGGCCTGGAGCGTGTCTTTGCCGTCGCTTTTGATGATGCGGCGCACGTCGTGACCATGTATGCCAGCCATGACGATGCGCTTCCTTTGTTGCGCGAGCACGCTGCCGTGCAAGCCAAGCTGCAACTGGACGTGCGTTTTTGCGGCAGCGTGGATGCGATCGCCGCCTTGAACGAGGGGCGCTGCAAGCTCGCTGGTTTTCACGTGGCGCAGGGGACTGCCGCGGGCTCGCTCGCCCAGCGCACCTATCAACCGTTGTTGCAGCCGGGTCATCACAAAATCATCGGCTTTGCGCGAAGGCGGCAAGGCTTGGCTGTGGCGCCCAATAACCCGTTGGAGCTGCATTGTCTGGCCGACGTCGCCCTCAAACGTGCTCGCTATGTCAACAGAGAACTAGGCGCCGGTACGCGCCTTTTGGCCGAGCAATTGCGCGCCGAAGCGGGTCTGGACGAACAGGCCATTTTGGGTTGGAACCGTGTAGAGCCTTCCCACGCCGCTGTGGTGCAGGCGGTGCTGTCGGGCCAAGCTGATGCAGGCCTGGTCATCGAGGCGACCGCACGCCGCCTGGGTCTGGGTTTCGTGCCGCTGCTCGAGGAAAACTACTACCTGGTCTGCTTGAAGGCCGCCTTGGACGAAGCGCCCATCTTGGCCTTGCGCGAACTGCTCCAACACCCTGCATGGCAGCAGCGCCTGAATCAACTGCCCGGTTACGCTGCGAGCCGTAGCGGTGAGGTGTTGAGCCTGCAACGCGAACTGCCGTGGTGGCGTGGCGCGCTGGCATGAGTCAGCAGACCTCACATCTCTAGAATTCCGAACAATGTCCACCCGTCGCTCTTTCCTTCACGCTGGCGTTGTCATGGCAGCCAGCCCGTCTGTCGATGCGAAAGAGGCCCGATTGGGGCGCTTGGTGATCATTGGCGGCGCAGAAGATCGGCTCCACGACAAGCTGATCCTGCGTCAATTCGTGCAGCTGTGCGGTGGAGTCTCCAGCCGTATCCGGGTGCTCAGCGCCGCCAGCTCGGAACCCGCTGCGTCGTGGGCGACCTACCAGACTGCTTTTGAAGACCTGGGCGTGCTTGACTGTCAGCCCATCCCCATCCCTGACAGGCAAGCGGCTGACAGCTCTGCGGTCACAGACCTGATTTTGGAGGCGGACGGTGTTTTTATCTCTGGGGGTGACCAGCAGCGGCTCATGCAGTTGATCTGGGAAACGCAAACCTTCAAAGCGCTGCACATCGCTTTTCATTTGCGTGGCTGCTGCATTGGCGGGACCAGTGCGGGCGCAGCCGTCATGTCTCGCCACATGCTGGCCTCGGGCGAGGCGACCCGCTTGCCCCAAAAAGACATGGCCGATCTGGATATCGGCTTGGGCTTTGTCTCCAGGGCCATCATTGACCAGCATTTCTCGGAGCGCCACCGCCTGGCGCGTCTGCTCTCCGTGTTGGCGCATTGGCCTCAGATGCTGGGCGTGGGCATTGATGAGGATACGGCTCTTGTGATCGAGCGCAACACCGCCATTGAAGTGATAGGAAGCGGAGCCGTCACCCTGGTTGACGGCAGAGCCATGATCACCAACCTGAACTTGGTGGAATCGCGCGATCACCTCGAGATGCTGGGCGTGCGCGTTCATCTTCTTCCGTCCGGCAACCGCTACAGCGCAAACGCCCTCGTCCAAAGAGCAAAGGGTATGCCACTCGCACTGCGAGAGTCTGTGGCCATGCTGGTGGCGCCTGGCCCCATCCGGCAATAAAGCGCCTCGCATTTCTGGCCCGGCCTCGCCGCGACCATTTGTAACCTTAATGTGCATTTGTTACGGTGCTTCTTGATGTGCATCAAGGGCAAAAGGACTAGATTGGACTAGGAGCTAAAAATCCGGAGATCCAATCAATGCCCTTGGGTGCGTACATACCAAATCGAGACTCGACCGTTCATGCGATTCAGCGCTATGGACTGGCTCTGCTGTGGAGCCTGTTGTTTGCCGGCCTGCGCAGCGCGCTGACGCCGCTGCTGCAGCCGCCGTCGCCGCTCATCGTTTTACTGGCCGCGCCGCTGCTGGCCGCATGGCACGGTGGGCTGGGCCCAGGCCTGGTGGCCACGGTGATGAGCCTGGTTTTTGCAGCCTTCGTATTTCCCAGCCCGGGCCCACTGGACAACCCGACCTTGCTGACCAGCTGGCTGGAGATCCTGGTCTACCTGATCTACGGCAGCACCTTTGCCTGGTTGATTCAAAAACGGGTTCACGCCCTGGAACTGGCAGAAAGCCAGCGCCGGGACTTAGCCGATACCCAGCAGGCTCTGGCCGAGCGGGAACAGCGCGCGCAGGACACGCTGGAAGCTTCGCCCTCGGGAATGATCGTGGTCAATCGCCAGGGGGTGATTGAGCTGGTCAACAGCCAGGCGGAGCGCATGTTCGGTTTTGCCAGCGGTGAGCTTGTCGGTCAAAGCGTTGACCAGCTGGTACCTGAAGACCTGCACAGCGACCACGTCCGCAACCGGGAGCACTTCCACGCCAACCCCAGCAGCCGCGCCATGGGCGAAGGGCGCGACTTGTGGGCGCGGCGCGGCGATGGCACGGTGTTTCCCGTGGAGATCGGGCTCAATCCCCTCAAGGGCGCCTCCACCGGCCTGGTGCTGGCCTCCATCATCGACATCTCTGGCCGCAAGCAGGCAGAGCATGAGCTGGCCATGCGGGAGGAACGCATGCGTGAGACGCTCGAAGCCTCGCCCGCCGGCATGATGGTGGTCAACCGGCAGGGCGTGATCGAGCTGGTCAATTCGCAGGCCGAACGGCTTTTTAAATTGCGACGCGACCAACTGATTGGGCAGAGCATCGATGCCCTGGTGCCCGACACCGTCCGGGCCGGACATGCAGCCAACCGCGAACGCTTTCATGCCAATCCCAGCGCCAGGGCCATGGGCGCGGGTCGCGACTTGTGGGCCAAGCGCGGCGATGGCACGGTGTTTCCGGTAGAGATCGGGCTCAACCCGCTCAAGGGCGCCTCCACCGGCCTGGTGCTGGCCTCGATCATCGACATCTCTGCCCGCAAACGGGCGGAGGAAGCCCTGCGGGACAGCGATCAACGCGCGCGTGAATCGAGCAAGCTTCTGGAAGCCGATCACGCCATCCTCGATGCCCTCCTGCGGGCCGTGCCGGCCGGCATCATCCTGGTGGACGCGACAGGACGGCTGATCCACAGCAATCCAGCCAATGCCTTGATCTGGGGCCCGGCGCCAGCGACAAACCACGTTGAAGACTATAGCCACTGGAAAGGCTGGTGGGCCAACGGATCAGAGCGACAAGGCCAGCAACTCGAGCCCGACGACTGGGCCCTGGCCCGGGCGCTGCGCGGTGAAAGCGTGCATGACGATTTGATCGAGGTGGAGCCGTTTGGCAGGCCAGGCAAGCGCACCACCTTGGTCATCACGGCTAGCCCCATACGCGACGTGCAAGGCCTCATTACGGGCGCCGTGGTCGCGCAGATGGACGTGACCGAACTCACCCAGGCCCAGGCCGCTGAAAGCAAGAGCGCCGAGATGTTCAAGGCCTTGGCAGACAACATCGCCCAACTGGCGTGGATGACCGATGAACGCGGCGCCATGGTCTGGTTTAATCGGCGCTGGTTTGACTACACGGGCAGCAACGCCGAAGACATGCGCGGCTGGGGATGGCAGGCGGCTCATCATCCCGATCACATGGCGCGCGTGGTCAGTAAATTCCGCCGTCACATCAAAAGTGGAGAGCCTTGGGAAGACACCTTCCCTCTGCGTCAGCACGATGGCCAGTACCGGTGGTTTCTATCGCGCGCCTTTCCTATCCAGGACCAGCACGGCCGGATTTTGAGCTGGTTCGGCACCAACACCGACATCACGGCGCAGCGGCAGGCCGAAGAGGCCTTGCGCGAAGCCGACCGCCGCAAGGACGAATTCATTGCTGTGCTGGCGCACGAGTTGCGCAACCCCCTGGCGCCCGTGCGCAGCGCCGTCGAAATCTTGAAACGCGTCGCCTCGGGTGACCAGCGCCTTGAACGCACGAGCGAGGTCATTGGTCGCCAGGTCACGCACATGGCACGGCTGATTGATGACCTGCTGGATGTGTCGCGTATCGGTCGAGGCAAGCTGGCGCTGCAAAAAGAAGTCTGTGATCTCACGGACATCACGCACGACACCGCCGAGGACTACCGCGCCAGCCTGGAGACCGCCGGCCTGAAGCTGGACATGCAGCTGGCACCAGAGCCCATCTGGGTGCAGGGTGACCCGGTGCGCCTGGCGCAGATGTTGGGCAATGTGCTGACCAATGCGCAGCGCTTTAACAACCCGGGCGGCCATATCCAGCTGAGCCTGCGCGTGGACGCCAGCGAAGGCGTGGCCTTGATGGAAGTCTCTGATGATGGCATCGGCATCGACCATGAGCTGATGTCACGGCTGTTCGATCCGTTTGAGCAAGCCACCCAGGACCTGGCGCGCAGCCGGGGCGGTCTGGGTTTGGGTCTGGCACTGACCAAGGGCCTGGCTGAACTGCACGGCGGCCGCATCGAGGCTCACAGTGATGGGCTGGGACATGGCGCGGTTTTCAAGCTTTTCATCCCATTGCACCAGCCCCCCGTAAACAACAGACCCATCAAGGTCATCACCGCGAACGCGCACAAAAATCTGCGCATCCTGATCATCGAAGACAACCACGACGCGGCCCTGACCCTGGCAGAACTGCTTCGACTCAACGGCCACGACGTAGAGACCAGCTTCGACGGCGTCTCAGGCTTGGCCAAGGTGCATGAATTTTGTCCACACACCGTGATCTCGGATCTGGGTTTGCCCGGCGAGCTCGATGGTTACGAACTGGCCAAAGTGCTTCGCGCGCACCCCGACCTTCAGCACTTGCACCTGATTGCCCTGTCCGGCTATGCAGACCTGGAGGCCCGCAAAAAAAGCCTGGAAGCAGGCTACGACATCCATCTGGCCAAGCCGCCAGACATCAACATGCTGGAGCGCGTGATCAGCCTGGGCGCCATTGCTCGGCAGTGCGAAAATGGCGAGTAATGACGCGTTCAGTTCTCGTGGATCTATTCAAGGCCCTGGCGTCGCAGCTCATCGTGCTGCATCACCTTTGCCTTTACTCACCCATGGCTGATTGGGTGGCGCAAGCGTGGCCCGCGCTGGTCGATTTCATCGTCGAAGACGGGCGACTCGTCGTCCAGCTCTTTTTGGTCATGGGTGGCTTTCTCGCGGCTCAAGCGCTCTACAAGCGTCGCAACTTCCCCGTGCTTGAACTGGTCTTTCAGCGCTACATCAGGCTGGCGCCGCAGCTGGGCCTGGCATTGCTTTTGGTCATCGCTGCCACGGTCTTGGTTGGGAAAGACCTGGCCGCTGAAGAGTGGGTTTCGCCCTTACCCAGCATCTCCGTACTTCTCGCGCACCTGTTCTTATTGCAAGACGTGCTCGAAGTACCGTCGCTGCTCGCTGGCGCCTGGTATGTGGCTATTGATCTGCAACTCTTCGTGCTCTTTGTTGCGCTGATGTACGCGATGCGCAAGCTCCCGCGCCCCGTCATGGAGGCTGTCGTCCCAGTCCTGCTGGCCACTGCAACATGGGTCTGCATTTTTGTCTTCAGCCGAGAGCCCGCCCTGGATGTTTGGGCGATCTACTTTTTGTCATCCTACGGCCTGGGTGCGCTGGCAGCCTGGGCAAGTTACTCGCCAAGCGCAAAGCGGCTGTGGTGGATCTCGGTGGCTCTGGTCGTGTTGGACTACCTGATCGAAGCCCGCGAGCGGCCACTCTGGGCGCTCGTCACGGCGCTGGCGCTGTATGCCGGGCGTCGCTGGATCTGGGACGCGCGCGGCAGTCTGGTCGGGCGAGTCGTTCGGGCCTTAAGCGCGTGGTCGTATGGCGTATTTGTCTGCCACTTCGCGGTCATCATTTTGGTCAGCGGCTTATGGGTACGCTTTAATTTTTCGGGCCTGAGCGCCGCCCTGGTGGCCTGCTTGCTGGTCGTGATCACTTCCCTGGCATTAGGCGCTCTTGTTCAAACATTCAGTGACCGGCTGGTCAGGATTTGGCATCAGCGATGGTTTTCGTTCAGCTCTCCGCGGTGAAAGCGGCGAGCCGCCACGCCAGCAACGAAACGTCCAAAGGCATCCATGAGCGGCGCAGCGCCGCTTGCAGGGTCTCAGGCGCAAAGCGCTCGGGCGCAAGCACTTCGCACAGGTCGCGCCTTTATTTCCACCACGCCTTATCGGCCTGAAGTTGAGCCAGCGCTTGTTCGATTTGCTGGTGCTGCGCTCTGATTTTTTGGATGGAGGCGCTCACGGCCTTGTACTCAGCTTGCACGCGAGATGCGCCGCGCAGAGCCCTGGCAGCTTGTTGCTGGCTGGCAAGCGCCGCTTCAGCCGCTTTGTTGTGAGTAGGGGATTTCATAGGGACGCGGCCAGCTTAAGTGCGGCCTATGCGCCTTTGCTCACAACTGCTCACCGTCGCAGCGGATTGGCCCCTTTCAGATCAAGTTGATCTGCACGCACAGCTGATAACCCACGCCCCACACTGACTTGATGGCAGCTTCCTCGTCAGGCAGCTGCACTTCTCTGAACTTTTTGCGCAGTCGTGCCACCAGCTCTTCGAGCGCGTGTTTGCTCATCAGCTCGTCCGAGTCGCCAACGCTGTAGATGTCGCACAGCGCGCCAGACTCCAGGGTGTTGTTCTTGGCCTGACTCAAGGCGACAAGAAGCGATTTTTCCCGGTGGGTCAGCCGCAATTTTTGCTGTGCCTCCGGGCCAATGAGCGTGCGGTCCCTGAGGCTCAGCGACCATTCTTTGCCCGTGCTGGTTTTTTTGATCCGCCGACCCAGGCTCAGCAGCACCATCACCAGCTCGTCAGGCGCAACGGGCTTGGTCAGATAGATATCGGCGCCGCCGTCCTTGTAGCCTGAAATCTTGTCATGCAGCGTCACCCGAGCTGTCATGATCACAATGCCCGCTTGAGGCAGAGATTGCCGCAATCGACGGCACAGGCTCAGCCCACTTTCGCCGGGCAGATTCAGGTCAAGTATGTAGAGGTCAATCGCCTCCACCGCGACCAGATCGTCCAGCGCCGTTGCACTGTTGACCGCATGCACCAAAAAGCCGTTGGCTTGCAGGTGCTCGACGATTTCCTCCCGCAGGAGGCGATCGTCCTCCACCAGAGCGACCACGAGGGGGGAGCGCATTTCAGGGCTTTTGGTGATCATCAAGTCGGAACCCTGACGGTGAAAACCACTTGGTCACCCTGCGCGGCGTAGTTGACGCTGCCGTTTATTTTTTTTGCCGCCGAGCGCACCAGACTCAAGCCAATTCCCATGCCGGGCTGACTTTGCGCTTGGGTGTGGCGGTAATAGCGCTCAAACAGTCGGGCCTCGTCGGGCTCAGCCCCCGGCTCCACCCGGTTGCTGATCTGAAAGCTGGTGGCGGGCGCGTGGTTGGCGCGACGCTCGAGGGTGATGTCAATGGCGATCTTGGAATTCGGCACCGCATACTTGAAGGCATTGCTCAAAAGATTCTCAACGATCACTTGCAGCAGTTGACGATCTGCCCGGAAGAACGCGCCTTCTTCAATTGAAACGGCCAGGCGCCCGGCGTCATAGTCACCGACGAGATCCTGAACGAGTTCCTGCGCTGGTATGGCCTCGATCTCGTCAGACAAATCCATGAGTTCGATCTTGTTGGATTGCGCCACATGGTGAATCAGGTCGTCCATTCGGTTCACTGAGGCATCAATGTTTTGAAACCGCAGGCCGCTATCAGCATCGGGTCTGGCCAAGCGCTTCAATGAAGCCAGTGCGAACTTGATCGTGCCCAATGGATTTTTCAACTCGTGGGTCAGCATGTCGATCAAAGCCCCGCGCTCGCTGAGCTTTTCTTCACCTGCCCGCGCTTTCTCGGCTTCCAGGCGCAGTTGTTCCATCTCGCGGCTCTTTGCCAGATTTCGCGCTGTCTGCTCGGAAACCACGGCCCAAAAGAAGATCGAACCGATGATGCCGCCGCTCAGACGCCAGTCTCCAAAATGCTGGAGCATGTCGGTCCGCTGGGAAATCAACATGCCTCCAAACGCGTTGAGTGAACCCACACCGGTGACCACAATGAAAAAGCCAAGCCAGCCCATGAGGATGTTTCGCCGCCTCCTTTCCATCTTCTCGGCTGAAAGCAAGCCAAGAATTTGCACGAAGGGGTTCAAAACAAAGACCGCGTAATTCAGCTGCAAGCCCAGTCGCCTGTGACCGGCCACCATCAACAACACATTGATGACGCAGCCGATCAGAAGTGCCAAGGCCAGCATTTGAAACAAGCGCGACGTCGGATAGATGGCAAAGACTGACCAGCACAGGATGACAGTCAAAGCCACGCGTGCGACGAACAAGACGCCACTGGCCAGGTCAATATGGGCCGGACTCCAACTTGGCAAAAGTTGGCCAAGCAAACCGCCGCTCGACACCACAAACAGAACCACAAAGAACTGGTACACGCAGTAGGTCAGCACCAGCGCGGAGTAGTTGATGGTGAGGTAGAGCAGGCCAAAGATCAGCAAACCCATGGCCACAGACATGGACACCGTGGTTTGTTTGGCGCGCTTGACCAAGGAAAACGTCAGCTCTTCCGGGGCTACGACGGCCGTCTGCACAAACATCAAGCCCGCGTTTTCTAGCCGCAAATAAACAGTTTTCGGCTTGTCACCAGATTCGCCCAGCCTGAAGCAATGCGCGTCATCAGGGCAAAAGTCAGATGGTTTTGGTTGTAAATCCCCGCCCAGTTGCCGGGTCCAGTGCCCCTTGATTTGCTCGTTCAGTTCCACGCGGTCCAGCAAATAAGGCCCAACGCGAACGATCAGCGGGCGGGTGGTGGCTGAAGCGGGCGGGGTGATCGTCAGCCTGATCCAGCCTGCGCCTTCCTGGCAGCCGCGGCGTAAATCGCCCTCATAAGGCTCAAACGCCTCCCCTGAAACCGTCTCTGGCGTGGCGGTTTCCTGCCCATCGCTGAAATACGCGCGCTCAACGACATAGCCAGACCCCAGAGAGGAATCGTGAGGAAAGCCGCCCTGTTGGCAAGCAAGCCCTTTGCGCTTTATTGAACACTTTGAGCTTATTTTGTTAATACTTGTGCCATATACTTTCTAACGTTTACCGCTGAGCTTTCAGACATTTGTAATATTTAAGTCACATCTGGACTCATCAATTTTTCGGATTCCGAACCGTGCAAGCAGTCGATTCGTCAGGCCACAGCCGGACGCCACAACACATCGCCATCGTCATGGACGGCAACCGTCGATGGGCCCAGAACCTGGGCCTGCCGGTGGCGGCTGGTCACGCCAGTGGCGCGCGCCGCGTGCGCAGCATCGTGCAGGCCTGCTCCGAGCGAGGCGTCCGCTTCCTGACCTTGTTCGCCTTCAGCACCGAAAACTGGACGCGACCTGCCCAAGAAGTTGCAGGCTTGATGGGCTTGCTGTCCCTGTACTTGAAAAACGAGGTCAAGGACATGAATGCCAAGGGCGTGCGCCTTAAGTTCGCAGGCGACCTGCAGCGCTTGGAGCCTCGGTTGCAAAGGCTCATCAGCGAGGCCCAAGCCGCCACCGCCCAAAACACAACCATTACCTTGACCATCGCCGTCAACTACGGTGGCCGCTGGGACATCTTGCAAGCGTTTAAGGCATGGCAGGCCGCGCATCCGGGTCAGCTGGCAGACCCGCTGGATGAAAAAAGTCTCAGCCCCTATCTGGCGCTGGCCCACGCGCCTGACCCCGACTTGCTGATTCGCACGGGTGGCGAGTCGCGCATCAGCAACTTTCTCATCTGGCAGACCGCCTACACCGAGCTTTTCTTCTCGGAACTTCTCTGGCCGAGCTTCGGTGTTGACGAGTTGGAGCGCGCCATGACCTGGTACGCCGGCCGCCAGCGCCGATTCGGCGGCAGTGGCGCGCAGCCCCGCCGTTTGGTCGCTGCGTAAGCGGCGGCATTTTTCTCGGAATCACCCCGCACTGAGCCGCACCATGAGCACTTACGTCTTTGCCTTTTCAGCCGCCTTCCTGGCCAGCTTGGCGCTGGTGCTGACACAGCGCTGGCACGGCCGCTTCAGCCTCGACAGTGCCAACGGCGTTCAAAACCACCATACCCAGCCGGCCGTACGCGTGGGCGGTATCGCCATCGTGCTGGGGCTGGTCATCGCCTGGTTGGCAGCGGCCCCGCAAGTCAAAAGCATTTTGGTGCCCATGCTGCTGGCGGGCATTCCCGCTTTCGCCTTTGGCCTGCTTGAAGACGTCACCAAAAGAGTGGGTGTCCGCACCCGCCTGCTCGCCACCATGTTCAGCGGTGTTCTGGCTTGGTATTTGACCGGTATTGCCATTCAAGACACAGGTCTGCAGTCCCTGGACTGGATGCTCAGCTTCGTCGCCATTTCCGTGCTATTCACCGCTTTCGCTGTGGGTGGCCTGGCCAACGCCATCAACATCATTGACGGCTTCAACGGCCTTGCCAGCGGGGCTGTGGCCATCATGCTCAGCGCCATTGGTGTCATTGCACTCGGTGTGGGTGATGCCCATCTGGCCACCGTCTGCTTTTTAAGCGCTGTTGCCATACTGGGTTTTGGCGCTGTCAACTGGTCTACGGGCAAGCTCTTTTTGGGGGACGGCGGGGCCTACCTGATCGGCTTTGTGTTGGGCTGGATGGCTGTCTTGCTGCCCATGCGCAACCTTGAAATCAACGCCTGGGCCTCTTTGCTGGTGTGCACTTACCCGGTGCTGGAGGTCGCGTTTTCGGTTCAGCGACGCTTGCGTCGCTCCGGCCACCATCCGGGCCAGCCTGACAAGGTTCACTTGCACCACCTGATCCACCGCCGGATCGTGTGCAAGCTCTTCCCCCACGTTTCGCCCACTCGGCAAAACAGCCTGACCAGCCCTGTCTGCTGGATCGCGGCCGCCCTGCCGGCCGCCTGGGCCATCGCCTTTTCCAAAGACATGGCCATGCTCGCGCTTGGCTTTGCCCTGGCCTTCATTGGCTATGCCGTGCTGTACGCCCGCCTCTCGCAGTTTGGCTGGTGCTTCCGTGCCCGCACGCTCAAGCCTGAACTCATCAAGTCTGGCGCATGAGCTCATTAGCGCAGCCCTCATTTCAAGTCATGCAACGCATCAACTTCCGCCAACGCCTCGCTCGCAGCATCACCACGCTTGCCCCGCTCTTTCTGGCCGGGCTTTTGACCGGTTGCGCTCTGGCGCCCGGCATGCGCTTTCCGGTGGCTGAAGACCAAGTCGAGCAGGACACGCCCAACATCCGGCTCAACCCCATAGACCCCATCACCATCCAAGCCCTGCAAGCGCAGCGCAACAGCCAGTTGCAAAAGCTGCAAGAGCTGGTGGTTCAGGCCAAGCCTTACACCATAGGCGTGGGCGACGTGCTGGGCGTGACCGTCTGGGACCATCCTCAGCTTGCATTGCCGCCCACCACCACAACGGGCAGCAACCAGGAAGCCGGCACCATTCCCAACGGTTACCTTGTCAGCGACGAAGGCACCATCCAGTTCCCCTATGTCGGTGACTTCAAAGTTCGCGGCCTGACCGCCAGCCAAGCCCGTGAAGCGCTCATCAAGCCGCTCTCAAAGTACATCAAGAACCCGCAAATCACCTTGCGTGTGCAGGCCTACCGCAGCCAAAAAATCTACATCGACGGCGAAGTGCGCAATCCGGGCCAGCACTTCATCACTGAAACGCCCATGTCCCTGGCCGAAGCCCTGGCTCGTGCCGGCGTCACTTCGGCCAGCGCCGACACCAGCCGGGTCAGCATTGTTCGCAACAGCCGCCAGTACAGCGCTGACTTGCCGGGGCTGACCCAGGCCGGCATCAACCCCTCGCACATCATGCTCAGCAGTGGCGACCTGGTGCGGGTGGCCAACCGTGACGAAACCAAGGTCGCCGTGCTCGGAGAGATCGTGCGCCCCGGCAGCATGCCCATGCGCAATGGCAGGCTCTCCCTGGCTGACGCCTTGTCTGAAGCCGGCGGCCTCAACGTCAACAGCGCCGACGCACGGCAGGTCTACGTCATCCGCGGTGCCGGCCTTGAAGAAGCACCCTGGGTTTATCACATCAACACCCGCTCGCCCGCCATGCTGGCCATGGCCGACCAGTTCCAGCTGCAAGCCAAAGACATTGTTTACATCGACACCGCACCCCTGGCGCTGTGGAACCGCGTCATCAGCCTGATCTTGCCCACGGGTGCCTTGACCCGATCGACGGTAGACACCGTCGATGCAGTCCGCTAAGCCTCTGCGCTGCGCCAAGCATCCCATGATCGAGCACGTCCTTTGTGTCTGCATTGGCAACATCTGCCGCAGTCCTGCCGCGCAGACTTTGCTGCAACACAAGTTGCCGGGACTATCGGTTAGCTCAGCCGGTTTGCAGGCGCTAGACCACCATGCTGCCGATCCTGCTGTCATCGCGCTTTTGGCGGAACAACAGCTTGACGCCACACAACACCGCGCCCGCAGCTTGAGCACTTGGATGACAAGCCAGGCCGACCTGATTCTGGTCATGGACAGCGATCAGAAAAAAGCCATCGAACAGCAACACCCGCAAACGCGGGGCCGGGTTTTTCGCCTGGGTGAACACCTTGGCCAAGACATTCCCGACCCCTACCGACAAAGCCCTGAAGTCTTCCGACAAGTCCTTGCCCAGATTGACCAAAGCCTGAACCACTGGGTGCCGCGCATCCAGGCCATTGGTTACCAGGCCCAGCCCACAACATGAAAAACAACTCTCCAGCCAGCGACAACAGTTTTGCTGACGACGGCGAAATCAACCTTGGCCACATCGTTGACAGCCTGTACAACGGGCGCCGCCTCATCCTCGCCGTCACCGCCGTCGTGACTTTGTTGGGCGGCCTCTACGCCTTCATGGCCAAGCCTGTGTACGAGGCCAACATCCTCATCCAGGTCGAAGAAGCCGGCGGCGCCGGAAACCTGCTGGGTCAGGCTTCGCCCCTTCTTGAAGTCAAAACCGCCGCCTCTGCCGAGATCGAAATCATCCGCTCACGCATGGTGGTCTCGCGCGCGGTGGACAACTTGCGGCTCTTCATCCAGGCGCAGCCCCTGCAAGTCCCGCTCATTGGCGGTTGGGTTGCCCGTCGCGCCCGCACTTTGTCCGAGCCCGGCTTTTTAGGCCTGGGCGGTTATGTGTGGGGGACCGAGCAAATTCAGGTCAACCTTTTCAACGTGCCCGACGCATTCACGGGCCAAACCTTCATCGTCACGCAAGGGCAGGGCGACAGCTTTACCTTGACGCCACCAGAAGGCCCTGCGCTGCAAGGCCAAGTGGGCAAGGTCAACAACTGGGCTACCAGCCGCGGCAACTTCGAGCTCCACATTTCTCAGCTCAAGGGCAAGCCTGGCGCGCAGTTTCAGGTGATTCGTAACTCCCGCCTGGCCATCATCGAAGGGCTGCAAGGCAGCATTTCGATTGCTGAAAAAGGCAACCAGTCCGGCATCATTCAAGCGCGCCTGGAAGGCGGCAGCCCTGCAACCACGGCGACCATCCTCAACGAGGTCGGTCGTGAATACGTGCGGCAAAACATTGACCGCAAGGCTGAAGAAGCCGGCAATACCCTGCTGTTTCTGGACAAGCAGCTTCCCCAAATTCGCCAGGAGCTGGAGACCGCCGAAACCCGCTACAACGAGTTCCGCAACGCCAGCGGCACCGTCAACTTGTCGGCCGAAGCCGACGCACTGCTCACCCAAGCTGTTACCGCGGCAAGCACCTTGCAGGAATTGCGGCAAAAGCGCCAAGAACTCATCAGCCGATTCACCGCTGAACACCCCAGCGTCCAAACGATTGATAGGCAGTTGGCTGAAGCCCAGACCCAAGCCGACAAATTCACCCAGCAAAGCCGCAAGCTGCCTCAGCTTGAGCAAGAAACCCTGCGCCTGACGCGCGATGTGAAAGTCAATAACGAGCTCTACGCGGGCCTGCTTAACAGCGCGCAGCGCCTCAAGCTCGTCAAAGCCGGGCAGGTCGGCTCAGTTCGTCTGATCGACACCGCCGTTACCCCAGAGCGGCCCGTGAAACCAGCCCGTGTCGTCATCGTCTTGCTGTCTGTCTTGCTTGGTGCAGTGGTGGGCGCGGCCGCGGTCTACCTTCGCAAGCTCATGCATGGCGGCATTGACGACCCCAACACCATCGAGCGGCGACTGGGCCTCACGGTCTACGCCACGGTTCCGCACAGTCCCAAGCAGGCGGAGCTCCACAAAAAGATCAAAGGCACCAAGGTCAGCGCCAAGGTCAGCACAAAGAGCCTGCCCGCCGCTCCAGCACTGCTGTCCATGCTCGACAACGCCGATCCGGCCATCGAAAGCCTGCGCAGCCTGCGCACTGCCCTGCAATTTGGCATGTTGGACGCACTCAACAACATCATCATGATTACCGGGGCCACCCCTACCTTGGGCAAGTCCTTCATCTCGGCCAACTTTGCCAGCGTATTGGCCGCTGGTGGCAAACGGGTCTTGCTCATTGACGGCGATTTGCGCAAGGGCTATTTGCATGAATACTTCGGCCTCGCCCGTGGTCATGGCCTTTCAGAGGTCATCACCGGTAGCCAGACGCTTGACGGCGTCATTCACCGCAGCATTCTTCCGCATCTCGACCTGTTGACCACGGGGCCCTTGCCCCCGAACCCGGCCGAACTGCTGATGAACGATCGTTTGCCCGCGCTGCTGCAACACCTCAGCGCGCTGTACGACCACATCCTCATTGACTCGCCTCCCGCCTTGGTGGCGTCTGACGCTGCCGTGCTCGGGCGTCTGGTCGGTGTCAGCTTTTTGGTGGCGCGTGAAGGACAAAGCACTGTGGGTGAAATTGAAGAAGCCCACAAGCGGCTGGCGCAATCAGGCGTGCAAGTTAAAGGCGTGCTGTACAACGACATTCAGGCCAACACCAGCCGCTACGGCCGCAAGTACGGCTACCGCTACACCCACTACCGCTACACCCAGGGCGAAGGAGGGTCGCGTTGATGTATTCCCGTCCCAAAACCATCGCCATCATTGGCCTGGGCTACGTCGGCTTGCCGCTGGCCGTGGAGTTTGGCAAGTTGCGCCCCACGCTGGGCTTTGACATCAACCAAGCCCGCATTACGGAATTGCAAGCCAGCCAGGACCACACGCTGGAATGCAGCCCCCAAGAATTGCAAAGCGCCAGCCACTTGCTTTACAGCGCCAATGCGCACGACCTGCATGCCGCGCAGATCTTCATCGTCACCGTGCCCACCCCGGTAGACCAAGCCAACCGCCCCGACATGACGCCGCTGGTGAAAGCCAGCGAAACCGTGGGCAAGGTGCTCAAGGCGGGCGACATCGTCATTTATGAATCCACCGTGTACCCCGGCGCGACCGAAGAAGTGTGCGTGCCCGTGCTCGAAAAGTTCAGCGGCCTGAAGTTCAACCACGACTTTCATTGCGGCTACAGCCCCGAACGCATCAACCCCGGTGACAAAGAGCACCGTCTACCCAGCATCAAAAAAGTCACCAGCGGCAGCACGCCTGAAGTGGCTGAAGAAGTGGATCAGCTCTACCGGCAAATCATCACCGCCGGTACCTACAAAGCCAGCAGCATCAAGGTAGCAGAAGCCGCCAAAGTCATTGAAAACACCCAGCGCGACTTGAACATCGCGCTCATGAATGAGTTGAGTCTGATCTTCAACAAGTTGGGGATTGACACCCTGGAGGTGCTGCAAGCCGCAGGCACCAAATGGAACTTCTTGCCCTTCAGGCCCGGCCTGGTGGGCGGCCACTGCATAGGCGTTGACCCTTACTACCTCACCCACAAAGCCCAAGAAGTCGGCTACCACCCTGAAGTCATCCTGGCCGGCCGCCGCATCAACGACGGCATGGCCAACCACGTGGCCGACCAGACCATCAAGCTCATGCTCCGCAAAAACCTGCCCGTGCTGGGCAGCAAAGTGCTGGTGCTCGGCCTCACCTTCAAAGAAAACTGCCCCGACGTACGCAACACCAAAGTGGTGGACATCGTCAGGGCCCTGCGGTCTTACAGCAGCCACGTAGACGTGTACGACCCCTGGATAGACGTGCTGGAGGCCGAGGACGAATACGGCCTCAAGTGCCTAGCCCAACCCCCAGCCCACGGGGAATACGCCGCCATCGTTTTGGCCGTTGGTCACCATCAATTCGTCTCTATGGGCGAAGCCGGGCTCAAAGCCTACGGCCAACCCGGCGCCGTGTTGTTTGATGTCAAGAGCATCTTGGCCCATGGCGCAGCAGACGGGCGACTCTGACCATGACCGCCTACGAACAGCTTCAAGCCCGACTCCCCGAAGCCCCCCGCACCTGGCTCATTACCGGCGCGGCCGGCTTTATTGGCAGCAATTTGCTTGAAACCCTGCTCAAGCTCAACCAACGCGTGGTGGGGCTGGACAACTTCGCCACCGGCCACCAGCGCAACTTGGACGAAGTCCGAACCCTGGTTACCCCAGCCCAATGGGCCAACTTCCAGTTCAGGCAAGGCGACATCCGCAATCCAGAAGACTGCCAAAAAGCCTGTGACGGCGTGGACTACGTGTTGCACCAAGCCGCCCTGGGCAGCGTCCCCCGCAGCTTGGCCGACCCCGCCACCACCAACGCCACCAACATCAGCGGCTTCCTCAACATGCTGGTAGCCGCTCGCGACGCCAAGGTGCAAAGCTTCACCTACGCCGCCAGCAGCAGCACCTACGGCGACCACCCAGCCCTCCCCAAAGTAGAAGACCGCATAGGCAAACCACTCAGCCCCTACGCCGTGACCAAATACGTCAATGAGCTGTATGCCGACGTCTTTGCCCGCAGCTACGGCTTTCAGGCCATCGGCCTGCGCTACTTCAACGTCTTTGGTCCACGCCAAGACCCTAACGGCGCCTACGCCGCGGTCATCCCCAAATGGACAGCCGCCTTGCTCAAGGGCGAGCCCGTCTACATCAACGGCGACGGCGAAACCAGCCGCGACTTCTGCTTTGTTGCCAACGCAGTCCAAGCCAACCTCTTGGCGGCCACAGCACCGCCGGCCGCCCTCAACCAAATCTACAACGTAGCCGTTGGCGACCGCACCACCCTTAACCAACTCTTCAACCTCCTGCGCGACAACCTCAGCGCCCACGGTGTAGACCCCAACACCCAACCCACTTACCGCGACTTCCGCCCCGGAGACGTGCGCCACAGCCAGGCCGACATTGGCAAAGCCCAAAACCTCCTGGGGTATACGCCCACTCATACGCTTGCCGCGGGAGTGCGCGAGGCTATGCCTTGGTATGTGAGGTGGCAACAGATATGACCGTCACATCGCCAGAGCGCCCCAATGTGGAGGGTGCGGCAGCCCCTTATCGCTCCGACGTTGATTCAGACAAGAGCTAGAGCTACTGCCACGCCCATGATTGCTCGTTTACGCAATAGGTTCCAGGGGGGAGGGCTGGGTGCCACATTACTCAACGCCGTGGCTGGCAGCGCGGGGATTCGCATCGCAGGGATGGGGTGTAGCTTCGTAATTGGCGTGTTACTCGCACGCGGAATGGGCGCAGAGGGCTTCGGCATTTATGGCGTTGTCATGTCCATCATTGCCCTGCTAACGGTGCCCACTGAATTCGGGCTACCCCAATTACTCACGCGTGAAGTCGCCACAGCACACGCGCAACGGCAATGGGGCGCGCTGCGCGGAGTGCTGCGGTGGGCCGGCCAGACTTCACTGGTTATTTCACTCGTGATTCTGCTTGGTGTTGTGGCGTGGCTGCTTTTCAGTGGGCACGATCTTCAATCTTCTCTGGGAAGCACGATGCTGTTGGGCATTGCTCTGGTGCCGTTGGTGGCATTTCTGTCCCAGCGGTCTGCTGCTTTGCGCGGGCTGCAAAAAATAGTAAGCGGTCAGTTACCAGACGTTCTCGTGCGACCCGCGCTGCACGCATTGCTGTTGGCGGTGATGCTTGCCGCTGCGTTGCCGATGACCCCGGCCTTGGCAATGGGCCTGGGTGTCTTGGCTGCGGGTGTCGCGTTGATCGCAGCAGAAGTGATGCTGCAGCGGGCGTTACCGCGCTTTGTGCATGAGGCAAAACCTGAGAGGAATGCAAGAGCCTGGTGGTCCAGCACAGTACCTATGGCTATGACGGAAGGACTGCGAGTGCTGCAGGGACACCTGCTGCTGTTGATGCTGGGCTGGCTGGTCCCCATGGCAGAAGCCGGAATATTTCGTATGGCCAGTTCGGTCATGCAATTGGTGGTCATGCCTTTGAGCTTGCTCAACATCGTGAGCATGCCGATCGTGGCTCGGCTGTACGCGGCTGGAGACCATGGCCGGCTGCAAAAAATGTTGCCAGTAGTTGCGCTTGGCATGACCGCAGGTATGTTGGTTCTGACATTGCCATTCATTGTGGGCGGCCAATCTCTGCTGGCAGCAGTTTTTGGAAAGCAATTCTCGGCCGGCAACTCGGTTTTGCTCGTCCTGTGTTTATCGGTACTACCAACTGCCGTTTTTGGTCCGCTGGCCATCTTGCTCACTATGACCGGGCATCAGGCCCAGGTAACCAGGGCATCTCTGCTGTCTTTAGTGATTCTCTGCATTACTGGTTGGCCGTTGATTATTTTTTACGGATCTATTGGAGCCGCTTTTTCATATCTTATTGCCACCTTGCCTATGAATATGGTTATGTGGAAATATACAAAGAATAGCCTCCAGCTGGACACCGCGGTATGGGCATTGCTGAAAACGAAGCCAGCCCAAGGGTGAAACTATGAAAGTTCCAACTCCGAGTGATCAGGATTGTTCATCCATAAGAGGAGCGAACAATTCATGAATTTACAGCATATTTCAATACTCCTACCCCATTTGGCAGGCGGTGGCGCAGAACGCGTCAGCATTGACTTGGCACGCGAATTCTCAAAGCAGGGCCACGTCGTCGAATTTGTGTTGATGTCTGCTACCGGAGAGTTCTTGCAGGAGGTTATTCGGGAGTTTTCGGTTGTTAATTTGAATACTCCGAAGAGCAGGTCGGTTCCGCTCGCGCTTAGCCATTACTTGCGTCAGAAGCAGCCTAAAGCTTTGATTGTTAATATGTGGCCGCTTACCACGATGGCAGTGGTTGCGCATCTTTTGTCCGGGTCTAGGTCTCGGCTGTTGCTTGTCGAGCATTGCGCCTTATCCCAACAGTACGCTACTTGGGGCTGGGTACATAACCAGGTCATGCGCCTCAGCATGATGGTGTCGCATCGCTTAGCCCGCCATGTGGCCGCTGTGTCTGCTGGGTCCGCAGAAGATATCGCTGCGCTGGCTGCGTTGCCTAAGCAGCGCGTCCGCGTTTTGCATAACCCTATCCCGCAGCGGCCCGCGCCGTTGGCCGCTGAAATTGCGTCAGTGGAGGAAATTTGGGCTTGTGAGAAGGGCCAGCGTTTTCTGACCGTAGGCACCCTCAAAACTCAAAAGAACCACGGCCTGCTGCTCAGAGCTTTTGCCGAACTGGATCAGTCATCGGCGCGTTTGATGCTTTTGGGCAAGGGGCCAGGCGAGCAGATGCTTCGTGACCTCAGTGCATCCCTTGGCATCCAGGATCGTGTGATCTTTGCGGGCTTTCATGCCGACCCATCGCCCTTTTACGCCACGGCGGACTTGTTTGTTTTGTCATCGGACTACGAAGGACTGCCCACCGTAATCATTGAGGCGCTGTCCTTTGGCGTTCCCGTTCTGTCTACCGACTGTCCAGCCGGCCCAGCTGAAATCCTTGAAAACGGCCGTTGGGGTCGCTTGGTGCCCGTGGGTGACTGTGCTGCGCTCGCCCAGGCGATGGCGCAAGCTTTGTCTGACCCAGTTGACCGCGAGGCGCTCAAGCGCCGGGCGAATGAATTTGCGCCAGAGATTGCGGCCAAGAAATATCTGCAGTTGTTAGCGGCAACGAATGAAGCCGGTGGGAATTAGCGTGGCCGCAAAGAAGCTTTTCCCCATGTTCATTTCATATGACGGCCTCCTTGACACGCTGGGGGCGAGTCAAATCTTGCCCTACATCACGCCTATTGCTCGTGCCCAGGGGGGCATGGTTGTACTGAGCTTTGAGAAGCAGGATCGTTTTGTTCGAGGCCATCAAGCCATGGCGGAATCGTTGCAAGGACATGGCATTCGTTGGAAGCCGCTGCGATTCACTTCAGGATGGGGCGCTATCGGTAAGTTGTGGGATTTGCTACGCATGCATTTTTGGGGCATCTGGTTAGCGTCCAAGCACGGCGTCGGTGTGATTCATGCGCGAGGTCATCCTGCCGCCCAAATTGGACTGTTTGCCAAGCGCTTGTTGGGTACTCGCTTGCTTTTTGACTGTCGGGGCCTTTGGGTAGACGAGCGGGTAGACAAGGGCGGCTGGAATCTGCACCGCCCTTTGCACCGGTTGCAGTACCGCTACTTCAAGCGGGTTGAGCGCAATTTGTTCAGGCAGGCCGATCAAGTTGTGGTGTTGACGCACAAGGTCGTCGAAGAGGTCATCAAGCTTGGTGCAACCCCCGCGTCCAAGGTGACGGTCATCCCCTGCTGCGCTGACTTTGATCATTTTCCGCTCGCAACTTCAGCTTGTAAGGCCCAAGCAAGAGCGGTTATTGGGGTTTCTAGTAACTCCAAGGTATTGGGTTATTTGGGTTCTGTGGGTCGCATGTATTTGCTCGACCGTTTCTTTCGTTTGTTTGAGCTTGCTGCTGGTCAACATGCTGACTGCGAGGTGCTCGTCATCACACAGGATCTAAGGGCACTGCAGGAAGTCATGCAGCGCTGTCTGCCTCATTCTTTGCATAAGCATGTTCATGTTAAGTCGGCTAGTAGGGCCGAAGTTCCCGAACTATTGCCGGCTATGGATGTCTTGGTTAGTTTTATTCAGCCGTCTTATGCGCGCATGGCTGCCTCCCCGACCAAATTAGCGGAGTGTTTTGCCGAAGGGATACCCGCCATTTGCAACGATGGGGTGGGAGATGTGGCGCTGCACCTGAAGGATTTGGGTGCAGGAGTAATTGTTGATCCAAGCTCAGACAAAGAATTGTCCGAATTGGTTGAAAAAATCGATGAAGTATTTGCTATGGGTGGTTGTCGGTTGCGCAATGTGGCGCGACCCGCACTTGGGTTAGAGGTCGCCGAAGAGCGATATAAATTTGTTTACTCAAAACTGAAGTGAGGAATTAATGCTCAATGTAGTTATTTTGAATGGTGGCCGTGGTGCTGCTGCAGTCATTCCGGCCTTGCTTTCGCGTCATGGCTTATATGTAACTTCAGTTGTTAATGCCTATGATGATGGAAAGTCTACCGGGGAAATTCGTCGATTCTTTGGAATGTTAGGTCCATCGGACATTCGTAAAGTGCAGGAGTTAATGCTTCCGCAAGATGACCCTGATTACAAGGCAAATTTGCAATTATTTCAATATCGCTTTCCGGAGGATTGCAACAGAGATGAGGTTTTGGCGCACCTGCGACATTTTGCAGATGGCGGTCAGGTTGATCTGGTCGGCGCGAGTGTCCAAAGAGCTCAGGTCCGGATCGCGCTGCAGTCTTTTGTTCAGGAGTTTTTGGACGGCCTGACAGCTATTGAACGGGTTACCGGAGAGGAGTTCAGCTTTAAAGACTGTTCTATTATGAATTGCCTCTATGCGGGTGCCTTCCTTGCATTTAATCGTAATATTGAGCAGGCTACACTTTTCATTGATCGCCTGTTTAAATTGCGAGGAACTGTTTTGCCAACGAGCATAGAAGACAAGAAGCTGGTGGCTTTGCGGGAAAACGGCCAAATGCTCTACAGCGAGGCTGAGATAGTTGAATTGCGGTCTAATGTGCGAGTAGAGCGTATATACCTGCTTGACAAGTTGCTTGACAAAGATCGCTTCGAAAAACTGACGACGGATGATAAGCGATATTATCTTGAGCGGCATCACTGCTTTGTGGGTATATCTCCAGGCGTTAAATTGGCGCTACAGCAGGCCGACATAATTATTTATTCGGCAGGGACGCAGCACTCATCGCTGTACCCTACCTACATGACCGCCGGTTTGGCCCAGGCTATTGCTGACAATCATTCAGCATACAAGGTTTTCGTAACCAATATCGGTGCCGACTACGAGACGCCAAGTTATAAGGCATCCGACTATATCCGTGGCGCCCACCGTTACCTTAATCTTGCAGATGAGCGAGACTATGATATGCGGGAATTGTTTGATGCCGTTCTTATTAATGAGAGCAGTCTAAAGGCTGATGAAACTTATGTTGAGTACGACGAAGAGGGCTTTGCTGATATCGACGTGCCGCGCGTGATTGATGCGTATGAGTCAATTGACTCGCCTGGTAAACATGATGGGCAAGCTGTGGTGCAGTCCATTCTGGACTTGTATGAGGCGGCTTCTATATCGCAATGATGTGGCATTATTAAACGGCTCATTTAATGACGACGCCAAAAGTATCCATCGCGATACCGACCTATAATCAGAGAAAATATATAATACGAGCAATCGAAAGTGCGCTTGCGCAAGATTATGAAAATATAGAGATTGTAATTTCTGATGATGACTCGCAGGATGATACTGAGTCCGTGGTTCAAAATTTCATTCGTGAGAAAAATGATATTCGAATCAAATACTTTAGAAATGAATGTAATGTCGGAATATTAAGAAATTATAAAAAATCTTTGTACGAGAGATTGTCCGGTGAGTGGGTTATAAATCTTGATGGTGATGATTTTTTCGTAAACGAAAACTTTATTTCGACTGTCATGCGACTTGCTGCTGAGGATGCGGCGGCGGTTTTGATCTTTGGGAATTACTGCGAGTTTTACGAGTCTGACTCAAGGCGGGTTGATATTGTAAACAAAAATCTACCCAGATTAATGAGTGGAGAGGATTTTCTGATTCGATACTCCAAGGGGCAAACATTCTGGAATCACAATTCAATCGTTTATAAGAGAGATAAGGCTGTGAGTCTTGGATTTTATTGGGATGATTCTGTTCCCAGAAATGATTGGGAGTCTTTTTTGAGGTTGATCATTACAGGCCGAGTTGGCTATGTGGACTCGATTTCGGCTGCCTGGGTGCAGCACGGTTCCAATGAGACTCGCAGGCTTGATTTGAAAAAGTATCTGAATAATTTCGCCCTCATCAAGGGTGTCTCCAGTTTTGCTGCCTCTTGTGGTATGGATGGTAAGGCTATTGATTTGTTTTCGAAAAATCTAATTTTTCGATCTGCATGTCAGTCGTGCATTGCTTACTTTCGTAATCGCGATTTTTATGGTGCACTGGTTTTTTTGCGTCATGCTTACGCTGAGAATCGCCTCTTACCCCTTAAAGTTGTTTCCAATCCAGGAGTTTTGATGAGGGCACTACTTTCACTTAGTCCCTCCTTGTATACAAGCGTCAAGGCCTTAGCAAGGAAATTATCGTGACTCTAAATCCAGAGATAGAAAATAAAGATCCGTCCGATTTATTGAGAAGTAAGCGGCTTTTGATTTTCGATTTTGACGGTACGGTGGCTGACACCACACCCCTGCATGCGGCGGCATTTGCACAAGTGCTGGCACCCATGGGAATACCGGTGGACTATTCCCGTATTGCCGGCTTAAAGACTTTGGATGCCATGCGTCAGTGCCTTACCGACGAGGGGCGCGCGGTTAACGAATCTACTTTGGCCGCATTGGTTGCGGCGAAGCAGCAATGTGTGCGAAAGATGATTGGTCATGCGCTGCAGCCTTTGCAGGGAGTGGACGCTTTCTTGCAATGGGCACGCCCCCGCTACCAACTAGCTATGGTGACGTCTGGTTCGCGTGAAACGGTCAACCTTGCGCTATCGAAGTTGGGCTATGCAGGGTATTTTGATCCCTTGATTTGTGCCGACGATGTACGGGATGCCAAGCCCGCACCAGAGGGCTTTTTGACCGCGCTGCGCCTCACCGGTACCGACCCGGTTGACGCGCTGGTGTTTGAAGACTCGGAGGCGGGTTTTCAGGCGGCCACACGGGCTGGGCTTGACTACGTGGATGTGCGTAGAGCCACTTGGCCGGTTGGAGAGGGGATATCGCTGTGAGGGTTCTTGCTGTTGTAGTAACTCACAACCGATGTGAGCTGTTGGCCCGCTGTCTGGACCATTTGCAGTCGCAGTCATTTTTGCCAGCCGAAGTCCTAGTGGTCAACAACGCCAGCACAGATGGCACGGTGGAAATGCTCGCACAGCGGGGAGTTTTCTTCGTGACTCAAGAAAACGTGGGTTCTGCGGGGGGGTGGCATCGCGGCATCCAGCATGCGTTAGAGCACCACTATGACGCCGTCTGGCTAATGGATGACGATGGTTATCCTGATAGTGGCGCGCTTGAGGCTTTGCAATGCGCGCTGGTGGATAGGGTTGCTTGTGTGTCTTCAGTAGTTGTGAGGGAGGATGATCCTTCGCGGTTCGTGTTTCCGTTTCCCTTGCTGGATTCGGCCGGATTGCCTGTGCTTTTTGGGCACCCGCGAAAAATTGCGACCCTTGCTGAGTTGCGTGCTGTTGCCACGGCGGGCACATACCCGTTTGCTCACTTTTTTAACGGGGCATTAGTGTCGGTTAATGCGGTGCGGATGGCCGGTAATGTTGACCGTGAGTTTTTTATCTTTGGCGACGAGGTGGACTATTTCTTCCGCCTCAGAAAAGTAGGTCGGGTTGTCTCGGTGCTCAATGCCTTGCATTACCACCCCGACGTTAGCCAGCGGCCTTATTCGGCAACCAAGGTTTACTACTACCTGAAGAACACCCTCATCCTCAACCAGCGGTATTTCAATGCTGTCTGGCTGCGCCATCTCATTGCATTGGTCGCTGTACTTGGGCGGACTGCCAGCCGTAATGGCTTGCTCATGGTGTTTTCGCTCTTGGCGGGACCAATGGCGCCGGCCTTCTACATAGCCATTGCTCGCGGCCTGCAAGGCAAGCTGGGGAAGGACTTTCATGGCTGATGTGCGCGTCTTGGTGGCAGCGGCTGGGCGGGGCACCCGAGCCGGCTTGCCCTATCCGAAAACACTGTTCCGGATACGCGGTAAATCCATTTTGGTTCGTATCACTGAACTTCTTGCGGCCTACGACGCCACTCCTACGGTCATCGTCAGCCCTGACGGCTTGGTGCTGGTGCAACAGGCTCTTGATGCGGTGGGTCAAGCTGCTCACTTAGTGGAGCAGCCTGTACCTACCGGCATGGGTGATGCCGTTCTTCGGTTTGCCCAGTCTCCTGCTTACAAATCGGCTGAGCATGTCTTGCTCTTGTGGGGAGATATTCCCTTTATTCAATCTGAAACCGTTGCGGCTGTTGTGAATGCGCATTTGGCCCACGGGAACGATTTCACTTGTGCCACTCGGTCAGTTGACTCGGCTTACACCATCGTTTCAAGAGATTTGGACGGTGCTGTTACGGGAGTAGTCGAGACGCGGGAGGCTGGCATTGCAAAGCCGCAAAGCGGCGAGAGAGAGATTGGGCTGTTTGTGTTTCGCAAAAGCGTCGTTTTGGATGCGTTGCGCGAAGAGCTTCCTGGCAAGTGGGGAAAGTCAACGGGCGAGCATGGCTTCCTCTACATCATTGGTCACCTTGCTGCGCGCGGTTTTCGAGTGGAGGCACTTCCTGTGGCCACAGACCTCGACCTAGTTTCTTTGAACAGTATGAAAGACGTCGATGATTTTCTTTGACCTCGGCTCTAACAAGGTGATGGAGGCGCGGCTCTGATGTGCGGATTCACTGGATTTCTTACTCCGTCGTCCTCTAGCAAGGATGGTCTTGAAGCGATTGCCACGCGGATGGCGCTGGCCATTGCGCATCGCGGCCCTGACGACGCGGGCGCCTGGGCTGACGCTGACGCGGGCATCGCGTTGGGTCACAGGCGCTTGGCCATTGTTGATTTGTCGCCGGCTGGGCACCAGCCGATGGCGTCAGTGGGTGGGCGGTATGTGCTGGCTTACAACGGGGAGATCTACAACCATTTGGAGTTGCGGGGGGAGTTGGGAAGTTCGCACACGTGGCGGGGGCATTCTGATACTGAAACGCTTTTGGCGGGGTTTGAAGCTTGGGGGGTTGAGGCGACTTTGCGCAAGGCGGTGGGTATGTTTGCCGTCGCCTTGTGGGACAAGGCCGAGCGCAAGCTGACGCTGGCGCGTGACCGCATGGGGGAAAAGCCGCTTTATTACGGCTGGGTACAGGGCGCTTTTGTGTTTGGCTCGGAGCTCAAGGCCTTGCGGGCTTACCCGGGTTTTAGCAACCCTGTCAGCCGCGACGCGCTGGCTTTGTACATGCAGCATTGCGCGGTGCCGGCTCCGTATTCGATTTACCAGG
>CAZNQE010000010.1:0-49576 GCA_964575005.1 uncultured Polaromonas sp. | reverse complement strand
GCCAGGGCTTCATGGTCCCGGTCAAGAGCAAGATCAAGAGCGCCAAGCAGCTCAAGGGCCAGACCGTTTGCGTTCAGTCCGGCACCACCACCGAGAAAAACCTGACCGACTACTCGCGCGCCAACAACCTGGCCGTCAAGCCTGTCGTGTTCGAAAAAGTTGAAGCCGCCACCGGCGCTTACTTCTCCGGCCGCTGCATCGCCTACACGACCGACGCGTCGGGCCTGGCTTCGGTGCGCAACAAAGAAGCCAAAGTTCCTGCTGACCACATCATCTTGCCTGAGCTGATCTCCAAAGAGCCCCTGGGCCCCATGGTCCGCCGCGGTGACGACGAGTGGTTCGCCATCGTCAAGTGGGTCATCTATGGCCTGCTGGAAGCTGAAGAGTATGGCGTGACGCAAGCCAACGTGGACCAGCTGAAAACCAGCTCCACCGACCCTGTCGTCCAGCGCATTCTGGGCACGACCGAAGACACCGGCAAGCTGCTGGGTCTGGACAAAGAGTGGATGGTTCGCGCCATCAAGACCACCGGTAACTACGGTGAAATCTTCGAGCGCAACGTCGGCCCCAAGTCGCCCCTGGGCCTGCCCCGTGGCGTGAACAACCAGTGGAACAAGGGCGGCCTGATGTACGCCTACCCTATCCGCTGATCGGACTTGCCAAGCTGGGGCCTGTCAATGACAAGCCCCATGTCTGACAGACAAGAAGACAGATAAAAAACCGCCTGCCAGGTCTTGCCTTGCAGGCGGTTTTCATATCCAGCGTTCTATTGTTGCGTTTCAAATGATTCGACCCAGTCCATGACACCCTCCTCCCCCCCTAAGAAAAGCTGGTCCTGGCGCAGCCAGGCCTTCCGCGGCCTGGTCTACCAGGTGGTGGCGCTCAGCCTCATTGGCCTGGCCCTCTGGTACCTCGGGCACAACACGATGGTCAACATGCGCGAGCGTGGGATCCAGAGCGGTTTTGATTTCCTGAACCAGACCGCCGGCTTTGACATTGGCGAAAGCCTGTTTCCCTTCGAGTCCAGTGAAAAGTACTGGCGTGCCTTTTTGGTCGGCGTGAGCAACACCTTGCGCGTGGCCGTGCTGGGCATCATCCTGACCACCCTGCTGGGCACCTTGCTGGGCGTGGGGCGCTTTTCGCGCAACGCTTTGGTGCGCGGCCTGTGCTCGACCTATGTCGAGTTGTTCCGCAACGTGCCCATCTTGCTGCAGTTGCTGATGTGGTACCTGCTCTTTACCGAGATCCTGCCCGACGCCTCCGAGGCGTGGCAAGTCGGCTCGGTTTATTTAAGCAAGGGCGGCATCAACTTCCCGATTCCCATCTGGGCCAGCGGCCATGCGTGGTCGGCACTCGGCCTGCTGGCGGGCGTGGGCCTGGCGGTGCTCTATCGCCGCTGGGCATTTGCCCAGTTCGAAGCGACAGGCCGATTGCGCAGCGTCTTCTGGGTGCCTGTGGTCATCATCCTGGTCAGCGGTGTGCTCGGCTGGTTGGCAGGCGGCGCACCGACGGCGCTCAACAGCCCCATCCGTGGGGAGTTCGCCATTGAAAACGGCGGCGCGCTGACGCCCGAGTTTGTGGCGGTGCTGCTGGGCCTGACGGTCTACACCGCCGCCTTTGTGGCCGAGGTGGTGCGCGCCGGCATTCAGTCCGTGGCCAGCGGCCAAAAAGAAGCCGCTGCCGCCCTGGGCCTGAACCAGGGCCAGACCATGCGCCTGGTGATGCTGCCGCAAGCCCTGCGCGTGATCATTCCGCCGCTGACCAACCAGTACCTGAACCTGACCAAGAACTCTTCGCTCGCGGTCGCCATCGGCTACCCGGACGTGGTGTCCATCGCCAACACCGCGCTCAACCAGACCGGTCGCGCCGTGGAATGCATCACCATCGTCATGGCGATTTACCTCACCACCTCATTGCTCACTTCGCTGCTGATGAATTGGTACAACAGCCGCGCGGCGATCAAGGAGCGCTGACATGTCCACTGTCGTTAACGAAACCACTCCCTTGCCAGCACGTATTTTTCAATCCATCCCGTCGCGCGAAGCCCCGGTCAAAACCGGTGGCCTCGTCGGCTGGCTCAAGGCCAACCTGTTCGCCGACGCCCGCACCTCCATCGGCACACTGCTGATTGGCAGCTTGCTGCTGTGGTACCTGCCGCAGCTGCTCAACTGGGGCTTGTTTTCTGCCATGTGGCGACCCGACGCCGAGGCCTGCCGCGCCGACGGTGTGGGCGCTTGCTGGGGCGTAGTGGCTGAAAAATACCGCCTCATCATCTTCGGCCGCTACCCGTTTGAAGAGCAGTGGCGTCCGCTCATTGCCACAGCCTTCATGTTGGCGGTGCTGGTGGCCAGCTGCATCCGCGCGTTCTGGAAGCCTTGGCTTGCGCTCTTGTGGGTGGGTGTGCTGGCGCTCTTTTTCACGCTGATGTATGGCGGCCGCTTTGGCCTGTCCGTGGTCGAGACAGACCGCTGGGGTGGCTTGCCGCTCACGCTCTTGCTGGCCTCGCTGTCCATTGCCATGGCGTTCCCGATTGCACTGGTCGTGGCACTGGGCCGTCGCTCTGACCTGCCGGCCATTCGCAGCGCCTGCACGATTTACGTCGAGCTGGTGCGCGGCGTGCCGCTGATCTCGGTGTTGTTCATGGCGTCGTTCATGTTCCCGCTGTTCATGCCGCAGGGCACCAAGATCGACGTGCTGATCCGCGTGCTGGTCGGCATCACGCTGTTTGCCGCGGCCTACATGGCCGAGGTGATTCGGGGTGGCTTGCAAGCCATACCGAAAGGCCAGATCGAAGCAGCCGCCACGCTGGGCCTGAGCTACTGGCAGACGCAGCGCAAGATCGTGTTGCCGCAAGCACTGGCCCTGGTGGTGCCCGGCATCATGAACAACTTCATCTCGATCTTCAAGGACACCTCGCTGGTGACCATCGTGAGCTTGTACGAGCTGACCGGCGCGCTCGGCCTGGCGCTCAACTCCGACGCCGACTGGCGGCCTTTCAAGATTGAAGGCTACCTCTTCATCGCCGCCATCTATTTCACCTTCTGCTTTGCCATGTCCCGCTACAGCCTCTGGGTTGAAAAGCAGGTCAACAAAGGCAAGGCGCGCTGATCCACTTCACAAAAATTTCTGGAACCCTCATGTCAGAACCCATCATCACCTTCGACAAAGTCAACAAGTGGTACGGCAACAATTTCCATGTGCTGCGCGACATTGACCTGACCGTGGCCAAGGGCGAGCGCATCGTCGTGTGCGGTCCATCCGGCTCGGGCAAGTCCACCTTGATCCGCTGCATCAATCGCCTTGAAGAACATCAACAAGGCCGACTCATCGTGGACGGCGTGGAGCTCGGCGACGATGTCAAAGCCATCGACGCCATCCGCAAACAAGTCGGCATGGTGTTTCAGCAGTTCAATTTGTTCCCGCACCTCACCGTGCTGGAGAACCTGACGCTGTCGCCCATGTGGGTGGGCAAGATGCCCAAGAAAGAAGCCGAAGAGCGCGCCATGGTGCAGCTCGAACGCGTGAAGATTGCCGAGCAAGCGCAAAAATACCCGCTGCAACTCTCAGGCGGCCAACAGCAGCGCGTGGCCATTGCCCGCGCGCTGTGCCTCAAGCCCAAGGTCATGCTGTTTGACGAGCCCACCTCGGCGCTGGACCCGGAGATGATCAAGGAAGTGCTGGACGTGATGGTGGAGATGGCCGACGCCGGTATCACCATGATTTGCGTGACGCACGAAATGGGCTTTGCCAAGGCTGTGGCCGACCGCGTGATCTTCATGGACCAGGGCCAGATCGTTGAGCAGAACAAGCCCGACGAATTCTTCAACCATCCGCAAACGGATCGGGCGCAGGACTTCTTGTCTAAGATCCTGGGGCATTGAGCCTGGGCGCTTTTTAAGCACCTCAAAGCAAGAAGCCCCGGCTTGCAGCGATGCAGCCGGGGCTTGTTGCTTTCTTAGCTTTAAGGCACAAACCCCATCTCCCGCCGCTCTCGCACCTCGGGTTTGATGCGGTGCTCGGCTTCAAGCTGGGCCATGAATTCATCGGCGCTCAACTCGGCGGCTAATAAATCCACCTGCCGCTTCACAGCCGCAAAGTCGCCGGGGCAAATGACGCTGAGTTTGGCGAGTCTTGTCTTCAACTCTGTCGTCAGCAAGGCCGCGTCGCCGGTCAAGGCTTCAGTGACGAACATCTGCTCGCGCTGCGCTGCCGTGAGTGGCATGAACTTGATCTTGAACGTAAAACGCCGCAGCGCCGCCTGGTCCAGGCTTTCGAGCAGGTTGGTGGTGCAAATGAAGATGCCCGCGTAGCGCTCCATGCCTTGCAGCATTTCATTGACCTCGGTCACTTCATACGTGCGCTGCGCACCGCGCCGGTCTTGCAAAAAGCTGTCGGCTTCGTCCAGCAGCAGCACGGCTTTTTCTGCCTCGGCTTCGCGGAACATCGCGGCCATGTTGTGCTCAGTCTCGCCCACGTACTTGCTCATCAGGTCGCTGGCTTGCTTGATGATGAGCGGCTTATCGAGGGCGTGCGCCAAGTGCTCGGCCAGCGCCGTCTTGCCGGTGCCGGGCGCGCCGTAAAAGCACAGCGTGCCGTGGCCTCGCGCCTTGATGGCCTCAATGATGCGCGGCACTTCAAAACGCGTTTCAACGTTGAGCATCGCCAAGTCATAAGTCGTGACGCTGCGCCGGCCTTTGGCTTGGCTGCGGTTGCCCAATGCTTGGTCAGCGTTTTGCAGTTGCCGCTCGATCAGCATTTCCATGCGATCAGAAGTTGCACAGGCGTCGAATGTGGCGCCACCTGCCGCCAGCCGCGCAAAGCGCACGGCCGTGCCAATCTGCGCAGGCGTCAAACCTTTGCGGGCCGTGAGCCGCGCCACAAACCCATCGCTGACCTGCACGCCTTCCAGCGTTTTGCGCACCAGGCCTTCACGCGCACCGGGCGGTGGTGAGCGCAATTCCAAGTGGTAGGCAAAGCGGCGCCTGAAGGCCGGGTCAATCTGCTCGATGCGGTTGGTCACCCAGAGCGTGGGCACGCTGTTGGTCTCCAGAATCTGGTTCACCCAAGCCTTGCCGTTGACCGAGCGCGCAGACCCGCCCGCCAGTTGTTCAGACCGCGCCATGAGCTGCGCCGCTTCGCTGCTGATGGGCGGGAACACGTCTTCAACTTCATCGAACAGCAGTGCAGCGTTGGCGCTGCCTTTCAAGAACACCTGCGCGATTTGCAGCGAGCGGTAGCGGTCGCGCCCGCTGAGCGAATTGCCGTCGCGGTCGGCGTATTCGACTTCAAACAAGTCCAGCCCCGCGGCTTGCGCCACGACCTTGGCCAGCTCGGTCTTGCCCGTGCCAGGCGGGCCGTACATCAACACATTCACGCCGGGCTCGCGCGCGGCCACGGCCTGCTGCAAGAGCGAGACCAGCACGTCCGCGTCTTCAGCCACGAATGAAAAGTCGGCCAGCCCCAGGCTGCTGCGCACCACGGGCCGGGTGAACACGGCCATTAACTCATGGTGATCGCGGTACTCGCGCATCAGCACGGGCGGCAGTTTTTCGCTGACCTTCATCAGGTCGGCGAGGTCGGTGATGTTGTGCTCGGAGATCAGGTTCTCGACCATCCCGATACGTTCAAGTCGCGAGCCGGCGCGCAGGGCTTCGGCCACTTCATGGGCTTTGACGCCGGCCACGTCGGCCAGAGCCGCATAAGCTTCTGGCGCGTTGTTGACCTTGAACTCGACCAGCAGCGAACGCAGGTCGCGCTGGTAGCGGGCCAGCGTGCCGTAAAGCAGCAGGGCACGCTCGGCTTGGTTGAGTTGCAGCAGCGTCGCCAGCGCGTCGATGTTTTTCTCGACCAGCGTGGACTGCTTTTTCAAAGCGTGCGTGAGGTAGTCGCCGGTGGCCGTGAGCACGCTTAGCAAGTCTTTGGGCTGGTCCTTGGCGTGTTCGTCCAGATAAAAGAACAGCGTGCCTTCTTCGTACGGGCCGCGCCAGGCGCCGTGTCTTGCCATGAACTCGGCATGGCTGAGCGCTTCGTGGCCTTGCCAAAATTCGTTGTCCTTGCAGCGCCGGGCCAAAAATTCGCGCAGCCGCACCAGCGCTGGCACTGGCCACACCAGATGCCGCCCCGCCAACGACAACAGACTGTTGAGGTCGCGCCGAACGTTGAACTTTGCGCCCTGCCTTGCAGCCAGCGTCAGGACAAAATGCGAACACATCAAGTCCAGCACGGGCGCTTTGCGCAACTCGGGCGAGAGCTGCCACTGGCTTGAATCAGCAATTGCGCGCTTGCCCATGGCACAGTCTCCGGCTGAAATACGAACAGGTCATCAATGCCACTTTCTAAGACTCTTGGGCGAAGGCTCCACCATAACGGTGCCCAAAGCATCATGGAAAACACCCAGGCCAACAGTGAGCAGATGTATACCGTCTCCAAAGCACAACAATAAGCCGTGCCGTCCATTGGCGAACATTTGAAAAAGGGAACCGTATGCCTGAATTGAAGGATGTGCAAGCTGCCGCCCAAAGGCTGGAAGGCCATTTGCTTCTCACGCCGTGCGTGGCGTCGCGCACCCTGTCCAACGTGACAGGTGCCGAGGTGTATCTGAAGTTCGAGAACCTGCAGTTCACCGCCTCCTTCAAGGAGCGCGGCGCCTGTAACAAGTTGGCGCAACTCAGCCCGGCTGAACGCGCACGCGGCGTGATTGCGATGAGCGCGGGCAACCATGCGCAAGGCGTGGCGTATCACGCGCAACGACTGGGCATTCGCGCCGTGATCGTGATGCCGCGCTTCACGCCCGGCGTGAAGGTTGAGCGCACACGCGGCTTTGGGGCCGAGGTGATCTTGCAGGGCGACACGCTGGACGAAGCGCGCAGCCACGCCCTGAACATGGCCGAGCGCGAAGGCCTGGTGTTTGTCCATCCGTACGACGACGAGGCCGTGGTCGCTGGTCAAGGCACGGTGGCACTCGAAATGCTGGCCGCCGTACCCGAGCTGGACACGCTGGTGATTGCCGTGGGCGGCGGCGGGTTGATTGCCGGCATGGCCACGGCGGCCAAAGCGCTCAAGCCCGGCATTGAGGTGATTGGCGTGCAGACGCTGCGCTTTCCGGCCATGGTCAACGCCATCAAGGGCACCTCGCATCCGCAGGGGCAAAGCACGATTGCCGAAGGCATTGCGGTGGGCACGCCCGGCGTGATCGCCCGCGAGGTCGTGAGCCGCCTGGTGGACGACCTGCTGCTGGTGGACGAGGGCGACATTGAGCAGGCCATGGTGATGCTGCTGGAGATTGAAAAAACGCTGGTCGAAGGCGCGGGCGCGGCCGGGCTGGCGGCGCTTTTAAAACACCCCGAACGTTTTGCTGGCAAAAAGGTGGGCCTGGTGCTGTGCGGCGGCAACGTTGATCCGCTCTTGCTGGCCGCCATCATTGAGCGCGGCATGGTGCGCGCCGGGCGGCTGGCCCGCATCACGGTGAGCGCACGCGACGTGCCAGGGTCTTTGGCGCGCATTACCGCCACGGTCGCGGCCACGGGCGCCAACATTGACGAGGTGCATCACCAGCGCGCCTTCACGGTGCTGTCAGCGCAGAACGTGGAGATTGAATTGGTGATTCAGGCGCGCGGCCGGGCGCATGTGGCGCAGGTGATTGCGGCGCTGGAGGCCGAAGGCTTTCAGGCGATTGAGCAGCACTGAGCCACTGAAGCCCCCCCCAACGCAGGATGCGCCCCACGCTGCCCTGCTGGCACCAACTTGGGGGCTAGCCTGCGCTGATGTGGCGAAAGGGTCACCCGCCATGCACAAGCGTGGCGCGACTTGCGTACAAAGCGTGCGTCCGATTGCGTACAAAGCTGGCACGGGCATTGCTGATCCGTGGGCATGACCGCTATTTCCAGCCTGCAGGCCGCCGCCATCGAAGTGGTGGCCCTAAGCAAACACTACGGCGCCGGTGCGCCCGCCGTTGACCGGATCAATTTGCGCATTGAAAGCGGCAGTTACTGCTGCTTGCTGGGGCCTTCAGGCTGCGGCAAAAGCACCACGCTGCGCATGATCGCGGGCCACGAGATGGCAACAGGTGGCGACATCCTGCTGGAGAACCGCAACATCACGCACCTACCCGCTGCCGAGCGCGGCACGGCCATGATGTTTCAGAGCTTTGCGCTGTTCCCGCACCTGAGCGCGCTCGACAACGTGGCTTTCAGCTTGAAGATGAAGGGCATGGCCAAAGCTGAACGCCAAGCCCGTGCAGAGGCCCTGCTGGAGCGCGTGGCCATGGGCCATTTGGCGGCTCGCTTGCCGGGCGAGCTGTCGGGCGGGCAACAGCAACGCGTGGCGCTGGCGCGTGCACTCATTACCGAGCCACGCGTCTTGCTGCTCGACGAGCCGCTATCTGCGCTCGACCCTTTCTTGCGCATTCAAATGCGCGCCGAGCTCAAGCGCTGGCAAAAAGAACTCGGCCTGACCTTTATCCACGTGACGCATTCACAAGAAGAAGCGATGGCATTGGCCGACACCATGGTGGTGATGAACCGCGGCGCCATTGAACAAGTCGGCGCACCCCGCGAAGTGTTCAACCGCCCGGCCACTGAATTTGTGGCGCGCTTCATGGGCGGACACAACGTGATCGACACGCCCGCCGGCAAGGTCGGCGTACGCAGCGACCACATGCAGATCAGCCCCGCCACAGACCACGCCGGCGCGACCAACGCAACAGGGCTTGGCGCCGTCGTCACGGACGTGCAGTACCAGGGCACTTATGTGTTGCTGGGCTTGCAACGCGCCGGCGCCGACGCAGCCCCGAGCAGCAGCGCCGAGCTGTCGGTGATGCTGCCCGAAGCAATTTTTGTCGGGCAGCCCTATGCCCCCGGCGACGCCGTACAGCTGCATTGGCCTGCCGCTGCTGCGCATGCCTTGAACGCCTGATGTTTTCCCTGTCCCTGTGTCTTGTTTGTCGTCCTCAACCCAAGGAGTTTTATGTCTGATTCCCTGAAAGATCTGGCCAGCCCGGCCACCCTGGCCAGCGCTGTAGAAGGTGCTGTTGAAAACGCCGGCAACGTGCAACGCCGCAGCCTGCTCAAGGGCACGGCCGGCATCTTGGCCAGCGGCCTGTTCCCAGCCGTGCACGCGCAAGAAAAAATCGTGCTGCGCTACCTGGGCACCGCCGTTAACCAGGACAAAACCATTGCCGAGAAATTTGAAAAAGACACCGGCATCAAGATCCAGTACGTGGCCGTGACCACCGACGACGTGACCAAGCGCGCCGTGACCGCGCCCAACAGCTTCGACCTGATCGACACCGAGTACTTCTCGCTCAAGAAGATCGTGCCCACCGGCAACCTCAAGGGCATCGACACCAAGCGCATCAAGAACGCCGACAAGATCACCACGCTGTTCACCACCGGCATGGTGGCGGGCAAGGCCGTGGGCGACCAGGGCACGGCGCCCAAGAAGGTGATCTACCTGGAAGGCGAAAAGTCCAAGAAGTTTGCGACTGCGCCCACGCAGTTCATGAGCCTGATCCCCACCGTGTACAACGCCGACACGCTGGGCATCCGCCCCGACCTGATCAAGCGCCCCATCAACTCCTGGGCCGAGCTGCTCAACCCCGAGTTCAAGGGCAAGACCGCGATCCTGAACATCCCCTCCATCGGCATCATGGACGCCGCCATGGTGGTCGAGGCCATGGGCATCTACAAGTACCCCGACAAGGGCAACATGACCAAGAAGGAGATTGATCTCACGATCAAGACCCTGATCGAAGCCAAGAAGCAGGGCCAGTTCCGCGCGCTGTGGAAGGACTTCAACGAGTCGGTGAACCTGATGGCCTCGGGCGAGGTGGTGATCCAGTCGATGTGGAGCCCGGCCGTGACCGCCGTGCGCACCAAGGGCATCGCCTGCAACTTCCAGCCGCTCAAGGAAGGCTACCGCGCCTGGGCCGCCGGCTTCGGCCTGCCCAAGACCCTGTCGGGCCGCAAGCTCGACGGCGCCTACGAGTTCATCAACTGGTTCCTCGACGGCTGGGCCGGTGCCTACCTGAACCGCCAGGGCTACTACAGCGCCGTGCTGGAGACCGCCAAGTCCAAGATGGACGCTTACGAGTGGGCTTACTGGATGGAAGGCAAACCTGCCTCGCAAGACATCAAGAGCCCGAACGGCGATGTATTGGCCAAGGTCGGCCAAGTGCGCGACGGCGGCAGCTACGAAGCGCGCATGGGCGGCATCGCTTGCTGGAACGCGGTGATGGATGAGAACAACTACATGGTGCAGAAGTGGAATGAGTTCGTCGCCGCGTAGATGGGCTCACCCCTGCTGACGCTCACTTCGTGTAGCGTCTTCCTCCCCTTCCAGGGGACAACCGCTGCAGGCCGGCAAAGCCGGACCTGCGCGGTTCCTTGGTTGGGGCGTTCTCTCGCTCTACTCGTTTTTCTCGCCCGCTCTTACTCATGAACGTGAACTCTTCTGCGGCGCCCGTTTTGTCGGCACGGCCAATGCATTCCCTGCGCACGCCGGGTCGGGCTTTGTCTGCGTGGGCGCAGGCTGCGCCTTTGACTGCGGTGTTTGTTTTGTTCTTTTTGATTCCGCTGGCGCTCATCGTGATGGTGAGTTTTTGGGATTTCAATGAGTACGAGTTGCTGCCGGGTTTTACGTTGAAGAACTACCTGTCGATTTTTGAGGGTTGTGCTGCTGGCTTTGGTGATGACTCGGATCTTTGCGTCACTTTCAAGACGTATTTATCCACCTTCAAGTTCAGTTTTCTGGTGTGGCTGATCACGCTGGTGATCGGCTTTGCCGTGTCATATTTTTTGGCGTTTCATGTGCGCTCCAGCGGCATGCAGACGGTGTTGTTTGTGCTGTGCACGATTCCGTTCTGGACCTCGAACGTCATTCGCATGATTTCGTGGGTACCGCTCCTGGGGCGCAATGGTTTGGTCAACCAGGGGCTGGTGGGCAGCGGCTTGATCGACACGCCTGTCGAGTGGCTGCTGTTTTCTGATTTCTCGGTGGTGCTGGCTTTTGTGCACCTGTACACCATGTTCATGATCGTGCCGATCTTCAACGCCATGATGCGCATTGACCGCAGCTTGCTGGAGGCGGCCAGCGACAGCGGGGCCACGGCCTGGCAGACGCTGTGGAATGTCATCGTCCCGCTGTCGCGCACGGGGATCGTCATCGGCTCGATTTTTGTCATCACCATCGTCATGGGCGACTTTGTGACCATCGGTGTCATGGGCGGTCAGCAGATTGCTTCTATCGGCAAGATCATTCAGGTGCAGACCTCTTACTTGCAGTTCCCGCTGGCCGCGGCCAACGCCGTGATCTTGCTGAGCATCGTATTGATGATCATCTGGGCGCTGACACGCATGGTCGATATTCGCAAGGAGCTGTGATGAGCGCACTTTCGCCAAAACACTCTGCCAAGCGCCCTGCCGGCTTCTGGCCTCTGGCCTTGTTTTTTGCGGTCTTCGTGCTCTTCATGTACGGGCCCATGCTGGTCATCGTGGTGCTGAGCTTTCAGGGGCCTGAAGGCGGTCTGACCTTTCCGCTGCGCGGCTTGTCGCTGCACTGGTTCTACAAGCTGGCTGAAGGCCTGGGCGTGGTGGACATTGGCGCGGCGCTCCAGCGCTCGTTTGCGCTGGGCCTGGCCGTGATGGTGTGCACCGTGGTGTTCAGCGTATTGGCCGGCTTGGCCTTTCGCAAAAAGCTGTCGAGTGCCAACACCTTGTTTCTCATCGTCGTGGCCAGCCTCATCATGCCGTCCATCATCGTGTCGCTGGGCATCGGGCTGGAGTTCCGTTTGATCGACAGCGCCATCAAGGCCGTGCTGGGCGCGCTCGGGCAGCAAGACACACTGGAGAACTATGGCACCGCGCTGGGTCTTTTCACCTCGGCCATGGGCGCACACCTGACCTGGACCTTGCCCTTCGGCCTCCTCATCATGTTTGCAGTGTTCAACCGATTCAACCCGGCCTATGAAGAAGCTGCTGCCGACCTGGGCGCTACGCCCTGGCAAGGCTTTGCGCATGTGGTGTTGCCGCTGATCGCGCCCGCGCTGGTGGGCATCGGCATGTTCGGCTTCACCCTCAGCTGGGACGAAATTGCCCGCACCTCCCAAGCCATCGGTGACGTCAACACCTTGCCGCTCGAATTGCAGGGCCTGACGACCACGGTCACCACGCCGTCCATCTACGCGCTGGGCACGGTCACGATGCTGATCTCCTTCGTGGTGATGGGTCTGGCGGTGGCGCTGTCGCAGCTACTGAATCGGCGCAAGGCTGGGCATTGAAATGATCGACACCAACCCGGTCGTGCTGACCGAAAACGACATTTACGAACGCATGGTGGCCGCCATCCTGGACCACCAGTTGCCGCCGGGCACCAAGCTGGTCGAAGACCGGCTGGCCGGCGCTTTTGGTGTGTCGCGCACGCGCATCCGACCGGTGCTGGTGCGCCTGGCCAACGAGCAGATCGTCACCCTCACGCCCAACCGGGGCGCCATGGTGGCGCAGCCCACCGAAGCCGAGGCACGCGAGGTGTTTGAAGTGCGCCGGCTGATCGAGCCGACGCTGATTGATTGCTTTATCGCCCGCGCCACCGCCGCCGACATCGCCGTGCTCACGCGCTGCATTGACGAAGAGGAAGCGGCGCGCGCACGGGGCGAGTTGCGACGCGCCATCCGGCTGTCAGGCGACTTTCATTTGCACATCGCCAACGCGGCCGAGCACCAGACGCTGGGCCGTATCTTGCGCGAGCTCATCTCACGCACCTCGCTGATCTTGATGGCTTACCGCCCGCCCGCCACACCGCAGGCCAGCCAGGAGGCCGGTGCCTGCAACTGCCGTGAACACCGGGCGCTGCTCGACGCCATTCGCCTGCGCGATGCGCGTGAAGCCGCACGCCTGATGCGCGAGCACCTGACGCAACTTGAGGCGCAGCTGGTGTTTGAATTACCCGATACCGCTGCACCCGACCTGGCCGCCTTGCTGGGCCAGCCCGCCAACCATTGAGCACCATGCCGGAACTGCTCATACTCAACCCCAATACTTCGGCCAGCGTGAGCGCGCTGCTTCAGCAGCATGCGCAGGCCAGCGCGGGCGCCCTGGCGACCGTGCGCACGCGCACGGCCCGCTTTGGAGCGCCCTACATCGCCTGCGAGGCCAGCTACGCCGTGGCCGGCCACGCACTGCTCGACGCCTGGGCCGCCGCGCTGGCTGAAGGCACGCCCGAGCCCGACACGGTGCTGATCGGCTGCTTTGGCGACCCGGGCCTGATGGCCTTGCGAGAAACCAGCCGCGTGCCTGTGACGGGCCTGGCCGAGGCCAGCTTCATGGAAGCCGCGGTGCACGGTCGGTTTGCAGTGGTCACGGGGGGCGTGCGCTGGCAACCCATCTTGCAGCGCCTGGCCGCGCAGCTGGGCTACGGCGCAGGCCTGAGCGGCGTACACACCGTGGCGCCTTCTGGCGCACAACTGGCGGCTGACCGCGAGGCAGCCATCGCCTTGCTGGCTCAAGCCTGCCGCGATGCCGTCAAAGCTGACCGCGCCGACGCGGTGGTGCTGGGCGGCGCTGGTTTGGCGGGCATGGCGGCAGCCATTGCGCCACTGCTCGACGTGCCTGTGATCGACAGTGTGCTGGCCGGCACCCGTCAGGCTCTGGCACGCATGGCGCCCGGTCGCTCTGACATGAGTGGGCAGCCCGCGGCAGGCACGGGCCGCTTCGAGGTTCAGTGGCAACGGCTCTCGCCGGAGATCACGGCGCTCGGCCAGCGCTGAGCTTCAGGCTGCATCACAGCTGGTTCTGCCGCCTCAAGTACCCCGCAGGTGCTTGAACATCTTGGCCGCAAACAGCTGCGGAATACCAGTGCTGCGATTGCCTGGCAGCAGCTCGAACGCTTCGCCGGGCTTGAGACTGCCAGGCGTCAGCACCGACAGATAAAAGCCGCAAAAGCCTGACTGCGCCATGGCCCGCACCGCGCCGCTGTAGCCGAGTGCAATATTGAGCTTGCTGCACGGTTCGCGCGGCAGGCGCACCTGCAACTCGCAGTCCGCAAAGCGCAGCACGTCGCCCGCCCACACGTCGGCTTCCAGCAGGCCTTCGAGCGTTAGGTTCTCGCCCAGGCTGCCGTGCGGCAGGCGGTCATCAATGGCGCTCACGCCAGCTTCCTGGCGGGCTTGCCGCCAAAAGGCGTAGTGCTCCGCCGGGTAGGCATACACCGCTTTTTCGAGGCCGCCGTGAACCGAGAGGTCAGCCTGCTCGTCGCCCAACAGGCCCAGCGGCATGACGGGCACGGAAGCGGTCACTTCTTGTTTACCGATGGCCGAGTGCACCGTGCGCCCGCCGGCTTGCAACTTGCGGACTTGACCGATCTGGACAGATGCGACGCGCATTAGCGCAGCGCCTTAACTTGACCTTGCGGCGCCCTGATGAACGTGAATAAGTGCATGCCCGCATTCTCGGTCATGGCCGAGGGGCACCATTGCGTCAGTCCCGCATCAGCCGTGATTGGTTAAAATCTGCGCAAATCTTTGAACCCCAGCCAGGAACCGCCATGTCCAACTCGACCGAGCACAGCACCAACGCCGCCCACCACAGCCCTACGCCAGAGCACGAGCAAGACGCGGTCGAAGCCATCGTGCCCATGATGCCGCTGGTGCTACCGCTAGCCGGTGGCGTGCTGATGTTCCTGTTGGCTTTCATCGCCGTTTACATGGCCTGAGCCCTGCAGCGCTCATTGAAAAGCCGGCCTTCGCGCCGGCTTTTTGCTGCCCTTTGCCCTGAACCCTTGAGGAAACCCCATGAAAGCATTTGTTCTTGAGCGCTACGGCAAAAAAAGCGAATTGAAGTTGTCAGAAATTCCAGGCCCGCAGCTGCGTGATGACGAAGTTCTGGTGGAGGTCCATGCCGCGGGTGTGAATCTTTTGGACGCCAAAATCAAGAATGGTGAGTTCAAGATGATCCTGCCCTATCGCCTGCCCCTCGTCCTCGGCCATGATGTGGCGGGCGTCGTGGTCAAGGCAGGGGCTCAGGTCAGCAAGTTCAAGGTGGGTGACGAGGTCTATGCGCGAGTCGATGACTTCAGGATCGGTAGCTTTGCCGAATTCGTCCCCGTTAAAGAGTCCGCGCTGGCGCTCAAGCCCAGCAATCTCACGATGGTGGAAGCCGCTTCCATTCCCCTCGTCGGCTTGACCGCATGGCAGGCACTGGTGACAAACGGCGAGCTGAAGCAAGGGCAGAAGGTCTTCATCCAGGCGGGCTCTGGTGGCGTTGGCACCTTTGCCATTCAACTGGCCAAGCATCTGGGCGCAAGGGTCGCCACCACGAGCAGCGCAGCCAGCGCCGATCTCGTCAAGGGCCTGGGGGCCGACGTGGTCGTCGACTACAAGACGCAGCATTTTGAAGATGTCTTGCGCGACTACGACATGGTACTGAACAGCCAGGACAGCAAGACACTGGAAAAATCCCTGGGGGTGCTCAAGGGCGGGGGGAAAGTCATCTCCATCTCCGGGCCGCCGGACCCGGCGTTTGGCCAGCAGATCGCAGCACCAGGATTCTTGAAACTGATCATGCGTTTGCTCAGCTCGGGCGTCAGGCGCAAAGCGCGCAAGCTCGGCGTTCATTATTCTTTTCTCTTCATGAAGGCGAACGGCGCTCAACTGGAGGCCATCGCTTGCCTCATTGAAGCGCGCGCTATCCGCCCTGTCATCGACAAGGTTTTCCCTTTTGAAGCGACCAATGAGGCCCTGGCCTATGTCGAGGCCGGTCGCGCCAAGGGCAAAGTCGTCATCCAGCTCAAATAAGCGCGCCGCTGCGCCCTAACGCAATGGGCATAAAGGCATGCAAGTTCCGCATATCTTTCAGCCGTAACCGACAGGTAACCGAAGGCTGGTCTTCCTAAAATCGAGGCTCACACACCGACTCTGACGCGCTTGCGCGCCTGTTTTCTGTGGCTAAGGTTGATTTCGACAGTTGCCCCGCCCTTCTTCCCCCTTGTTAAAAGTGGCCGAGGCAGCTCCCGAAATTTCGATTTTTAAACCTTGGAGCTTTTCGATGAACCTACCTGCCATGCAAGGGCTTGAGCTGAACGCCCCCGCCTATGTCAAGAACGCCCGGCTGATCGCCTGGGTGGCCGACATGGCCGCGCTGTGCAAACCCGATTCGATTTACTGGTGCGACGGCAGCGACGCCGAGTACCAACGCCTGTGCCAGCAGCTGGTGGACGCAGGCACCTTCCAAAAGCTCAACCCCGCCAAGCGGCCCAACAGCTTTTTGGCCCTGAGCGACCCGAGCGATGTGGCCCGCGTGGAAGACCGCACCTACATCTGCTCGCAAAACAAGGACGACGCCGGCCCGACCAACAACTGGATGGCCCCGGCCGAGATGCGCGCCACGCTGCAGCCCCTGTTTGATGGCTGCATGAAGGGCCGCACCATGTACGTGGTGCCGTTTTCGATGGGCCCGCTGGGCTCGCCGATTGCGCACATTGGCGTCGAGTTGTCTGACAGCCCTTATGTGGCGGTCAACATGAAGATCATGACGCGCATGGGCCGTGCGGTGTACGACGTGCTGGGCGTGAACGGCGACTTTGTGCCTTGCGTCCACACCGTGGGCGCGCCGCTGGCTGCTGGCCAGCAAGACGTGAAGTGGCCTTGCAACAAGACCAAGTACATCGTGCATTACCCCGAGACCCGCGAGATCTGGTCTTACGGTTCGGGCTACGGCGGCAACGCGCTGCTGGGCAAAAAGTGCTTTGCGCTGCGCATTGCCTCGAACATGGGCCGCGACGAAGGCTGGCTGGCCGAGCACATGCTGATCCTGGGCGTGACGAATCCAGAGGGCAAGAAGTACCACGTGGCTGCGGCTTTCCCCAGCGCCTGCGGCAAAACCAATTTCTCGATGCTGGTGCCGCCTGCCGGCTTTGACGGCTGGAAAGTCACCACCATTGGCGACGACATCGCCTGGATCAAGCCGGGCGCTGACGGCAAGCTGCACGCCATCAACCCCGAAGCGGGTTACTTTGGCGTGGCACCGGGCACCAACTTCCACACCAACCCGAACTGTATGGCCAGCCTGGACAAAAACGTGATTTTCACGAACGTCGGGCTGACCGATGACGGCGACGTGTGGTGGGAAGGCATGGAAGCCGACGCCCCGGGCAAAGCCCTGCCCGCGCATTTGATCGACTGGCAAGGCAAGGACTGGACGCCAGAAATCGCCAAGACCACCGGTGCCAAAGCCGCGCACCCCAACGCCCGCTTTACCGTGGCCGCCACCAACAACCCGGCGCTGGACCCAGCCTGGGACGACCCCAAAGGTGTGGCGATTGATGCGTTCATGTTCGGCGGCCGCCGCTCGACCACCGTGCCGCTGGTGACCGAAGCCCGCGACTGGACCGAAGGCGTGTACATGGCCGCGACCATGGGCTCCGAGACCACGGCCGCCGCCACCGGCCAGGCTGGCGTGGTGCGTCGTGATCCGTTTGCGATGCTGCCTTTTGCCGGCTACAACATGGCCGACTACTTCCAGCACTGGCTCAACCTGGGCGCCAAACTCCAAGCCTCGGGCGCCACGCTGCCCAAGATTTACACCACCAACTGGTTCCGCAAGGGCGCTGACGGCAAGTTCGTCTGGCCCGGCTATGGCGAAAACATGCGCGTGCTCAAGTGGATGATTGACCGCCTTGAAGGCCAAGGCGCTGGCGAAGAGAACCTGACCGGCACCAGCCCCCGCTACCAAGACCTGACCTGGACCGGCCTGGACTTCAGCGCCGAGCAGTTCGACACCGTGACCCGCATTGACAAAGCCGCCTGGCAAGACGAGTTGGCGCTGCACACGGCGCTGTTCGAGCAATTGGCGCACCACCTGCCGCAGGAGTTGAAAGCCACGCAGGCCAAACTGGCAGAGCGGCTGGCCGCTTGATCTGATGAAGCTGAAATAGCTGGTCAGAGCGCTGAGTCAAGAACGAAGCGCCCACGAAAAAGCCGCCCTAGGGCGGCTTTTTCACGTCAGCGCGGGAAGACTCAGATGTAGAAACCGTAGCTGCGTTGCTTGCTGCCGCTCAGCAAAGTGCTTGGGATTTCAGCGCGCAGACCCGACTGGATGGCAGTCTCGGTCAGCATCGCCACTTCAGCACGGCTCATGGCGCTTTGCAGGTCGGCCATCACGCGGGCGTCGGTGCTGGCGATGCGCCAGAGGCGGGCATCAGCACGGGCCATGGCTTGGCGATGCGCCCAGCTGTTGAGTCCGGTTTTGATGCTTGCAGCTGCGCGGCTGCCGGCAAACAAAGCCAGGCCGGCGAACACGGCCACCCAAAGCGCGATCCACAGGGCCAGCAAGTGGCCTTCTTCGGCCGTGTCCATGACTTCGTAAGCCACGGTCACTGCGGCGGCCAGCAAGGCTGTGAGCAACAGCACCACCAGACCCCGGGTCGGCGTCCAGCGAGCGCTGAGCTGGCGAGCGCCTTCGACGGCGGCTTCCAGGCGGTTGACGCCAGGATGTTCGTTGGAGAACTGGGGGTTGATGAAGCTGGACATGGTGTTTTTCCTTGAGGTGTGAGCCGTTCCCTCTGATTGCTCTCGACGGCTGCGTTGAACAAGGCCTTGATACTAGGGTTTTTACGCATGTGCTTCCACTTTATCTTCATGATGACAGTCATTCACTGCGCGAATAACCTATGCTGTCGCCATGTCGCTGCCCAATTTCCGCACCCTGGACCTGAACCTTTTGCGGGTGTTTGACGAGGTCATGGCCGAGCGCAGTCTGACCCGCGCCGCCCGCAATTTGTCTCTTACGCAGCCGGCCGTGAGCAATGCGCTGCGCCGCCTGCGCGAAGCCTTGGGCGACGAGCTGGTGCAGCGCGAAGGCCAGGGCATGGCGCCCACGCCGCGCGCTCGCGCCATCTGGCCGGCCGTGCGGGAAGCCCTGCAGCAGCTGCAGTCGTCCTTGATGCCCAGTGAATTTGTAGCTGGCGAGGCCAACACCAGCTTTGTGCTGGCCATGGCCGACGCCACCGCTGCCGAGCTGATCCCGGGCCTAACCGACACCCTGGAGCGCGAAGCGCCCGGCGTGAGCCTGCGCGTGGTGCCACTGACGACGCGTGACCCGCGCCGCCTGCTGGACGAAGAAAGCTGCGACCTGGCGCTGGGTTACTTTCCGTCGGCGCTGGCCGACATCACGGCCCGCGCCCAAAGCGGCGAGGCGCAGCCCTTCATGCACCAGCGCCTGTACGGTGGCGAGTACGTGTGCGTGATGCGCAAGGACCATCCGCTGGCGACCTCGCAGCTCACGCTCGACGCGTTTTGTGCGGCGCGCCACATGCTGGTGAGCTTTTCCGGCCGGGCCTACGGCTTCATTGACGAGGCACTGGCCTCGCTGGGCCGCGAGCGGCAGGTGGTGCTGACGGTGAACCAGTTCTTCACGGCGGGCCGGGTGGTGGCCACCTCGAATTTGCTGACGGTGCTGCCGCACCATTTCGTCAAGGTGACCGGGTATGCCAACGAGCTGGCGCAGCGGCCGCTGCCTTTTGAGGTCTCGCCCGTGCACGTGGACGCCGTGTGGCACCGGCGCAGCCAATTGCGCAGCAGCCATTTGTGGCTGCGCCAGGCTGTGCTGCGCGCGGCGCGGCAGGCTTTTGAAGGCGGTCCACCCGCGCCGCCAGCCCCGACAATTCCCCCGTGAATATTCAGCTTCTGTCCGACCTGCACCTGGAGTCCAACCCCCTGTTTGTGGCCCAGCAGCTGGCGGGGGCGGACGTGCTGGTGCTGGCCGGCGACATCGGGTCTTATCAAAAAGGCTCGGCGCTGCTGGAGCGCGGTATTGAAGACTTTGGGCTGGCGCGCTTTTCGCCCAAGCCTGTGGCCGAAGGCGGGGCAGCCTGGCCAACGCCTGTGCTCTTTGTGCCGGGCAACCACGAATACGACGGCCTGGATTGGGACGAAGCGCATGCGGCGATGGCCGACGCTTGCGCGCGCTGGGGCATCACCTGGTTGGCCGAGCAAAGCGTGGTGCTGGACGGCGTGCGCTTTGTGGGCAGCACGCTGTGGACGGACTTTGACGCGCTGACGCCGCCGGCTTGGGACGGGCCACGCAGCACAACGTTGGAACTGGCGCATGAGAAAACACGCCAGAAAGCGCGCGACAAAGCCTTTCGCGCGGCCAATTACTACCTGAACAAAAACCACGCCTTGCACGCAGGCCAGCCCCTGCTGGCCGCTGATGTGCGGGAACTCGGTTTAAAGAGCCAGGCCTGGTTGCGCGCTGAACTGGCACAGCCTTTCGCAGGCCCCACGGTCGCCGTCACGCACTTCGCGCCCAGCTTGCTCAGCGCCGACCCGCGCTACGGCCTGGCCCCCGGCACGGCCGGCTTTTGCAATGCGCTGGACGACTTGCTGCCGCATGCGAAGCTGTGGCTGCACGGGCATTTGCACTGCCCGCAAGACTACGTGGCCGGCGGCTGCCGCGTGGTCGCCAACCCGCTGGGCTATGCGCGCAAGGGCGAGCAGGCGGCTTATCGGGCGGACTGGTTGATCAGCGTTTGAAGTGATCTCTCCAACGCGCTTAGCCTGCAAGGCAATCGCAGACCTTAGCTCTTGAACAGCGTGAACCAAGCCTCGCGCCGCGCGATACGCCAGCCTTCATCGGTCTTCAACAACTGGTCGCGGAACTCGCCGATTTGCTGCACGGCATCTGCCGGCCGGCCGCGTGGCGTAACAGCGTCGCTGTGCTTGCCTGTCCACAGCTGCACGGTGCTGGCAACCTTGGCTGTGCCGGCGGACAAGGCCAAGTCCAAGTCCACTTGCACGCGCTGGTTGCTGAGCAAATGCCGCGTGAGCCGGTCCGGGTCGCGGGCAGCGTAAGCGGCTTCAATCGCGGCGCGGCCGCGCATCTCGCTGCCGTCGGGTCGAATCAACGCGCCGTCTGTTGCGAACAGCGCGGCAAAGGCGGCGTAGTCACGGCCGTCCACCGCGTCTGCGGCGGCCAGCACCACCTCTCGGCAGTCGCGCTCGGCCTGCAACATGGCCACGGTCTGCGCCACTTCCTCATGACTCACCGGCACAGAACGCGGGGTGTTACTCATCGCTTTCCTCACGGCATTGCTCACGGTGTTAACACCATATGCCCCACCGCCGTGTTCGACGCAGGCACATGGTAGAAACGTTGGCGACACGTCGGCGCGCGGCCGTCGGCGGCTTCGGGCATGGCGCCGCGGGCGATCAGCCACATCACCATTTCCAGGCCTTCGCTGCCGGCTTCGCGCACATAGTCCACGTGCGGAATGGCCGCAGCGGCTTGCGGCACGGTGGTCACCATGTCCATGAAGGCGTGGTCAAACACCGGGTTGATCAGCCCTGCGCGTTGGCCTTGCAACTGATGGCTCATGCCGCCCGTGCCCCACACCTGGACGTTCAAATCTTCCGGAAAGCTAGCAATGGCTTTGCCAATCGCCCGGCCCAACGCCAGGCAGCGCCGACCGCTGGGCACCGGGTACTGAATGACGTTGACCGCCAGCGGAATCACGGGGCAAGGCCACTTGAAGTTGTCCGCCGGTGGCTGGCCGCACAGCAGAGACAACGGCACCGTCAAGCCGTGGTCCACGTCCATGCGTTGGACCAGCGTCAAGTCAAAGTCATCGCGAATCACGCTTTGCGCAATGTGCGCGGCCAGCTCTGGATGGCCTTGCACCACGGGCACGGGGCGCGGGCCCCAGCCTTCGTCAGCGGGCGCAAAAGACTCGCCCGTGCCCAGCGCAAACGTGGGCACCAGGTCGGGCCCGAAGGCGCTGGCGTGGTCGTTGTAGACCAGCACGATGACGTCAGGTGTGTTGTCCTTGAACCAGCGCTTGGAGCCTTCGTAGCCCGCAAAAATCGGCGCCCAGGCGGCCTCGCCCGTGCGGCCCTGGTCGAGTGCCGCGCCAATGGCCGGCACGTGCGAGGTGTAGACGCTGGCGGTGACGCGGGCCATCAGTGTTGCTCCTTGGCTTGCGCCCACTCATGCAGGTATCGATTGCCTTCAATCGGCCGGCCACCGGCCATCATCATTTCGCGATACGCGACCTCGCCCATGCCCGTCATGCGACCGACCATGTTTTGCACGCTGATGCCATCGGTGGCGGCGATCTTGACGAGAAAAAACACATTGCCGCCCAGGGCCAGGCAGCGGTTCATGTCGCGGTCCAGCACGGCTTGGCGCTGCTCGGGCGTCATCGGCCATTCGGCCAGGTAAGCGGCTTCGTCGGCCTTGAAGCGCTCGCGGTTGGCGGCCTTCATGAGTGACATGCAAAACTGGTTGAGCCCGTAGCCCAAGCGCGACTGGTGCGCGTCGTACAGCACGGTGCCGGGAATGTCGGCGAACTCTTCCAAGCCATGGGACATATGGGAAATGCTCATGCGATCACCTCCTCTGACATCCAGGCGAGCATGGCTTCGGCCACGGCTTCAGGTCGCTCCATGGGCGCCATGTGGCCAGCGTGGTCGATGACCGAAAGCCGGGCCTGGGCCACCTCAGGCACCAGCGCCTGCATGGCTGCATGCTGCGCAATCGGCGCCCAGCTGTCTTGCGCGCCGCACAGCACCAGCGTGGGCACGCGGATGGCGCGCAGCACGTCGCTGGCGTCAGCGCGCGTCAGCAAGGCGTTGATTTGCTTTTCAAAATGCAGCGCGCTCTTGCGTTCAAACATCACCAAGATCTCTTCGATGAGTGCAGCGTCTTGCAGGCGGTCGGGGTGCACCATGCCACGCACCCAGGCTTGGGCCATGGCACGCACGCCTTCGGTCTGGGCAATCGTCAACAGTTTGTAGCGCTTGGCAGCTTCGTCTTCACCCGCTTCGCCTGCCGGCTTGGCGGTGTAGCCCGTGTCCAGCAGAGCCACACGGCTCACGCGCTCGGGCGCCAAGCGCAGCACTTCAAGTGCCACGCGTGCGCCCATCGAATGGCCGGCGATGGCAAAGCGCGGCGGCGCGGTGCGCAGCACTTGCTCGGCCATGCCTTGCAGGCTGTCGGCCAGGCCGTGGTCCACCACGCGGCAATCCGCAGCGGTTTGCAGAGCCGGCATCACGGGTTCCCACACGGTGTGGTCGCACATCAGGCCGGGGATGAGGAGCAAGGTGTCAGACATGGTTTGCGACCTCCACCGCTTGGGCATCAGGTTTGGCATCGTCCACGCGCAGCACGCCTAGCAGGCGGTCCAGCAGTTCAGGGTTGGCAGCCAGTTCTGCCGCGCTGCCGCTGTGCACCACCTGGCCGTGATCCAGCACCAGCGTCGTGTGGCTGATGGCCAGAATCGCTTGCGGATGCTGCTCCACGATGATGGCCGAAAGGCCTTCTTCGCGGGTGATGCGGGCGATGGCGCGCAGCAGTTCTTCAACAATGATGGGCGCCAAGCCTTCGAGCGGCTCATCCAGCAAGAGCACGCGCGGGTTGAGCACCAGGGCCCGGCCCACGGCCAGCATCTGCTGCTCGCCGCCTGAGAGTTGCGTGCCCAGATTGGCCTTGCGTTCGGCCAGGCGCGGGAACAATTCATAAACGCGCTCAGGCGTCCACGCGGGCATGTTGTAGCCGGCACGCGGCGCGCGCGCCACGGCTTTCAAGTTCTCGTCCACCGTGAGCGACTTGAAAATGTTGCGCTCTTGCGGCACCCAGCCAATGCCGGCGGCTGCCCGCTCGTGCGAAGGCAAACGATGCAGCGGCACGCCGGCTAAAAACATCTCACCACCGTGCTGGCGCGTGGCGCCGGCCAGGGTGTTGATCAGCGTGGTCTTGCCGGTGCCGTTGCGGCCCAGCAGCGCCAGGGTCTGGCCTTCGGCCAAAGAAAAATCGACGCCGTTGAGCACCACGGCTTCGTCGTAACCGGCGCGCAGTGCGCTGACTTGCAGCAAATCAGCCATGAGCAATCTCCTGATGACCGAGGTAAACCGCCTTGACTTGCGGGTCGCGTGCGATGTCTTGCGGCAGGCCTTCGACCAGCACCGCGCCATTGACCAGCACCGTGATGAAGCGGGCAAATTCAAACACCAAATCCATGTCGTGCTCGATCAGCACCACCGACACATCGGCAGGCAGCGCGGCCACGGTGTGCAGCAGTTCGTCACGCTCGCCAGCAGGCACGCCGGCTACGGGTTCGTCGAGCAGCAGCACGCGCGGCTCGCAAGCCAGCGCAATCGCGATCTCCAGCAAGCGGCGCTTGCCGTAGGCCAGGTGTTCGGTGCGCACATGGGCCACGTCGGCCAGGCGGAATTGTTCGAGCAATTCGTCCACGCGTTCATGCACGCCGGGCAGCTTGCCAAGGGCTTGCCACCAGCGCCCGCCCAAGCCGCGGTGTTGAGCCACGACCATGGCCAGCGTCTCGCGCGGGCTCATGCTGTTGAACAGCTGATTGATCTGAAACGTGCGCACCATGCCGCGGCGCACGCGTTGATGCGGCGCCAAGCGCGTGATGTCGTCGCCGTCGAGCAGAATGCGGCCTTCGGACGGATCGAGTACGCCGGTGAGCAAGTTGATGAGCGTCGTCTTGCCTGCGCCGTTGGGGCCGATGAGTGCGTGGCGCGCGCCTTGCGTCACGTTCAGCGACACGTCTTGCGTGGCGGTGATGCCGCCGAAACGCTTGAAGAGGTTTTCAGTGCGAAGGACCACTTTGGCCTGCGTAGTCTGCGTAGTGTTGGAAGCTTGGCTCATGCCTGGCCTCCTATCTTGAAGGCAGCGAACCAGCGCGAAGGGCTGAGCAGTCGGTCGCGACCAACCAGCATCAGCACGACCAAAAAGAGGCCGACCCAGAACGTCCAGTACTCGGGCGTGATGCCAGCGATCACGTCATGTAGGACCTTGAAAACAATGGCGCCCAGGATGCCGCCGTACAACCAGCCAATGCCGCCGATGACCAGCATCATGACCACGTCGGCCGAGCGTTCGACGGCGAAAACGTCGAGCGAGGCAAAGCCGGTGGTTTGCGCCAGCAACGCGCCAGACGCGCCCGCCACTGCGGCGGCCACGGTGTAGATAACGGCCAAGCGACCGCCGACCGGAATGCCGATGGCCATGGCGCGCAAGCGGTTGTCGCGCACCGCCATGAGCGTGGCGCCAAAGGGCGAATGCACCAGACGCCGCGCCAGCAAAAAGAACAGCAGCAAGACCGCGATGGAATACCAAGCCGCCGTCTGCCCATACAGATCAAACTCAAAACGGCCCAGCACGGGGCCCAGCACCACGCCTTGCAGGCCGTCAGCGCCGCCGGTCAGCGTGTCGAACTTGTTGGCCAGCTCATACAAGATGAGCGCCGTGCCCAGCGTGACCATGATGCGCGTCAAGTCAGTGCCGCGCATGATGGTGAGTGAGCCCAATGCGCCCAGCGCCGTGCACATGGCAATGGCCACTAGCATGCCCACCAGCGGGTCAGGCATGACGTGCTTGGCAAACAGCGCTGCCGTGTAAGCACCCAGGCCCAGGTAGGCGGCGTGGCCCAGCGAGACGATGCCGGTGTAGCCCAGGATCAAGTCCAGCGACAGCGCAAACAGCGCGACGATGGCGATCTCGTTGATGATGAGCGAATGCTCTTTAAAGAGCCAGGGCGACAGCAGCATGGCGGCCCAAAGCAAGGGCTCCCACACGCGCCAGCGTGCCGCATCTAGCGCCCGCGAAGTTGTTTGTTGCCCGCTCATTTCCCACCCCCGAGACGCGAAAAAAGCCCTTGCGGCCGCCAGATGAGCAGCGCAATCATGAGCGTGTAAACAATGAAGCCGCCCAGCTTGGGCACGTAGTATTTGCCGGCCACGTCAGCAATGCCCAGCAGCAGCGCAGCCAGCAGCGGCCCGGTGATGGACGAGGTGCCGCCCACCGCCACGACGATGAGGAAATACACCAGGAACTTGAGCGGAAAGTTAGGGTCCAGCCCCAGCACTTCAGCGCCCAGCGCGCCACCCAGACCGGCCAGGCCGCTGCCCACGGCAAAGGTCGAGGCAAACACCAAACTCGTGTTGATGCCCAGGCCCGCCGCCACGCGCGGGTCGTCCACGCTGGCGCGCAGCTGGCTGCCAAAGCGGGTGCGCGACAGCACCAGTTGCAGGCCCACCGTGAGCGCCGCGCAAATGGCGATGATGAACAAGCGGTAGTGGCCCATGCCCAACATCAGCGAGCCCGAGCCCAGCTCGGTGCGGCCACGCAGCCAGTCAGGGAGTTGGATGATTTGCTGCTGCGAGCCCATGAAGTAAGCCGTCGCCGCCACGGCCATGAAGGTCAGGCCGATGCTGAAGAGCACCTGGTCCAGGTGCGGCTTGTTGTACATGGGCCGGTAAAGCGTGCGTTCCAGCAGTGCGCCGACGAGTGCCGTGCCGACAAAGGCCACAGGCAGGCACGCCAAAAACGGCATGCCGAATCGCTGCATCAGCACCACCGTGAGGTAGCCGCCCAGCATGGCAAAGGCGCCGTGAGCCAGGTTGATGAAGTTCATCAAACCCATGGTCACCGACAGGCCGACGGCCAGAATGAAAAGCAGCATGCCGTAGGCAATGCCGTCAAAAAGAATGGTCAGCATGGAGCGCTAGGTAAAGAGGGCAAGGGGCACTGGGCGCCCCAAAAAAGAACCGGACATCAGACCACGACCGGACCAAGGGCAACCGGCGCCTCGCGGCCCGGTCGCCCGACTGGATTTACTTGGCCTTGCCGATGTCTTTCACGTCCGTGACGGTCTGGATTTCGGTGTTCCAGAGTTGGCCGTTGATTTTTTCGACCTTGCGCACGTACACGCTTTGCACCACGTCGCGGGTTTGCGCGTCGATGTACATCTGGCCGCGTGGGCTTTCAAACACTTGGCCCTTCATGGCGTTGAGCAGCGCTTCGCCGCCTTCGCCTTTGGTGGTTTTTGCGGCTTGGTAAATCACGCGCATGCCGTCATAGCCGCCCACAGCCATGAAGTTGGGGCGCATGCCGCCGTTGGCTTTGCCAAAGGCTTCAACGAACTTCTTGTTCAAAGCCGAGTTGTGCGCGGCCGAGTAGTGGTGCGCGGTCACCACGCCCACAGCCACATCGCCCATGCCGTTCAAGATGTCGTCGTCCGTCACGCTGCCTTCGGCAATCATGCGGATGCCGGCTTTGTCCAGGCCGCGCTCGGCGAACTGCTTCATCAAAGCCGTGCCTGCGCCGGACGGCACAAAGGTGAAGAGTGCGTCCGGGTTGGCGTCACGCACTTTTTGCAAGAAGGGGGCGAAGTCTGGTGCGCGCACAGGCACGCGCAGGCTCTCGACGACCACGCCGCCGTTGGCCACAAAGCGCTGGCTGAAGTATTTCTCGGAGTCCACGCCCGGCGCGTAGTCGCTCACCAGGGTGACCACGCGCTTGATGTTGTTCTTGCTGGCCCAGTCGGCCAGGACAGTGACCACCTGCGGCACCGTGAAGCTGGTGCGCACGATGTAAGGCGAGGCTTCGGTGATGGTGGAAGTGGCGGCAGCCATCACGACCAGCGGGGTTTTGGATTGCGTGGCGACCGGCGCGGTGGCAAAGGCCAGCGGCGTCAGGCCAAAGCCGGCCAGCACCTGCACTTTTTCGTTGATGACCAGCTCTTGCGCGATGCGCTTGGTCACGTCAGGTGCGCCCGTGTCGTCTTTGAGGATGACCTGGACTTTTTTGCCGGCCACGGTGTCGCCGTTTTGCGCGATATACAGGCGCACTGCGGCGTCGATTTGCTTGCCCGTCGAGGCAAAGGGGCCGGTCATTGGCAAGATCAGGCCGATCTTGAAGGTGTTGGCCTGGGCCATGGCAGAGCCCATGGCGGCGGTCAGGGCGAGGCCGGTTGCGATAGCGGTGGCGGTCCGGATGAATTGACGTTTTTGCATGATGTTGTCTCCTGGTATTCGGGTTTTCCCGTATGCATACCGCTACAGCGCGGCTTTGCTTCGGCAACGAGATGGTCGCCATTTACCAAGGCAAAAGCCAATGCTTTCGCCGGGCTGGCTATGCAGTCTGCTTATTCAATGGGTTCAGGTGCAGGCTCGGCAATATCACGTGCCACGGCCCGGAGCGCATCCAGCAAGGTCTGCGCGGCCGAGGTGGGCCAGTGGCCGGCGCGGCGGATGATGCCGATCATGCGCGGCTGGTGCCGCACCGTGACGGGCAGTTGTACCAAGAGCCCGGCCGCCAGTTCGCGCTGCACCTGGCGCGGCGACATCAGCGCCAGCCGGTCGCCTTGGGCCAGCAGGGCTTGCATCATGAGTGCGCTGTTCACGCGCAAGGCATCGGCCGGCACCGGGATGCCGGCCACCTGCAAGGCTTGCTCAAACGCGGCCTGCGCCGGCGTGTTGGGCATGGGCAAAATCCAGGCCGCGCCCGCCAGGTCAGGCCAGCTGAGCGGCTTGCGCTGCGCCAGCGGATGGGCGGCCCGCGCCACCACGGCCAGCTGGTCCAAAAACAGTGTTTCTTGCTGCAAAGCCGCGTCAGGCAGCGCCGGCCGCAAGGCGCCGACGATGAAGTCAATGTCGGCCTGCTGCAACTGCGCCAGCAAGGCGTCATACGTCCCGTCAATGATGGTCACGCTCAGGCCCGGATGCGCTTGCAGCACGCGGTCCACCGCTTCAGACAGCAGCTGCCCGGTGGAAAACGGCAGCGTGCCGATCAAGAGCCGGCCCTGCACGCGGCCCTGGTCCAGCGCCCATTCGTCTTCCGCCTGTTGCAACTCGGCCAGGGCCAGCTTGCAAGCCTGCAGCGCGCTGTCGCCGGCTTCGGTCAGGCGCAGGCCACGCCGCGCCCGCACAAACAAGAGGCCGCCGCTCATGTGCTCAAGCTGCGCCAGCGTCTGGTGCACCGCCGACTGGCTGATGCCCAGCGCCCGCGCGCTCAGGGTTTCAGAACGCGTCTGCGCCAGCGAGCGCAGCACCCGCAAATGCCGATGGCCGACGCCAGCGGCCAGGCGACTGCTGGCCCAGGCCATGGTCTGGCTGGATGCAGCCAAGGCGTCCGGCAAGCCATCGGCCGACCAGCGCCGCTCCGTCGTGGCCGGCCTGCCGGCAGCAGCCAAATGTTCCAACGCCCGCGTGCCGCGCCGCACCAGCCCCACACCGGCAGCAGTCAGTCGCATGCCGCGGTCCACCCGCTCAAACAGCGGCCGGCCCAGACTGGCTTCAAGCACCTGCACCGCCCGCGTGACCGAGGACTGCGACACATGCAAAGCCAGCGCAGCAGCCACCGTGCTGCCGGTGGCTGCCACCGCGCAGGCGGCGCGTAGGGGTTTGAGTTGCTCGGCGATCAGCATGCACGCATTATCAAAGACCGCCCGCCAAAGCCCGCTATAGTCCCGCCGACGCCTTTGTGCGTACCTCGCCCCTATGCAGCCCAGCCCCTCCAAAGATCCCATCTCCGACACCCCCATCGCCCTGCACGACGAACCCGGCCACCTGATTCGCCGGGCGCATCAGCGGGCGGTGTCCACCTTTGCCGAAACGCATGGCCGGAGCATCACGCCCGTTCAATACGCGCTGCTGCGGGCGCTGCAAGAAGAACCCGGCATCGACCAGGTGACGCTGGCCCAGCGGGTGGCGCTGGACACATCGACCACCGCCGACATTGCCGCGCGGCTGGAAAGCAAAGGCTGGATCGTGCGCGAGCTGCTGCCCCGCCGCCAGCGCAGCCTGACCCTGACCGACGCAGGCCGCGCCGTGCTGGCCGACATGCTGCCAAAGGTTGCGCCCATGTACCAGCAGCTCTTGCAAGGCCTGACCGCAGATGAGCAAAGCGAGTTTCTGCGGCTCCTGCGCAAGTTCACGCAACTGGACTGAGCTCCAACCAAACTCGGGTAAACCCGCATTTGAATCCAAGAGCGGCCCCGTGCAAGCCGCGCAAATCCTCCCTACAATCCACTCATTCAGCATGCTGAACGTGAACGTGGGCGCTAACCCGACCCCGACCCCGATTCCGATCCCAGGGTCGTGGCTGGGCTGGGGGGTGGCAGCCGATTTGCGGTAGCCGCCATGAGGCAGCCGCCCCCCAGCCCAGCCACGACCCTCCCCGAATCCCGACCCGCCCCCGAATCCAGCAGCCTCACGCCAATCAAAGCCCAAGGAGACAAAGACATGTTCCCAAGAAACACCTGGTACGTAGCCGCCTCAGCCGACGAACTCGCCGCCAAGCCCCTGGGCCGCACCATCTGCAACGAGCGCATGGTCTTCTACCGCCCCACCGACATCACGGTCGCCGCCGTCGAAGACTTCTGCCCCCACCGCGGCGCGCCCCTGTCCCTGGGCTACGTGTGCGAAGGCAAACTCGTCTGCGGTTACCACGGCCTGGAAATGGGCTGCGACGGCAAAACCGTGGCCATGCCCGGCCAGCGCGTAGGCGGCTTCCCCGCCATCAAAAGCTTTCCGGTCGTCGAGCGCTACGGCTTCATCTGGGTCTGGCCCGGCGACAAAGCCCAGGCCGACCCGGCGCTCATCCCGCACATGGTTTGGCACGACAACCCCGAATGGGCCTACGGCGGCGGGCTGTACCACGTCAAGGCCAACTACCAGCTCATGGTCGACAACCTGATGGACCTCACGCACGAAACCTATCTGCACGCCAACAGCATCGGCCAAAAAGAGATCGACGAAGTTCCCTGCAAAACCGTGGTCGAAGGCGACAAAGTCATCACCAGCCGCTTCATGGAAAACATCATTGCCCCTCCCTTCTGGAAAATGGCGTTGCGCGCCAATGGTCTCGCCGACGACGTGCCGGTTGACCGCTGGCAGATCTGCCGCTTTTCGCCGCCCAGCCACGTGATGATCGAAGTCGGCGTGGCGCATGCCGGGCATGGCGGCGTCAACGCCCCGGCCGAGCACAAGGTGTACAGCGTGGTGGTGGACTTCATCACGCCCGAGACCGACACATCGATGCATTACTTCTGGGGCATGGCGCGCCAGTTCAACCCGCAAGACCCGGCGCTGACCGCGCAGATCCGCGAAGGCCAGGGCAAGATCTTTTCAGAAGACCTGGACATGCTGGAGTTGCAGCAAGCCAACCTCTCGCGCTTTCCGGACCGCGGCCTGCTCAAGCTCAATATCGACGCGGGCGGCGTGCAATCGCGCCGCGTGATTGATCGCGTGTTGGCGGCGGAGAAGGCGGCTGCCATCGCTACAAGCCCAGCCCCGGCCACCGCCGCAGGGACCGCAGCATGAGCACGGCCGCCACTGCATCAAGCGACCTGCGCGTGCGCGTAGCTCGCAAAGCCACCGAAGCCCTGGACATCTGTAGCCTGGACTTGGTGGCCGAATCCGGCAGCCTGCCGCCCTTCAGCGCCGGCGCGCACATCGACGTGCACTTGCCCGGCGGCCTGATGCGCCAGTACTCGCTGTGCAACCCGCCCAGCGACAGCGGCCGCTACCAGATCAGCGTGCTGCGCGACGCCAACTCACGCGGCGGCTCGGTGGCTGTGCATGAGGCCGTGCACGAAGGCGACGTGCTGACCATCAGCGTGCCCAAGAATCACTTTCCGCTGGCTGACGGCGCCGCAGAGCATTTGCTGCTGGGCGGCGGCATTGGCGTGACGCCGCTCTTGGCCATGGCTGAAAAGCTGCAAGCCGAAGGCGCTGCCTTTGCGCTGCACCATTGCACCCGCTCGCGCGAACGCACGGCGTTTTTGGCCCGCGTGGCCGCCGCGCCGTATGCGGCCCGCGTGCAGCATCACTTTGACGACGGCGAGCCGGCGCAAAAACTAGACATCGCCGCCACGCTCAAAGCCGCGGCGCCCGGCACACACTTGTATGTGTGCGGCCCGCAAGGCTTTATGGACGCGGTCTTGGGCTTGGCTCGCGCGCAGGCCTGGCCCGAGGCGCAGCTGCATTACGAGTTCTTCGGCGCAGCGCCGGTGGACACCGCTGGCGACGGCAGCTTCGAGCTGGAGATCGCCAGCAGCGGGCAGGTCATCAAGGTGCAGCCGCAGCAAACCGCTTTGCAAGCCTTGCAGGCCGCGGGTCTGGACGTGCTGGCTTCGTGCGAGCAAGGCGTGTGCGGCACCTGCCTGACCGGCGTGCAAGCCGGCACGCCGGAGCACCGCGACCACTACCTCACGCCTGAAGAAAAGGCGGCGAACGACCAGTTTTTGCCCTGCTGCTCACGGGCCTGCAGCCCGCGCCTGGTACTCGCGCTTTAAGGCTTGGGAAGCGCAGGCTTTATCCTGGATAGGTCAGAAAAATACTGATGAGTTACAAGAAAGACCTTACGGTTTAAATTGATACTGCCTTGGCTTATATTGAGGGCGCGCCAGATTTTTGGCCGCAAACCTCAACGTAACCCAAGGAGTCCTCATGAAGAAGTCCCTCGTCGCCCTCGCCATCGGCACCAGCGCTGCTTTCTCCAGCTTTTCGGCCTTTGCTGCCGACATCGTGGACACCGCCGTGAGCGCGGGCAATTTCAAGACCTTGGTCACCGCAGTGCAGGCGGCGGGCCTGGTTGACACGCTCAAGGGCACCGGGCCTTTCACCGTGTTTGCACCCACCGACGCGGCTTTTGCCAAGATCCCCAAGGCTGACCTGGACGCCCTGCTCATGGACAAAGCCGCGTTGACCAAGGTGCTGACCTACCACGTGGTGTCCGGCAAAGTGATGGCCAAAGACGTCAAGGCCGGCATGGTCAAAACCGTGCAAGGCAGCGATGTGACCCTGGCCACCGCCGGCGGCGTGACGGTGAACGGCGCCAAAGTGGTGGCCGCCGACGTAGCCGCCAGCAACGGCGTGATTCACGCCATTGACACGGTGATCATGCCGAAGTGATTTAGTAGGCAAAAAAGCCGCGCAGTCAGGTACTGCGCGGCTTTTTTTTGCTTAAATCAAGCCGTTAAAACAGGTCATCAGCACCCATTCCACGATCTCGTCGTCGCTGAACTGGCCGCCCGCCTTCATGAACTCCAGCACCGGATCGCAGGCGCGGGAATACAAGGTGTAGAGCACCAAAATGGGTGGCAAGGCCTTGTTCAGGCTGCCATTCTCCTGCGCCGCCTCTATCCAGCCGCCGATGTGGTCACTTACTTGCAACAAGCCGTCAAGGTAGGCGCGGTTGGCCATGAGGCTGGCGCGCAGGCTGGAGTTTTGGCTGGGCAGCGAAGGCATTTCGCCCGCCAGCTGCAGACGCATCATCCAGCGCGCCACGGCTTTGAGCTGGTCCACCGGCGCGGCGTCGGCCGGCAGGCTGCTCAAAAAGGTCTGAGCCTTGGCCAGCACCCGGACCATGGCGGCCGCCGCCAGATCTTCCTTGCTGGAAAAGTGCTTGTACAAGCTGGCCTTGGCAATGCCGACCTCGGCCGCGACTTCGTCCACGGTCATCAAGTCAAAGCCCTTTTCCGCCAGGAGACGGTTCACCGCCTCGACGATGGCGTCTTCGCGGGCTTGCAGCATCTGGGCCTTGAAGGAGACTTTGACGGGCGCGGAGCCCGGCGGAGAAAGTGGAGTGGACATGCCCCGATTCTAGGCAAAGCCGAACTTCCCGCCTTTTTAATGGGCTCTTGGGCCAAAAAATGGACGGCAGCTATGCAATGCGACCGAGGAGTTCAGCTCGGCTGGGCTTTCGCTTGGGCCAGCGCCTCCGCCGGCCCCAGGCTGAAATAAAAGCGAGCGCCTTTGCCCGGCTCGGCTTCGCCCCAGACTCGGCCACCGTGGCGCTGCACGATGCGCTGTACCGTGGCCAGGCCAATGCCAGTGCCTTCAAATTCGCTGGGCGAATGCAGGCGCTGGAACGGGCCAAACAGGTTTTGCGCATAAGCCATGTTGAAGCCAGCGCCCTGGTCTTCCACCACAAAGACCGGCTCATCAGGTGCCAGGTCGCGCGATGCAGCCTGGGCAAAACGAATCCGCGTCACGGCCTTGCCGCCGCTGAACTTCCAGGCGTTGCCCAAGAGGTTGTCCATCAACTGGCGCAACAAGCGGGCGTCACCCAGCGCCGAAAGGCCGGGCTCGACCTCGACCTCCAGCTCCCGCGCGGGCTCACGTTCGCGGTAGGCGGTCAGGATGTCATCGGCCATCTGGCTGAGATCGACAGGCTCGAGGGTCATGGGCGTGCGAGCCAGGCGGGCCAGTTGCAACAAGGCTTCAATCAATTCGCCCATTTGCACCATGCCCGCCCGGATGCGGCGCAGGTAATGCCGATGCCGCTCGGCCACCGGGTCCGCCGAGCGGTCCAGCCCTTGCTCGAGCAGATGCGCAAAACCATCCACCGCGCTCAATGGCGTGCGCAGATCATGTGAGGCCGAATAGCAAAACGACTCCAGCTCCTCGTTGGCCAGCTTGAGCTGGGCGGTGCGCTGCTGCACACGCTCTTCGAGGCAGGCGTTGAGGCGGCGAATCTCCTGGTCGGCGTCCATGCGCTCGAGCTCGGCGGCGGCGCGCGAGGCAAACATTCCCACCGCAGAGCGCAGCAAGTCCAGCTGGCTGGGCAATGCCGCAAACACCACAAAAAGCATGCCCAGCAGCTGACCTTGCGAGTCCTCCAGCCGGTGGCCGACATACGTGGGCTCGTGCAGCCCGGCCAGCAGTTGGGCGCGCGGATACAACTGTGGCAGCGGTCCACATTCAAAAAAAGACGGCTGACTCAGCAATTTTTGGCAGGGCGTGTCGGCCACCTCAAACTCCAAAGACGCCACCGCCTGACCTAGCTCCACACCGGCCAGCAAGCGGGCGCGACCGGGCGCTTCAGGCACCAGCCGAGTCAGGTAAGCGCCTCGGCATTCCACGGACTCGGCCAAATTGCCCAACAGGTACTGGAGAAACGGCAGGCCTGCCTTGCCCGACAACCCCACCACGGCCCTGCCCACCTTGCCTTCGAGTCGATCTCGGGCCCGCTGTGACGCAATGGCGTTCAGCGCAAAGGCCAGGTTGTCAGCCACGTCTTGCAGCAGCGAAATCTCCTCGGCCGAGGCGGCTGCCGGCTCGTCCCGGTAAAGGGCCAGCACGCCCAGAACGGTTGCGCCCTGAATAAGGGGCAAGGCCAGAAGGCTGCCCAGACCGAGTTGCAGTGCCTGAGCCTGGCCAGCGCCCTGCGGTTCTGCCTTGAGGTTGGGGCAATCCATGGCGTGGCCGCGGCGCAAAGACTCGGCGAGCGCGCCGGGGGTTCCCAATGGAAGTTCCGCCCAGTTCGCCTGGAAGCTGGACAGATAGCCGCCTTCGTGTCCGGCAAAGGCCCGCGGCTTGATCCGCTTGTCTTCCACGCTGGTCGTGCCTGCCCAGGCCAGCTGGTAGCCACCCACCGCCACGGCCACGCGGCAGACCTCGGCAAGAAGCTCTTTTTCCTTGTGGATTCGGGTCATGGCCCGGCTGCAGTGCTTGAGCAGTTGCAGGGCGCGTGCGCACGGGGCGAGCGCCGCCTCGGACGGCGCGAACAGGGGCTTGGCGGCAATTGGCGCCGAAGCGGCCGCAGGAAGTGGGGTCATGACTGGCTTGATGGAGGCCGGCGCCAGCCTTGAACAATTCAAGCGACGCCCGCACAGCAAGGATGGTAGCCCGCCCGCACCAGCTTTTGCTGACTCAACATCCCAGGTGACCTGGGGTGACCTTTTCCCTTGACCTTGCGACCTTTGACCCTGCGACCTTCTTGTGAATCGGCAAGGCGCTAGGCGCGGCCCGCGCCGTCGCCCATGGCGCTTCCTGACTCGCGCCGGGTGGCCGCCTGCATCTCGGCGCTGGCCACTTGCCCGGCCCGCTTGAATTCGTCTTTGTTTTGCCGGCCACGGCGGTACCAGTCGCGCACCAGCTCACCAGCCGTCTCGCGCCCGCCCAGGCCAAAGGCCAGCCCCAGCGCCAGCGCAATGGCGCCCACCACCGCCATAAAAAGCGTGTTCACCAACTCAGTCGCAATGCCGATCTGATTGACCGCCACCACGATGGCAAAGGCCCACACCAACCCACCGGCCACGCGGGCCAGCACGTCGGGGTCGCCCAGCGCGCTCTTGGCCACGGCGCCGCGCACCACATTGCCCAAGGCGCGGGCCAGCAGCCCGCCAATCACCAGCACCACCATCGCCACCACCACGTTGGGCAGCCAGAGCAGGAATTCGCGCAGCACCTCGGACACGGCGGGCAGGCCCAGCGCGTCAAAGGCGACCACCAGCGCGATCAAGCGGATGAACCACTTGACGATGGCCGCCAGCAGGCCCGACGAATCGGTGTTGATGCCCATGCGGGTCACAAAGTCGGCCAGTCCGGCGCGCTGCGACAACTCATTGAACTTGACGCTGCGCAGCACGGCGGCCACACCTTTTTCCACCAGCGAGGCGATCAGCCAGCCGACGATGAGGATCACCAGAAAACCGAGAACCTTGGGGATGGCGCTGAACAACAGGGCCATGGCGCCGGCCAGCGAACTCATCAGCGCGGTGCTCCATTCAGTAACTTGGGTGGGCATGGGGGCATCCTTGTGGAATAAGTTGAGACAAAGGTCTTCCAAAAAACCGGCGTGATGTCACTGTCCGGAGCAGGCCCAGGCCTTGGTGTCGGTTCCTGTCAGGCCCGGGTGTAGGACCGGATCAGCGGGCAAACTGAACCCCGGACGTGGCGCCGCGTCATACATCGACGCGCCTGATTGCCCGGACAGGCCCGATCGGCGTATTCTTTGTTGCACCGCAGCAAACTCAACCGGGAAAACGATGGCCCTTAAAAAATTCCCCTTGGCTGGCGTCCTGCGCTGGTTGCAACGCCTGCTCGCCCCTGCCCATGCACCAGCGCTTCCGGTGGGCGGCCTGGCCTTGCAGCTGCCGGGCGAAATTCCGATCCCAGCGCAGATCGAGCCCACTGTCGGGCCTAGTGTCGAGCCCACTCACGAGCCCACTGTCGGGTCCAACGTCGGGCCCACCGTCGAGCCAGCCGCCGCGCGCCAGGAAACCAAGAGCCCCGAGCCTGTTCTGCCAAGCCCTGAGCCTGAACAAGTGCCCGCCGCCAAGGCCCGTCGGGCTACTTTTAACCGCCAGGTCTTCGCCTTCGAAGGCGAGCGCTACGGCTTTAACTTGTACGTGCCCGCCGCGCCAGACGCCAGCGCGGCCATGCCGCTGGTGGTGATGCTGCACGGCTGCCAGCAAGACGCGCCCGACTTTGCGCGCGGCACCGCCATGAACGAATGTGCCGCGCGCGTGCCCTGCGTGGTGCTCTACCCCGAGCAACTGGCCACCGCCAACCAGATGCGCTGCTGGAACTGGTTTGACCTGGCGCACCAGGGCCGCCACGCCGGCGAGCCCGCCATGCTGGCCGCGCTCACCCGCCAAGTGGCCGCGCGCTATCCGGTGGACCCCAAGCGCATTTACATCGCCGGGCTGTCCGCGGGTGGCGCCATGGCGGCCATCGTGGCAGCGCACAACCCCGACCTCTTTGCGGCGGTGGGCGTGCATTCAGGTCTGCCACCGGGCGCCGCGCATGACGTGATGTCAGCTTTTAGCGCCATGCGCCACGGCAGCCGCCGCGGGTCAGGCAATGGCGCGGGCAACGGCGCAGGCCGCAAAGACGATGAGTCCACCGACGACGCGGGGGACAGTGGGGACGATGGCGCAGGGCTGATGCCCACCATCGTGTTTCACGGCAGCGCCGACCGCACCGTGCACCCCGACAACGGCGACCAGATCGTGCAAGCGGCCGTTGCCGCCGTGGACGCAGCAGGCGTGCGGCTTGAGCGCGCAGAGATTCCGCAAGCCCTGCCCGCCGCCACTGGCGAATTGCGCAACACCTTGCGAACGGTTTACCGCGCCCTCAACGGTCGCAGCTACGTGGAGTACTGGTCGGTTGAAGCCGGGCCGCACGCCTGGTCAGGCGGCAGCGAGACCGGCAGCTTCACAGACCCGCACGGCCCGCCCGCGTCGCAAGCGATGCTGGACTTTTTCTTGCAGCATCGGCGCGGCCGAATTTGAGACTTGGTCTTCACACGAAAGGAAGTTCCCTATGCCCGCTGACGACGCTCACAACTTGCACGACAAATCCAAGGCGACCGCCTTCGACAAAGTGGCCGACGCGCAGCAAGACCGCGCCGGCCGTGGTGCTGGCCAGCCCGCGCAAAAAGCGCAGACGGAGCATCAGCCCACCCGAGAACCGCAAACCGGCAAGAACGAATCCATCAAGCAAAGCCACCATTTGCCGCACGACCGTGACGAGTCCGTGGCGATGACCGCCAGCGACACCGACCCGCTGATTGAGCAAGCCGCACGCGACATTGAAGGCGGCCTGAAAGACACCAGCCGCGCCCCCGAGATGGACCGCAGCTACAAAAAAATGTCCGGCAAACCCGACGAATGAGTGACGCTCAGAGCGGTCGCGCTCATCCCAACAAAGTCAGCAACGCCCGAAAGCCCTCGGTGATGCGAGGCAGGCGCTGCAAAGCGAAGTAAAGGAGGAGGAGGCCGCAGGCCGCCGGGGGACATGAGCGGCGCAGCGCCTGCCTCGCACCGCCGAGGGCGGACCGCACGGCGAGAGCTGACCGCACGGCCATGACCGCCCGCACCGCCGAGGGCAATCCAGGCTCGGGGAATGCCCATCCGCACCGATACCGGACAATGCACACAGCGCCGGGTTTCCGCCGTCCGCTGCACTGAACGCATTCCCAAAGCCCCGACGACATGACCACTCAAGCGCCCAGCAACGTCCCCACCGCCACAGCCCGCAGCCCGGACTTCACCCGGCCCGAGTTCCGTGCGGCGCTAGGCATGTTCGCCACCGGCGTGACCATCGTCACCGCACGCACGGCCAGCGGCGTGTTGGTCGGGCTTACTGCCAACTCCTTTAATTCCGTCTCCATGGAACCGCCCCTGGTGCTCTGGAGCCTGGGCCGCTCAGCCGGCTCCATGGCGGCTTTCAGCACCGGCTCACACTACGCCATCAACATCCTGGCGGCCGACCAAAAAGAGCTGGCCGAACGATTTGCCAGCAAGCGCGAAGACCGCTGGACTGGCGTTGAATTCACAGAAGGCGCCTGCGGTGCGCCGCTGCTGGCAGGCGCTGCCGCCACGTTTGAATGCTTCAACCGCAGCCGCTACGAAGAAGGCGATCACGTCATCTTTGTCGGCGAAGTCGAGCGCTGCGCGCACCAAAGCGGCGTCGCGCCGCTGCTGTTTCACGGCGGCAAGTTCTACACCGAGCATCCACTTTGATTTTGTGCCAGTGACCGCCTGACATGCGCAAGACGCATCTTGATCCGCTCGCAGTCGGCATCTTGCTGGCCTGCTGTTTCTTCTGGGGCTTTCAGCAAGTGCTGATCAAAGCCACCATGACCGAACTGCCGCCCATGTTTCAGGCTTCGCTGCGCCTGGCGGGCGCCACGGCGCTGCTTTGGCTGTGGTGCCGCTGGCGTGGCGTTAGCTTGTGGGCATTTGACGGCTCGGGCAAAGCGGGCCTCTTGGCGGGGGCTTTGTTTGCGGCGGAGTTCGCCTGTATTTACCTCGGGCTGCAGCACACCAGTGCCTCGCGCCTGACGGTGTTTTTGTACACCTCGCCCTTCTGGGTGGCTTTGCTGGTGCCGCTGTGGGTGCGCTCGGAGCGCCTGCGCGGCTTGCAGTGGCTGGGGCTCTTCGCGGCCTTTGCGGCCGTGCTGTTTGCGCTGCGCGAAGGCTTGGTGGCCAACGGCACAAGCACGCTGCGCGGCGACTTGCTGGGCTTGGCAGCCGGCATGCTGTGGGGCCTGACGACGGTGGTGATCCGCAGTTCGCAACTCGCCCGCATCTCGGCTGAAAAATTGCTCTTCTACCAACTCGCCGTGAGCGCGGCGGTGTTCCCCTTTGTGTCCCTGGCGCTGGGTGAGGTGTGGCAATGGAACTTCAGTCCCTTTGCCTGGGGCTCACTCTTGCTGCAAACGGTGGTGGGCGCTTTTGCCAGCTACCTGGCCTGGATGTGGCTGCTGGGCCGCTACCCGGCCACGCAGGTCTCGGTGTTCGTTTTTCTCACGCCCATCTTTGCGCTGGTGTTTGGCGCGCTTTGGCTGAAAGAAAGTGTGACGCCGGGTCTGCTGGCTGCGCTGGCCACGGTGTCGGCCGGCATCTTGCTGATGAGCCGCAAGCCGGCTGTCGCGGCCAAAGCTGGCGAGACTGCCGAAGCCAGCGAAGCCGCACGCTAGCCCAGCAGCGCCCTACACTGGGCGCCCTTTTGAAGCTCCCCGTTTTAAAGTCCCCCGACAGCCAAGATCGATTGCATGGAAACTTTTGTCCTGACGGCGCTGGCCGCATTCGCCTTGCACACGCTCAAGTCCCGCGCCGAGCGCAGGCGCATCCGCTTGCTGGGCATGCACCTGGCGCAATTCGACATTGAAAAGCTGCTGGAGACCTTGACCGAAGGCTACCAACGCGCCCTGGGTGAAGCCGATGCCCAGCGCCGCGCGTCCATCTGGCAGTTGCTGGGCGCCGCCGAGAAAAAGCTCAGCACCCAGTTCGCGCAACTGGCCCAGAGCTTTGCGCTGGAAGCCGAAGCCGACACCCGCGTGAACCGCCTACCCTGGCCCCTGAGCGAAGCCGCCGCCTGGCTGCCGCGCAGCAGCCTGGACATGCGCGCGCTGCTGGCACTGCATGCGGACGGCATTGCCCGCGTGGTGCACGCAGATACCGGTCCAGAAGAAGAGCAAGCCTTGGCCAGCGGTGACGACAGCGCCGCCCGCTCACGCGCTTACACCTTGAGCGCGGAGCTTTTTTTGATGCAGCACAGCTGCCACTGGTTTTGCAAGTCGCGCGGCGTGGCCTCGGCGCGCTTGCTGGTGCGGCACAAAACGCCCTACGCCAAAGTGCTGGAGAGCGTGACGCCCGCCACGCGCCGTGCGTATGCGGCTTTGGTGGGTAGCGAATGAATGAGCACTGATTTCACGCTCGACCACAGCTGCAAGAGCTACCCCTTTCATCTCGGCCCGACGCTGGCCAGCGAGTTGGCCAGTAAAAAGTGGAACGTGCTGGCCGACGACCTGACGTTTCCGCTGGCCGTCATTCGTGAAGATGCGCTCGCGCACAACCTGGCCTGGATGCAAGCCTTTGCCGAGCGCAAGGGCGTGTGGCTGGCACCGCACGGCAAGACGCCGATGTCGCCGCAGCTTTGCCAACGCCAACTGGCCGCTGGCGCATGGGGCCTTTCTTTTGCCACGGTGTTCCAAGCCCGCATGGGCGTGGCGGCAGGCGCCAAGCGAATCATCATCGCCAACCAGGTGCTGGCCGACGCGGACCTCGACGGCCTGTCAGCCTTGCTGTCGGCCGATGCGGATCTGCGCATCTGGTTTCTCGTTGATTCGCTTGCGCAACTGGCGCTGATTGAAGACTGGGCCGAGCGGCGCAGCGCGGCTCACGCCTTTGATGTGCTGCTGGAAATGGGCATTCCCGGGCAGCGCACCGGCTGCCGCAGCTTTGAACAAGCCATGGAGCTCGCGCGCGCACTGGCCAACTCCAAGGCCGTGCGGCTGGGCGGCATCGAATGCTACGAAGGTGGCCTGGCCAGTTGCGACAGCGCGCATGACAGCGCAGCCGTCACCGCGCTGGTCCGCCGGGTGATAGAGGTGGTGCAAGCCTGCCACCGCGAGGCCCTGTGGAATCTTGAAGCGGGTGATGAAGTCCTCATCAGCGCGGGCGGCTCGGCCGTGTTTGATCTGGTCATTCCTTTGCTGCAGGTTCGGCTGGAAGGCGGGCAACAAGGCGGGGCAGCGCGGCCCGTGCGTGGCGTTTTGCGCTCGGGCTGCTACCTCACCCACGACCACGGCAACTACCGCCGCTTCCTGACGCAGATTGAAAAGCGCGAGCACCTGGACAGCTCGCTTCAAGCGGCGCTGTGCGTGTGGAGTCTGGTGCAGTCCGTGCCCGAGCCTGGGCTGGCGCTGCTGACATGCGGCAGGCGCGACATTTCCTATGACCAGGAAATGCCGATCCCGACGCTGTTCGCGGCCAAAGGCCATCGAACAGCGATGCCCGCGCCACAAGGCTGGACGATCAGCGCGCTCAATGACCAACACGCCTACTTGCGTTTTGATCCGGCCGACCCAGTGCAGCGCGCGGTGCAAGTCGGCGACCGCGTGGCACTCGGCATTTCGCACCCCTGCACCACGTTCGACAAGTGGCGCTGGATGCCGTTGGTGAGCAGCGACTGGACCTTGACCGGCGCGATAAGCACCGCGTTTTAAGTCAGGCAAAGGCCAGCGAGCAGCGGCCTTTGAGAGCGCAAACGTCGCCGATACTTGCCCCCTAGCTCAGCAAGCACCCAACCCGGACTTCTTCCATGCAGGGACAGCTCTTTACCCAAGAATTTCTTTCTCGGGGCATTCTCGATACGCCGCCATATCAAACGCTGGATGCCGGGCGCTTTGCCGCATTCGAGCAAGCGCTACACGGCATTTATGACAGCCTGCGGGCTGACTCCACGCTCAATGAAGCGCAAACCGAGGCGCTGGTCATTAACAAGGTGTTGGTTGAACTGGGATGGGACAGCACCTTGCCGCAGGTCAACTCAGACCCGAAGGGTCGGGAAGCGGTTCCAGATTGCCTGCTGTTTGCCGACAGCGTGAAAAAAACCGCGGCATTGGCTGAGTCCAAGGATGACCGTCGCTATCGCCACGGCTTGGCAATTTTGGAAGCTAAGCGCTGGCTCCGCCCTCTGGACCGCGGCGATAAAGACCAGTTTGACCCCGACGCGCCTTCGTCGCAAATGCTGCGCTACCTCAGCCGCGTCGACGTGGCATCCGACCGCGCGGTCAAGTGGGGCATGCTAACGAACGGCGGTACTTGGCGCCTGTACTGGCAAAACGCTCGGTCACGGTCAGAAGATTTTTTTGAGATCAACCTGGCCGGTGCCTTGGGCCTTGCGGGCTGTCAAGCTGCGCTTGACGAGATCGAGTCGGGTGAGGCCTTGCGGCTGTTTTATCTCTTGTTCCATCGCGATGCTTTCTTGCCGCAAGCTTGGGACACGGCCGAACGGAGCCTGCACGCTTATGCGCTGAACGAAGCGCGGCTGTATGAAGAAAAGGTGTCGCAAGACCTCGGCGCACGCGTGTTCACGGACATCTTTCCGCAATTGGCTGATGCGCTGGCCCGGGGCGACCTGCACGCTAAGACGCACGACATCGGCATTGGCCAGTTCAAGCGCAAGCAGTTCACGCCGGAGTACCTGGACGAAGTGCGCGAGGCGGCGCTGGTCTTGCTGTACCGGCTGCTGTTCATGTTTTATGCCGAAGACCGCAACCTCCTGCCCACGCGCGACGAGCGCTATGCGCCTTACAGCGTGCGGCGCATCCGGGAAGAAGTGCGCGACAAGATTGAAGCGCGCGGAACGTTTTCGAGCACCATCGGCCACATATGGCTCCACTTGGCGGGTGTGTTCACGCTGATTGATAAGGGAGACGACGACATTGGCATGCCGGCCTATAACGGCGGCTTGTTCGACCGGGCGCGCTCGCCTTTGCTTGAACGCACCAAGGTGCCCGACAAGGTCATGGCGCCCATCATTGATGCGCTCTCCCGCCGCACCGAAGACCTGCTGCATGGCTGGATCAATTACCGCGACTTGGCGGTGGCGCACCTGGGCGGCATTTACGAGCGCCTTCTGGAGTACAGCCTGGTCCATGAAGTGCAGGCCAAGGACGACTACAAAGACAAGCCCGAGATCAACCGCATCGTGGCAGCGCCGGCCAGCTTTGCGCGAAAGCTGTCAGGCAGCTACTACACACACGACGACTTGGTGCGCCTGATCCTGCGCGAGTCCGTGGGCCGCTTGGCGGCTGAACGCATTGCCAGTTTTGAAGCTCACCTTAAAAAACTGGCCAAAAAAGGCTCGCTCAATCCGGGCGACTGGGACGCACTGGACGCCAAAGACCCGGCCAGCGCCTTGCTCGAACTCAAGGTGTGCGACCCCGCCATGGGCAGCGGGCACTTTTTGGTGGCGCTGGTGGACGACCTGGCCGACCGGGTGCTCGAAACCATTGCCGCCAGCACGCAGCAGGTCAACTCCCAGCCCTGGGCAGCCGAGGCCGTGGAAAAAGGCCGGCCTTGGCTCAGCCCCTTGGTAGCGCGCATCACGCACATTCGCACCAGCATCAAAACCGCAGCCCAAACGCATGGCTGGGCCGTCACCGCCGAGCAATTGGACGATCGGCACATCGTGCGCCGGATGATCTTGAAAAAGACCATCTTTGGCGTGGACAAAAACCCCATGGCCGTCGAGCTGGCCAAGACCGCGCTGTGGCTGCACACCTTCACCGTGGGCGCGCCACTGAGCTTTTTGGACCACCACCTCAAAACAGGTGACAGCCTGCATGGCGAGCAACTGCCGCGCGTACAACGAGGCTTGCAAGACTTGGGGGCGCTGCTGCTGCGATCTGAGTTCGACCGGCTGGCGCTGGCTGCGCGCAACATCGCCCAAGTGGCGGACCTGACCGACGTGGACATTGCCGAGGCACAGCTGTCCAAGGCGCTGGCGACTCAGGCGCAGTCTGAGATCGCGCCCATCCATGCGGTGCTCGATTTTTGGCGGGCCCTGCGCTGGCTGGTGCCCGGCTGGCCGGTGGCCAAGATTGCCCAGTTGCCCAAGTTGCTCAAACCCACGGGGAATGAAGAGAACCCTTTGCTCACTGGCATCGTGCGATTGCTGGACCCCAGTTTGAACTTGGTCAGCGTGCTCAGCGCGGGCCATATAGCTGGGAGCGACGCAGCCACCCAAGCCGCGAACGCCCTGATTACCCAAGCGCGTGCGCTGGCTGCACAAGAGACTTTCTTCCATTGGTGGACCACGTTCCCAACCGTGTTTGGGGCTGGCGCCGGTGGTGGGGCTGGTGGCGGCTTTGACGCCATCATTGGCAACCCGCCTTGGGACCGTATCAAGCTGCAAGAGGTGGAGTGGTTTGCCGAGCGCGACGCCAAGATTGCCGCACAAGCCCGCGCCTCAGACCGCAAGCGAATGATCAGCGACTTGAAAACTCGTGGAGCCGCGCTGTGGACCAGCTACGAAAAAAGTTGCGAACGCGCTGAAGCCAACGCGCGCGTACTGGGCAACGGCAAGCACGGCGCAGGCGACTACCCATTGCTGGGAGGCGGTGACGTCAACCTTTACAGCTTGTTTGTTGAACGGGCGCAAAGCTTGATCAATGCCAGCGGCGTGGTGGCCTTGATCACGCCCAGCGGCATTGCCGCTGACAAAGGCGCTGCCGAGTTCTTCAAGTCCATCAGCAGCACCGGGCGATTGCATGCGCTGTTTGACTTTGAAAATCGACGCACTTTTTTCCCTGACGTGCATGCCAGTTTCAAGTTTTGCGCATTGGTCTTTGGCAATGCGCCTCGCCTAAGTAAGCCGGCCGACGGTGAAACGCAGGGCCAAGCTGAGCCCAGTCGCTGCGCGTTTTACCTGCACAGCCTGGCCGAGCTTGGTGAACCCGGGCGGGTCTTGTCGCTCAGCGCCAAAGACTTTCAGCGCGTGAACCCTAACACTGGTGCAGCGCCCATCTTTCGCAGCCAACGCGATGCCGACATCACGCTCAAGCTCTACGCCCAGCATCCGGTGCTGGTGCAGCACGGCGCGGTGAGCGATGCGCTGGGTCAGCAGCCGAGTCAGTCGGTCTGGCCCGTGAAGTACCAGACCATGTTCCACATGACGGCAGACTCAGCGCTATTCCTGAAGCCTGAGGAGTTGAAGAAGTCGGCCTGGCTACCGTCAGGGCTGAACCGCTGGGGAAAAGACGACGAGCAGGCCGTGCCTTTGTATGAGGGCAAGATGGTGCAAATGTTTGACCATCGAGCGGCCGATGTGGTGATGAACAACGCGAACTTGAAGCGAGCTGCGCAGCAAGAAGCTATAGACGCAGGACAGAAATCCTCCGCATCCCGCTTTCCAGCGCCTCAGTACTGGGTCAAAGGCTCGGATGTGCTGTCGACGTGGGACGGCGAATGGTCGCTGGCTTACAAGTCGGTCACGGCGCCAAGCAACATGCGCACGATGATTTGCGCCGTAGTGCCTCGCTGCGGCGTTGGCAACAGCATGGCCATGCTTCTGCCGCAAAGCAAGCATGAAGACAGCTATGCCGCTTGGGCGCCGCTATTGCTGGCCAATATCAATTCGCTGGCCTTCGACTTTGCTCTGAGGCAAAAAGTGCAAGGCCAAAACCTCAACTGGTTCATCGTGGAGCAGGCTGTGGTGATTGAGGCCAAGCGCTTTTCGGAGCCTCTGCCTGCCGCCTTCGCCACTGCCATGCGCGCGGCCAAGCTGATGAATGGCCATCATGCCGAGCCCAGTGTGGCGGACTTCGTCATTCCGCAAGTGCTGGCGCTGAGCTACACGGCGCATGACCTGGCGCCTTTCGCGCGCGACTTGGGCTATGTGGATAAAGAGGGGCAAGTGCTGCCGCCTTTTGCATGGGATGAGGAAGAGCGCCGCGCACGACTCGCCGGAGTGGACGCGCTCTTTTTTCACCTCTACGGGTTGGACAAAAAAGACGCTGCTTTTATCTTGGACAGCTTTCCCATCGTGCGCGAGCAAGATCAAAAAGCGTTCGGCAGCTTCAAGACGAAAGACGACATCTTGGCCTTGCTGGACCTGATGGCAGCTGCCGCGCCCGCCAAGCGAACACAACGCACTGCGGCCTAAGCCTTAGTCTGCCGCCCCACGCGCCAGCCGCTCGCTCTTCCAATACACATCGTCACCACCGTTCAAGCGGTTGAGCACGCGGGCCAGCACAAAGAGCAGATCACTCAGCCGGTTCAGATACTGGCGCGGCGCCTCTTTCAAAGGCTCGGCAGCGCCCAGTGACACCACCGCACGCTCGGCGCGGCGCGCCACTGTGCGGCACACATGGGCCAATGAAGCCGCGCGCGTGCCAGCGGGCAAGATGAACTCCGCCAGGCGCGGCAAGGTGGCGTTGTAGCGGGCGAGCGCTTCGTCCAGCAGGGCCACGGCCTCGGGCTTGAGCAATTCAAAACCCGGGATGGACAACTCACCGCCCAAGTTGAACAACTGGTGTTGCACCTCGACCAGGAGTTCGCGCACATCGCCCGGCATGTCTTCGCACAGCAGCACGCCGATGTTCGAATTGAGCTCGTCCACATCGCCCATGGCATGCACACGCAAATGGTCTTTGGCCACGCGCGTGTTGTCGCCCAGGCCAGTGGTGCCGTCGTCGCCGGTACGGGTGGCTATTTGCGTGAGACGTTTGGACATGGGCGCGGCCGTTTCGGGAAGGGGTTGAAGAGAGAAAACAAGCCTTTGATCGTAAACTGTCCGGCCCCGAGGAGACAAAACATGAACGCCCCCCTGCCCAGCCACCTGCTGCCCGAAATCGCCCAGCGCGAAACCCCTGCTGCGCTGATCGACGCGCTTAAAGCCCGTTTTGCCGAGCGCTGCTCGACCGCGCTCATCGTGCGTGAGCAGCACGGCAAGGACGAGTCGTCTTTTGCCTCGCCACCGCCGGCGGCCGTGGTGTTTGCCGAAAGCACGGGCGACGTGGCCGAGGTCGTGAAGCTGGCAAGTCAGTTCAACGTGCCCGTGATTCCCTTTGGCGTGGGCACCTCACTCGAAGGCCATTTGCTGGCGGTGCAAGGCGGCATCAGCATCGACATGAGTCGCATGAACCGCGTGCTCAGCATCAACGCCGAAGACCTGACCGTGACGGTGCAGCCGGGCGTGACGCGCAAGCAACTCAATGAAGAAGTCAAAAGCACGGGCCTCTTTTTCCCCATCGACCCAGGCGCTGACGCGACGCTGGGCGGCATGAGCGCCACGCGCGCCAGCGGCACCAACGCCGTGCGCTACGGCACCATGCGCGAAAACGTGCTGGCGCTCGAAGTGGTCACAGCCAACGGCGACGTGATTCGCACCGGGACGCGGGCCAAGAAATCATCGGCCGGCTATGACCTCACGCGCCTGATGGTGGGCAGCGAAGGCACGCTGGGCGTGATCACTGAAGTCACGGTCAAGCTCTACCCGCTGCCTGAAGCGATTTCGGCGGCGGTGTGCTCTTTCCCGAGCATCGAAGCTGCGGTGCGCACGACGATTGAAGTGATTCAGCTGGGCGTGCCGATTGCGCGTGTGGAGCTGATCGACGCCAATTCAGTGCGCATGGTCAACAAGCATTCCAAGCTCACGCTGCGCGAAGAGCCCATGCTGCTGATGGAGTTTCATGGCTCGCCGGCGAGCGTGAAGGAGCAAGCCGAGCTGGTGCAAGAACTGGCCAGCGGCCACGGCGGCAATGCCTTTGAATGGGCGAGCACACCGGAAGAGCGCACGCGCCTGTGGACAGCGCGGCACAACGCTTACTTTGCCGCCATGCAAAGCCGCCCTGGCTGCCGCGTGATTTCGACCGACACCTGCGTGCCGATTTCACGCCTGGCCGATTGCCTGCTGGACTCGGTGGCTGAGGCAGATGCCAGCGGCATTCCGTACTTTTTGGTCGGCCACGTGGGTGATGGCAACTTCCACTTTGGTTATTTGATTGACCCCACGCAGCCGCAAGAGCGCGTGACGGCCGAAGGTCTGAACCACAAGCTGGTGAGCCGCGCGCTGGCGCTGGAAGGCACTTGCACCGGCGAGCACGGTGTGGGCTTGCACAAGATGGATTTCTTGGTGGCCGAGACAGGTGATGGCGCGGTGGAAATGATGCGCACCATCAAGCGGGCTTTGGACCCTAAGAACATCTTGAATCCGGGGAAGATTTTTTCGCTCTGAGTCGTTCCGAGTCTTTGTGACGGAGTGAGCCGCTGCGGGGCCTGCCGGCGTCGCCCTCAGACTGGGGTACCAGACATCGGTCGCCACCGGCAGACCCCACAGCGCAAAGGCTCGTTGATGGCTTAAAAGGGCATCAGCCCTTACCGGTCAGGTGCCGCAACATCGCCTCGGCCACCTCGTGCTCTGGGGTAAAAACTGTGCCCAAGCCTGACTGACGCAGGAGCGCCGCCTCGTCATCGCTGCGCGCGCGAATCACCACCTCTAACTGCGCGTTGAGCTGCCGCGCCAGGGCCACGATGCGCCGCGCATCCTTGGCGTCAGGCAGGGCCAGCACCAACTGCGCCGCGCGGGCCACATGCGCCTGCACCAGCGCTTCGGGCTCCAGCGCGTCGCCTTGCACCGCTGCCACACCCTGCGTGCGCAAGGCCTCCACGCGCTGGCGATCTTGCTCCAGCACCACCACCGCGCGCCCCTGTTGGCGCAGCGCCTCCGTGATGTAGCGCCCCACGCGCCCGTACCCGACCACCACCACATGGCCGGTCAAATGACGCGGGTCTGTGGACTGCGGCAACTCGGCTAACGGGTCGTCCCGCGCTTCCAGGCGCCTGACCCAGGGCGAGCGGCGGCGCAGCCAGGCTTGCACGGGTGCAATGGCGGCGAACAAGGCTGAGTTGGCCGCAATGGAAATCAGCGCAGCGGCCAGGATCAAGCTCTGCCCTTCCTTGGGCAGCACGTTCAGCGCCACGCCCAGGCCAGCCAAAATAAAGGAGAACTCACCGATTTGCGCCAGACTCACGCCCACGGTGAGAGCGGTGTTGAGCGGGTAGCGCATCAAGAGCACCAAGGCCACGGCGGCCACGGTTTTGCCGACCATGATGATGGCCACGACGACCAGCAGTTTGAGCGGTTGCTCCCACACCACCGACGGCTCGAACAGCATGCCAACGGCCACAAAGAAGAGCACGGCAAAGGCGTCGCGCAGCGGCAGCGATTCGTCGGCGGCGCGGTGGCTGAACTCGGACT
>CAZNQE010000009.1:0-49798 GCA_964575005.1 uncultured Polaromonas sp. | reverse complement strand
TAGCACGAGGCTTATCGTACGCCGCCAATACGTTATTTAGAATGACCGGATTTTTCAATAAATGAAATGAGAGTTGGAGACGCTCATTATTCATAAGTAGCTTTCCTCGCGGCGTTTTTCCCAAAATAGCGAGAATGACCAGAAGAATGGCAATGTTCAAGGTCAGATCGTTGTCTGGCACTTGATAGGGTAAAGTCACGATGCAACTCCTTTTATTGCGGAGGATGACATTTCCCGAGCGTGTTTCAGCGCGTCTCTCGATCTCTCTTCGCTCCACCAGATATCATTACCAAGATCGTTAGCAAGTTGGTGGAGCATTCCCATCTTGTGAAGCGCCTGAAGCATGGGATGCGCTGCTTTCAGAAATGCAGCGTCTTCTTCTATTATTCGAGCGTGTACAGCCGAAACGAGTGTGGTTGAGTTTCGAGCCTCATTAGTCCCAACATGTCGCTCATAACTATTCAAATAGATCGTTCGGATTCGGTCGTAAAGATCCTGTAACTTCTGTTGATCGACATTACTACTGAGAAGTTTTCGTGCATATTCTGCATTGAGGAAGAATTCTTTAGAATTCCTAACGCTTGCATCGTGTACATCTGCAAGAAGCAATTTCAAAACAAAGATCTCGTCATCATATTGCTCAGGATCTGAAATTCGTTGCAATTCAAATGGCGTGGAGTGAGATTTAAAATCCAAAAGAAACTTAATGGCCGCAGTCTCAATGATTCCATTCCTAGGTGGTTTGGAGATGGTCACATGAGTATCATCAGTTGATATTACGTCCTGCTCTAAGTTATCGGTACCAATCGCGCTATGCTTGGTGACAACAGTGTCGTAAGTGCCGTAAAAGTACTTGATAGTCGGTTTATCTGTGCGTTTGACCCAAGCGTCATTAAGTCTCGGGCAAACCTCACTTAGTGGAGCCAAGTCTTCTATTTGCCGATTATTTGATAGTAACTTTCCATAGGTTGCAAGATCCGCTCCCAGATGAGGTACAGCCAAGGACAAAAGCAGCTTTATTTTGCAATGCCTGCCGGCTTCAAGTTCATGCAGAATATAAGATTTTGTAACCAGTCCACCCATGCTGTGAGCAATAACAACAATATTCTGATAGCCTTCCAAATCAAACCGAATTCGAGTAGCCAAGAGGTTTGATATCTCAGAAATTGAGATATTTTTCTTTGCTTTTGGTTGAATTGATTTAAACAGAGAAACTATCTTTTGCCTTATGGAATCCGCAGTGGGAAATAGATTTAACAGTGTTGAGTAATATTCAAACACTGCAATGTCATACCCACTACGGAGCACAGAGTTTTCTAGCAAATGGTCATAAAAGTATCCATCAGATGCGTGCTGCCACGTGTCTTTTCCACCTGTAAAACCGTGGACGAATAGGACAAGATCACTCTTGCCACTTTTTTGAATGAACTCGATCATGGGCCTCCCTCACTTTATTATTTAAACGCATATTCACGGAACTCGAACATAAAACCGAACGAAGAACCGGGATGACTTGGCCCGCTTGATGCAATGATGAAACGACGATATTCATATCGTTGAACGACCACGTTGAAAAGCATCCAAGGATCACATCACCTCAGCATGTCGCCATGGGGAATAGTGTGCCATCAAAAGACTTCTATTTTTCTACGGCCTTGCGTCTTGAGCGCACTCCAAGTGTCCGCTGATAGGGACTGCGTACAGATTGCATTGACGCGTCAATAGCCGAAGAAACTTTCCGTTTGCCTGGCCGCCAAATGCCTGAGAAAATAGAGAAACATTTCGCTGCAATGGCGAGGTGTATTGACTGACGCACCCTGCGTCGGTTTGGTTTTTCTTCCCCAGTTCCCCACTTGATTTTTTCTTGCCATGCCCTTGGCGCGTGTTGGCTAAACACGTCTGTTCGCCCAAGGGTTTGGGGAATATTTTTCTTCAACCTCAGGTAGCGATAACTCTCAGTTATCGACAGCCAGAAAGCCCTTCAAAATGACCAAAATTTCCGCCAAAAACACAGGCACGGCAACCGTTCGCAAGTCCAAGACCGCCACTACTGGTGATCAGCCACCGATGCAGCCAGAGGCCGTTCTGGACGGTTTTTCAGCCACTGCTGACCGCTTCATGGAAGCTTCACAGTCCGAAGCCAGTAAATGCGCTTACGCCAGCGATATTCGCATGTTCGCTGCCAGTGGCATCACGGTTCCGGCGACTGCTGCGCAAGTGATCGAGTACCTGGCCCAATTCGCAGGAAAACTTTCCGTGGCAACCCTTGAGCGGCGACTTATTTCTCTGCACAAAGCCCACCTCGAAAATTCTTTGAAATCCCCGACCGTTCATATTACGGTGAAACGCACCATGCAGGGCATCCGCCGCACGTTCGGAACCAAGCAAAAGCAGGCACGGCCAATGGTTAAAGATGACTTGCTTGAGGCAATGGTAATGATCGACCGCCAGAAACCCATCAAAGCAGCGCGGGACCGTGCGTTACTGCTGGTGGGATTTGCATCCGCGATGCGTCGTTCTGAACTGGTGGCGGTGATGGTCGAACACTTGGCGTACCTGCCCAACGGCGTAGAAATCTTCTTACCCCACAGCAAAACCGACCAAGAACGTCAGGGCCGCACGGTCTTCATGCCTTTCGCCAATGGCGACCGCTGCCCGGTGCGTGCGTTGATACAGTGGCTAGATATTGCCGGAATCAGTGAGGGGTTTGTTTTTCGAGCCGTCACGCGCCATGACCGCATTGCACGGCATGGTTTGTCTGCGCAATCGGTGGCGCTGGTGGTGAAGACATCGGTTGCTCGTGTGGGCGGTGATGCCGATAAAGTCAGCGGCCACAGCCTACGCGCTGGCTACTGCACGCAAGCGGCCATGACCGGGCTGCAACCGTGGCAAATTCGTGAGCAAACCGGGCACAAGTCTGATGTGACCTTAGCCAAGTACATCCGTGCCGTTGCGAAAAGAGCTATCCCAAGCTTGCTTTGAATGGGTATCTGTGCTTACTTTGGACGCTCCTCTACAGCCACTTGGAAGCGGGGCCTGTCGCTCACTTAAAAACTCTGAGCACCCGATTAGGGCCAGCTGCTGACGTTGGACTCTCAAACTGTACGATCGCATAGGCTGAGAGCTGTCGTCCTCAACTACAAACGAGTAGTCGTACCAACCAGAGGAGCCCGTTGCGTAAGTAACCTTACACTCTTACAGCTGCATACATACAACGATTACGATTCTCCGTGGGGGAAGCCAGGCTAAGGCCGAAAGAGGCGCGCACGCGGAACAGCTTCCAATGGGAAACAGTCAGAATGGCCACTAGTCAACAAGTTACGCACTCCATCAGCATCAAGAAACTGAAGGGAATATCGTCGCTCGACGAGATTCGGTTTGATGAAAAGCCTCTTACAGCCATTTTGGGGCCCAATGGCTGTGGCAAATCGACAATCCTTCACGCCCTTGCTTGTTGCTACAAGCCGCCGGAAGGAGTCGAGCAGCAGAACTGGCAATTTCGGGATTTCTTTACCCCCACCACGGACGCAACATGGGCAGGCAGCTCCCTGGAAATGATTCACACACATCGGAATGGCCAGTCCCTTTTCGCGAATGTTGAGACGGAATATTGCAAGAAAGCAGACCGATGGTCACCTCGTTACGCCACGCGTCCTGAGCGATACCTACGGTTTATCGGCATCAAGACTTGCGTGCCAAGGATCGAAGAGGAAACCTACACCTCTGCGATTAACTATCAGACAGAAGTGCATGCAGATGCCGGACTAATCATGGCCAAGATGGGGACAGTCTTCAATCGCGCTTACAACGAACTAAACCTACATCGTGCACATGCCGGTCGAAAATATCTCGGGCTTGCCCTCCATGGCACCCGCTACTCCGCGCTTGCTATGGGGGCAGGCGAACAGCGAGTGTTAGAAATTCTTTCGGCGGTTTTCAATGCGCCCAAGTACGCGCTCATTCTGATCGACGAAATTGACCTGCTCTTGCACACCGCTGCATTAATTCAGTTGATACGCATTTTGTTCCAACGTGCCGAGGATAAATCGATTCAGATCGTCTTCACCACTCACCGAGAGGCGATTCTCGAACTCAAGGATATGGTGAGCATCAAGCATATCCATACCATCATGTCTGTTCCACCGAAGACATATTGTTTTTCTAACACCAAGCCTGATGCACTGAAGCGACTTACGGGTGAGCAGGATCGTCCTTTGGAGGTGTTTGTGGAGGACGAGATGGCTCAGGCCATCGTTGAACATGAACTGTCGAATCTCGGTATGAAACGGATCGTGAACATCACGCAGTATGGGGCGGCGACAAACTGCTTCACATTGGCTGCTGGCCTTATCCTTTCAGAACGCCATGACCTGTCCAGCCAACTTTTCATGCTCGACGGCGACCTGTACACTACTCAGGAAGAACAAGTTGAACGCGCCAGTGCGGTGCTGAGCGGCACAGAAAACAATGCAATCGCACGACGTCAGCGTTGTGTCGATGGAATAAGGAAACTTCGCCCAAACCAACAAATTACTCCTCCTGCGCCGGAGCCTCAACTCCATCGAATGATTTGCGACTTGCCTGCTCAGGGCGATGCTGGTGTGAACGAAATCATTGGATTAGCCCAGGGCATCCAGGCCGTAAACGACAACCACTCGTTCGTCGATGCCATTATTCATACGCTCAACGTCAATCGTCCTGTCGGCATGAACAGCATCGTCAAGGTTGCGGCTCTTTCTCCTTACTGGGCACAATACGTCGAAGAGTTGCGCAGCTGGCTTGTGGAGCGTCGCCCTGGGCTCATTGAATAGTTCAAACCTACTCCCGCCCTATCCAGGGTAATTACTATTAAGGTCCGCCAACTATAAGTAGAGCCGCCAGATATCGCGAACGACTTAAATAGCGGCCTAACGGTATTTCAGCAAGGTAGCTCAGAAGTCAGCAAAGGGTCGCAACTTGCCTGCGGGCGCCAACACTTTCCTGACCCTAAATTGCTCTAAACTGTTACTGCATTCATTCCCTAATGCGGCAGGCTTCAAGCTTGTTCAGACCCAGCCCTGAAGCCGCTGGGTTTTCTTTTGGCTATGCAGCGGCCAGCATCAAATGACCAGTTTCCGCCTATGCAGGCCGCACGCTGAGCTCAATGTCATAGCCCAGCCGGGTTAAACAGTCCATCAGTTTGCGCTCTGAAATGTTCGTGAAGTCGCCGCGCTTGATGTGGGAGACTTTGGTTCGGTAATGCCCATCCGTTTGGTGGCATCTTGCTGAGTCATGCCACGGGTGCGTATGGCTTTTCTGATCTCTATCACCAAGCCCGTTTTGATCTTGAGCTTGTCCGCTTCAGCTAGACCAAGGTCGGCAAACACGTTGCCGGAACCACGATGCACTTCAACGCCTTCAATTTGTCGTGACTCCATGACACTTTTCACTTGCCTCTGTCCTATAAGAAATACAGGGCAATACGGTCAGATGTCCAAGTGGGCACGCCGGTGCCAAAGAAGTCCGCATCCTCAGTCCAGACCGGACAACCCAACGTCATCGCGCACGCCAGCACAGGCCAGTCATCCGCATCACGAACGGCGATACGCTGCAAAGCCTGCTGCTGCATTCCTTCATAGAGTTCGACATCAATAGGCTGGACGACACCCTCAAGACCATCCAGCACAAGCATCGCTGCACCGGCATCAACACCGCGCTTTTTCAGCAACGTGGGCAGGTACTTTCGTGCGTCTGCATACGCAACATCAGGAGCAAAGAACTTGACTGTCGCAGCGTTGTCAAAAATCAGTTCGCGCACTCGCTTCCCCAGCACGGCACGAATCAAAATATTCGCATCGAGAACGATGGCCTTTCCACTCATGCTGCTTTGACTTTCAACTTCCTCGCAGGCGTGTTTGCCTTCCTGCGTGCGGTTTTGAAGTCTGCCACTACTGACTCAACATCCACGCCCTGCGCCTCAAGCAGCTTGTCCAAGGTCTTGCTGGCTTTCTTAAGGGCAACAATGTCGGCTTCCACTTGCCCATGAGTGGGAATAAAGTAGCCAACCGTCTGCCCATGCCGCGTGACGGCCACGGGCGTACTTGACGCGATGTACTCGGCCAAGTCGGAACGAAACTCGCGAATACCTACCTTTGTCGTTTCCATATCGAAGCCCCTAAACTTGTGAATCTGTGTGTACACATTTTACGCCAGCAGCAAGGTACTGGCAAGTGACCTCAACGATCAAGCCAAGCTGCGTCTTCCACGTCCTGCCGCGCTTGGTCAAGGAGCTGGTACACGGTCGGCAAAAGCGATTCCGGCACTCTGACAACCGTGGTGGCTTCGCGGTAGGGACTGCGGCAAAACGCTTTCGCCGGGGCAGTCTTCATCTGTTTCGGTTGTTGTGAGTTGTTTTTGGCAATGGTCATGGCTGTTACAAGCGTGGTTACGATGCCGTCAAATTAGCGGGAACCGGACTTTACGGGCCGGCGTTGCAAAGGTTGCGCTTGTTGCGCCGATTGCGTGTGTGGTGCGCAACGCCTTTTGCAGGCTCCGATACTTTCAAACGGCGTTGGACATGCTTGTCGGCCAGAAAGCGACTCGGCCGTTCAAACCATTGCCGGGTGCGTGAATGAAATACAGGCGCGTAGTACAGCCGCACAGACTCTCGGGCGCGGGTGACAGCGACGTAAAGCAAGCGACGTTCTTCAGCAAGCATCTGTTCGCCCTGTGCCAAATGCAGCGGCAACTGCCCATCTGCCATGCCGACTACAAAGACGTGATCCCATTCGCGGCCCTTGGCAGCATGGATAGTTGATGTCGTGACAGCACCAAGGTTCATGGCACGAATGACAGAACGGACTGCCTTCGCATTCGCATGGCCACGGCAAATAGGTTCCCACCGTTTCAAATCATGTCGAACTCTCGTGTTGGCTCGTGCACCGCCCATACACTTTAAATACGAAGCTGCGCATTTCTTGTATCGGCTTTCTAAGGACGGTATGCGAGCGATCTTCTCAAGGCATCGGGCAAGTTGTTGCCATTCCACCGGGGCCACAGTCTTGACGTCCATTAGAGCGCGCTGCACAGCCGCAGGGTCAATACTGTTTTTGCTGTGGTCAAAGCCTTCCACCAGATTGACAAGATGAAGAACGCGCAGCGGGTGCTGTATGTCACGTTCAGTACCAATTTGGTTTGTTTGAATGTTTTGGGTTAGCAGGCTCTGCTCGACGGGCTTCAAGAAATCGCGTGTACGGGCCAACACCGCTATCTTCTCCGGCGGCGTACCTGTCGCAATCAACTTCTGGATACTGGTTGCCACCGTGTAGGTCTGGGTGGTCAAGTCATCGTTGTGAATCAACTCAGGAAAGAATCCGTCACGCACGGCAACAATTGCAAGCTCCTTTGTGTGCTGAGCAATCGACGATGCCAATGCCGCTGTTTGCCGTGTCAGTCGCCAAGATGTTCGCATGGTCATTTGCACTACACCGCCCATGACGTTCTTGAGCGAGTTGTAGTGGTTGCCACCAAACCCATAAAGAGCCTGATCAGCGTCACCGAACACCATGATCTCGCTGCCTTTGCCTGCCATTGCCGCCAGCAAAGCGGTTTGGGCCGCGCTGCAATCCTGATATTCATCGACCAATACATGCGAGTAGCTGTTCCACTGCATGTTGCGCTTGATGCCTTTGACGGCAATGGTCAGCATGTCTCCGTAATCCACCTTTCCAAGCTTCTTCTTGATGGCTGCGTATCTGGTTGCTATCGCCCCAACCACGTCAACATACCGATTGAGGGCCACAAACTGGCCTGTTGAGACGGTCGTGGCGGGGGGCAAATTGGCCGCATGTGTGTACGCCAGTGCATCGAGTAAAAGCCGCATTTTTGGCTTGCTGTCACGCAGTTCACGAAGGGCGGTCTTGATCTTTTGCAGGCACTTTGATGCGATGGACAACACCCCCCGTACAACGTCTTTGAGGGTCATTCTGACGGCATCTGCCAGTAGCTTCAAGGCGTTGCGGTCTTCCAGCACAGTGATGCCGGGATTGATCTTGGATGCGATTCCAAAGGCAAAGGCATGGGCAGTCTTAACGACTACTTGTGACGTGTCATGAATTTTTGATTTCTTGGATTGAACGGTTGTGCGCGCTGTTGTGCCCAGCTCGTCCAAGCGGCGGCGCAATTCACCGACTGTTGCCTTTGAAAAGCTAAACACCAATATCTTCCGTGCCGGGATGCCGATGGTGACAAGGTGCTGAATACGCTGCAATAGCGTGGTGGTCTTGCCGCTGCCAGGACAGGCCAGCACTTCTACGCGCTGTGCTGTTGTCTCGACTATTTGCTGGGATTGATTGAACTGGGTAGGCATTGAATTGACTCATTGGTAGTTACAGACACACGCTATTTACAAGAGTCAATTTATGTAAATGGTTATGCTGGTTTTGTGCCTGATTGGGGCAACGCATGTGCCATGCAATACCGAAATCAACTTCAAAACAATGAGTTTCAGATGGAGTTTGATAGTGGTGAAGCTGACTGAATACTTCAATATATGGAAAGAATAGTCTTCTGTATCAGCCACGGCAAGTGAATATCAGGCTTGGTTTTGTAGCCATTGATTCCATGAAATAGTCGTCACCAGGCTTTGCAAATCCGGGGTGTATTTCAAGGCGTTATGCAAGATAAATTTGCCGTCTTCGGTATGGTCGTCAATCCACTTATTGCACCGTTTCAAATATGCAGGGTTACTGGCGTTGGCTTTGCCACCCAAGCACTTTGCCAACTTGCGACCAAGCTCGGTTTTGTTTGCAATCTCATAGAGCCTTATCCGCTCTGCCCAATGGCGATCATGGTCAAACATGATCAGATCGTCGATTGAGGCGATACCGATTTGTGCGAGTGCATCTTTGCCAGAGGCGCGCCATTCAAAGTGAAAGTCCGGGTCATCGTCATCATGTGGCCGTGCGTTGTTGATCTTGCTTGGGCGGTCTGGGTATAAAACTACGCGGCTCCCTTTTTTGGTTGGTGGACCGCAATACCAAGTGCCTTTGTCTTGGTAGCGCATAAACGTGTGGTGTGAATACGGGATGAATACAGCGGCCAAAAAGGCGTCCATCAATCTAGTGGCGGCTGTTGCATTTCTCACCAGAACATCGCGGGCGACTTCAGCGTAGGTGACATCAACGACCATCTCCCGGCCAACAAGCTCACGCAGAAAAATCAGGCACTTCGGCGTTGGTTGAAACATGCTCATCGAGAGTTTGCGGTTAGCGTGGAATTCGGGCTGACGTGCAGTGACTTTCAGGTCGCCGCAGTGAGGCTCCAGCAGAGCTATATCGAATGGCAACTCCGAACGGTCAAACCAAAATATCGCGTGGTCAAAGCCATCAGTGACGATGGGCACATCCGTTTGAAGCCGGGTGCGGGATGGTGTTTTCATGTTGGATTCTTTTTGTTAGTGCAACATCAAATTAGCCGTTACAGATAACGACCAAAGGCCCCCGGACACCAGCATTGCGCCAACATCAAGGGGGATGGCGTTGTCACACTGCGTGCGACGTGTCTGGAAATTCACTCCACTCGCGGCCAAGGATTACGCGGCCAGCCGCCTTTTTGCCAACGCGAACCATCGGGATTTCATCCCCGTTGGCCTTGAACACTGGAATCGTGCGGTACTGTTTGCCGTTGGCGCTCAGGCGCTTGAGCGGCACGTAATCGCCCCATTGTTTGTAAAAGACAGCCGTTCCAGCGTCCTGACATTGCTCAATCACACTTTTTGCCCACAGTGGGTTCATTGGTCGTGAGTGATGTCCGGCTTCACCGCCAACGATGACCCAATCAATCTTGGCACCGTTGTGACCCGGCTGCAGGTACTTACGAATGTCCACTGGCCCAAGCAACGGCTCGCAGGACAAGAAGCGCACCACTGCACGGTCATGCTCCAGCAGGTAGCGAATGCGCTTGTCGGCGGCATCTTGGTTTTCCACGCTTGTGCCCAGCCACAAGTTAGGCGGATAGTCGTAGTCCGGCGGGAGCAGTTTCTTGATGTTCTGCGGACGCTTGGTAAGCACCTGCCAGTCAAGATTTGGGGTGCGCTTGATCAAATTGATCAGGCGTTGGCGGTGAGGCACCAAGTCGGGACGGCGTTCAAAAACATCTGCCATTGAGGCGCAAAAGACCTTTTTGCGTTCACCCGCTTCGATAGCCATGCGGTTCCACAGCAGCGGCTGATCCCAGTTGCTTTCGCTCAAGAAACGGCGCTCCTTGTCATGTCCCCAAAAGTCATGACCCCAGCGGCTCGACAACGAGTTTGCGTAGCAGTTGTCACAACCGTCACTTACTTTGACGCACCCCCACCACGGGTTAAAGGTACTGTCTGTCCATGCGATTTCTGTCTCTATTGCCATGTAAATTCTCCAGATTCATTTGCGACCACGGCACTTTGGGCATGGCTTCGCCCAGCGGACTCGTTTGAGCCCGTTTTTACCGTTGTCTATGGGTTATTTAGTCCGGTGCCATTTCAGGGGCACCGCAATGTGTCAGCGGTGAAGTGCGTTGCGACAATTGCGCCGATTGCGGAACATTGGCGCAACGACTTCTGCTTGTTCATTCCTCTTGCGATTCATCGTCCAAGTCGTCGCTGTCATCTTCATCGTCGTCTTCTTGGTCATCGTTGTCGCTGTCTTCATCATCTGAACCGTCCCAGATAGATGGGGGTGAACGATGCCCAGTTGTCTTAGACTTTGGTTTTGATGCGCCTTCAGCGTCGCTTTCCTCAAAGTCGAAGTGAGCCAGCATCTTTTTGATCCAGTTTTCGGGCATGACCACTGGAGCACTGCGTGGCAGCTTTTGTAGCTGGCGGGTGACATTTGAAGGATGCAATTCGACAACCTTTGCAATTTTGGCGTTGGTACGCCCGGCACAATGCAAGTACCACAGTGCGCGAACATTGCTTTTCTTGCTGACGAACGGTGCGAATGACACATTGATGCGACGGTTCGCATAGCTCAAGCTGCACATCACTTTTCCGATGCCCATGCGATGCATGCCGCGTTGGCTGTGGACGTCGAAGGACATAGCCAAATCTTGATCAAAGTCAGGCTCAACTTCATCGACCTCGACAAACTCTTCACAGAGAGCGGGTAGTTCGCTCTTTTTGAAGCCTTCGGGGCAAGCCAGCATCACAATGACCAGCACTCCAGCCATTTTGGCTTCAGCGCGATACTGATTCAAGGTGTCAGCCAGTAAGAGACTGCTTGCATTTGAAATGGCTTGACTAAAGAGTACGACTGGTTTTTCCCCAGATGCGCCAGCGGCACGAATCATCGGAATCACGTTGCTAGCGGCCTCATCACCGCAAAAGTTGTAGCTGCCTGAACGGCTGCCAACCATACTGATCTTGTATTCCACGCCCTCCGGTGGTGCCTCGCAGAAACTGCTTTTTACCAAGATATTTTTTTGCTGCTGGGGTGTTCCAGCATAAAGATCAATGACCTTTTTGGGCTGGTCAAACTGAAAACCAAGTGCATTGCCTGCGCGCATTGCTTGGCCTAATATTGCCAAACGTGCGTCGTTGAGGGTGTCTTGGTTGTTTGCGCCCACGATCATCAAGCCTGAAGGTATGACCGTATCAATCGGGAGAAGGCTGCTTTTCATGCTGCGTCCCCTTGCTTCTGGTCACGCGCATCAATGCAGGACTGGATGTATGCCTGAATTTCGCTGGCAGGCCAGCCTTTCAGACGCGGCCCCATCGGAACACCGGGCTTGATGACCTGTGCCTTTATGCGGTTATGAAAACAGCTATTCGAGATGCCGAGTAGTTTGAGAACTTCGCGCTTGCGAAGAAGCGCCTCTTGAAGTGTTTGTGCCATGTCTGGGTCCTTTGGAAAGCATTGACTGGTTGAAAAACAGTTCTTGTGAACTGATCCGGCCGGATGCTGTCTATTGAACCGTGTTGGCCTATTCTGGTCATCTGGTCTGCCGAGCAGACTGGATTAAAAGTTCTACTAGATGCCCGTTATCCAACGCACTACTGTGTCTTCCGCGACTGGAGGGGGGTGGCGCTCAAGGATTCTTATTCGCTCCTTGATGGAACTGAGAGACTCGGCCTGATTGCATTTTTTTCTGTCATGAAAATCCATCGCATTTAGCTCTTTTTCCAAAATTGCTGCCTGCAGCTTAAGCTCTGAAACATCACGCATTGCCTCTTCATACTCGTTTGCCATGATTTCTAAAAAATCTACTGCGAATGGAATTTGTTTGCATATCCCACCGTTCGCAATTTTTTGTTCTGCGTAATACCGCTGGGCACGAGCCACATACGGCATCAGACTTGCGTTCTTCCCATGCCCCCCAGCTTTGGCAAGACTTTTCGGACTCTCCAAGTAATCCAGAAAAAAAAGGAAAAATTCATCCAGATTTTTTCTTTTCCTGAGCAAGGTCAAAACTTCATCGCGTTCACCCATTTCGTGTCTATTCAAAACTTTTAACAAGTAATCTTCTTGTTCACGAAGTTGGGCCATCTTCTTGAAGGTTGTTTGCTTGAATAATTTGAGTGAACCTTCATCGTCCGCTTCGCCTTCAGCCGCCTCTGTTACCCCTAGAAGTTGACTGTTCTCTGTCTTGACGACTTTCATCGGCACAAGTTGAATAGTCTTGCAGTCTTCAATGTTCATGATTTAAAAACTAAAGTAAGTCGATTGAAGCTTCTGAAGCAGAGATTTTTGCAGCCCGAACAATGTCCCGCACACTTTCTCCCTTCATCCAAGCGTCTATCATGTCTGCCCATGCCTGAAGCATGACACGCCGCTGCTCGCCATACTCAGCCTTGTTGTAGATCGAACGAACATCGCTTTCTTCGTGAGCAAGGCATTTTTCAATCCAATCTCGATTGAAACCTGCTTCGTTCAGCAGTGACGATGCTGTTCTGCGCAGGTCATGCACGCTGAAGCTTGCCAATTCAGAGCCACCAGCGCGGGTGTGCTTGACCGCTGCGTCGATCACGCGGTTGAGAGTTGCATCGCTTATGGGTAGCTTTAGGTCGTATCGACTGGGGTGAAGATACTTCGATGATTCAAAGCAGGTTTTAAAGGTGACGAGAATGTCCAATGCCTGCTGGCTTAGATAGACAACCAAAGGCTTTTTGGCCTTCATTCGTGTAGCAGGAATAGTCCAGGTACCGGCTTCAAAATCCACCTCGGTCCAAGTTCCACCAACAAATTCACCTTTGCGTACCATTGTCAGCAACACAAACTTGACGGCAAGTCGAAGGGTTGGGCTGGTGGCTGTCTCGTCCAGTGCAAGAAAAAATTGTCGGATTTCTGCCGGGGAAAGTGCGCGTTCTCGTGGTTTGAATGTTGCGATGTCGCTGGGTTTGATGCTCTCAGCAGGATTTTTAAGATCAAGGGATTTATCTTTGGTGTGTGCAAACCTAAACACCAGCAAGACGATTTCTCGTACCTGAATGGCTGGCGCTGGTGCACCGCGTGCTTTGACCTTTTCACACAAGGCCATTAAGGCTGCCGCCGTAATTTCTTCCAGTTTCAGCTTACCGAATGGCCCGACAAGATCGCGGTTGTATATCGAGCGTCGCATAGCCAGCGTTGAGTCTGCAAGTCTCGCTCCGTTGTCAGGATCGGCCTTGTCGGTGAAGTAGCGTTCTGCCCAACTGCCAAAAGTAAGTGACTCGGCAATTTGAGTGCGCTTTTCCGCTTTGGCGCGGGAAGGTGATTCGCCCTTCTCCACACTCCGGCGGGCATCCGCAAGCAGCATGCGCGCTTCTGCCAATGTGAGGCTAATGCCGTATTCCAGCTCCTCAAGTCCTCTGGCGATTTTTGAAGATAAATTTTCGTCGTAACGCCCTATCGTGAGCGTTTCGCGTCGTCCGTTAATTCGGTAGTCGTATCGAAAAGACTTGGTACCTGAGGTGGCAACCGATACATACATGCCGTCACGGTCTGCGACTTTGTATGTCTTCTCAGTTTGTTTGAGCTTTTTTAGCTCGGTATCAGTCAGCATGTCGGCCCTTAGTTACCGTCATTTTCTACCGTCAGACCATCTGGCGGTAGAAAAAATGACGATTCATTGGCACCTGACATTTACCGTCAAAGCAACCGTCAAAATTGACTGGCTGATCCTGGATGGTGTTGAACAGAAAAAGACAGTAACTTATTGATTTACAAAGAAGTTCAGTCGCATAGAAGGATGTCGTTGGACGGTGCGGAACAATTATGAATTATTCCCACTCAATCGTCGCCGGTGGCTTGCTGCTCACGTCATAGGTCACGCGGTTGATGCCTCGCACTTCATTGATGATGCGGCCTGAGACTTTCTTGAGCAGCGCGTAAGGCAGTTCGGCCCAGTCGGCGGTCATGAAGTCGCTGGTTTGTACGGCGCGCAGAGCCACCACGTAGTCGTAGGTGCGGCCGTCGCCCATGACGCCCACGCTTTTCACGGGCAGGAAAACGGTGAAGGCTTGGCTGGTTAGTTCGTACCAGCTCTTGCCGCTCTCAGCATCTTTGAAGTTGTGCAACTCTTCGATGAAGATGGCATCGGCGCGGCGCAGCAGGTCGGCGTATTCCTTTTTCACTTCACCCAAAATGCGCACGCCCAGGCCAGGGCCGGGGAATGGGTGGCGGTAGACCATACCGTGCGGCAGGCCCAGGGCCACGCCGAGTTCGCGCACTTCGTCTTTGAAGAGTTCGCGCAGCGGTTCGAGCAGTTTCAGGCCCAGTTGCTCAGGCAAACCGCCCACGTTGTGGTGGCTCTTGATGGTGACGGCTTTTTTGCTTTTGGCGCCGCCGGACTCGATGACGTCGGGGTAAATCGTGCCTTGGGCTAGCCACTTGGCGCCCTTGTACGTGCCATCCAAACCGGCTTTCAAACGCGCCGCTTCGGCTTTGAAAACTTCCACAAATTCACGGCCGATGATCTTGCGTTTGGCTTCAGGCTCGCTCACGCCGGCCAGGTGGCCGAGGAACTGATCGGCCGCGTCCACGCGGATGACTTTGGCGTGCAGCTTGCCGACGAACATGTCCATGACCATGTCGCCTTCGTTCAAGCGCAAGAGGCCGTGGTCGACGAACACACAGGTGAGCTGGTCGCCAATGGCGCGGTGAATCAGAGCAGCGGCCACTGAAGAATCGACGCCACCTGACAGGCCCAAAATGACTTCTTCGTCACCAACCTGTTCGCGAATCTTGGCAACCGCTTCTTCGATGTAGTCGCCCATCACCCAGTCGGGCCGTGTGCCGCAGATGTCCAGCACAAAGCGATTGAGCATCGCCTGACCTTGGACCGTGTGCGTTACCTCAGGGTGGAACTGCACCGCGTAGAACTTGCGCGCTTCGTCGGCCATGCCAGCGATCGGGCAGCTGTCGGTGCTGGCCATGAGCTTGAAGCCAGGCGGCATGGCCGTGACTTTGTCGCCATGGCTCATCCAGACCTTGAGCATGCCGTGGCCTTCGGGTGTGGTGAAGTCGGCGATGTCTTTGAACAGGGCGGTGTGGCCTCGGGCACGCACTTCGGCGTAGCCGAATTCGCGGGTGGTGCCACTTTCAACCTTGCCGCCGAGTTGCTGCGCCATGGTCTGCATGCCGTAGCAAATGCCCAGAACAGGAATGCCCAGTTCAAACACCGCTTGCGGCGCGCTGTCGGTGGCGTCTTCGTAAACGCTGGCATGGCTGCCGGAAAGAATCACGCCCTTGAGATTGCCGTCCTTGGCGTACTCACGCACCCAGTCGCTCGTCACATCGCAGGGATGGACTTCGCAAAACACATGGGCTTCGCGCACGCGGCGGGCGATGAGCTGGGTGACTTGCGAGCCGAAGTCGAGGATGAGGATTTTTTGGTGAGACATGTTGAGCGATTTTTAAAAGTAATAGCGGAACGGCCTGCCGTCAAAGTTCAAGACAGGTGAGCCCGAGGGACTGGGCGGCTGTTTTCATTTTTCCGTCGAAGGTCGCCAGTTGCGCTTTGCGCCGCAGGGCCAGCTCGACATAAGAAGCGTCGTAATAACTCAGGCCCGTCACCTGAGCCAGCTCGATGGTGGCGTGTTGAACCAGGGCAGTAGGCACCTCGTCCACGTTGGGATTGACGTAATGCATCAGCTCCAGATAGCCAGGCACTTCCGGCAACAACAAGGCGCCGCGCTTGACTATGCCCAGCAGGACATTGCCGCATTCCCAATGCCAAAGCGCTGGGACGTGCACCGACACCTCACGTCGATAGGCAGACAAAAACAGGTCCTTGAGCGCGCTGCCGGATTGCGGCTCATCCAGCAGCCAAGCCAGGCTGACGGAGGCGTCGATGACGACTTCTGGGCCTGAAGGCATCAGAACCGCCGGCCTTCATCGCGCAGACTTTTCCAATCGGAAAAGTTGATCTTGCCGCGAAGTCTGCTGCGCCCAGCTTCAAGTGCTGCCAACGCCCGTGCCTCACGTTCAGCAGCAGACTGCGGAACAGCCTGCTCAGCCACCAAGCGCACCACCGGCTTGCCATGCCGCGTGAGCACCACGTCCTCACCTGACTCAACGGCGTGAATCAGGCTGGACAGTTGGTTTTTTGCTTGGGCAATGGTTACGGTTTGCATAGGTCACCTTAAAAAATATGGCCACACTTTAAAAAGTATGGCCATATTTTAGCCAATTGAACCTGAGCGACTTCAATCCGCCCGGTAATTCGGCGCTTCTTTGGTGATCTGCACGTCGTGCACATGGCTTTCGCGAATGCCGGCAGACGTGATTTCAACGAACTCGGCTGTGCTTTGCATGGCCTCGATGGTCGGGCAGCCGCAGTAACCCATGGACGCGCGCAAGCCGCCGGCCATTTGGTAAATGATGCTGACCATCGAGCCTTTGTAGGGCACGCGGCCTTCAATGCCTTCGGGCACGAGCTTGTCGGCGTTCGGGTTGCCGGTGCTGGACTCCTGGAAGTAACGGTCGGCGCTGCCTTGCTGCATGGCGCCAATGGAGCCCATGCCGCGGTAGCTCTTGTAGCTGCGGCCTTGGTACAAGATGACTTCGCCGGGCGCTTCTTCGGTACCGGCAAACATGCCGCCCATCATGACGGTGCCCGCGCCTGCGGCGATGGCCTTGGCGATGTCGCCGCTGTAACGGATGCCGCCGTCGGCAATGAGCGGAACGCCTGTGCCGCGCAAAGCGGTGGCCACGTTGTCAATCGCCATGATCTGCGGCACGCCCACACCCGCGACGATGCGGGTGGTGCAAATGCTGCCGGGGCCAATGCCCACTTTGACAGCGTCGGCGCCGGCTTCAGCCAAGGCCAAGGCGGCAGCGCCGGTGGCGATGTTGCCGCCGATCACGTCAATTTGCGGGTAGTTTTGCTTGACCCAGCGCACGCGCTCGATCACGCCTTTGCTGTGGCCGTGCGCGGTGTCGACCACGATGGCATCGACACCGGCCTTGACCAAGGCCTCGACACGCTCTTCTGTGCCCTCACCCACGCCCACGGCCGCGCCCACGCGCAGCTGGCCTTGTGCGTCACGCGCAGCATTGGGGAAGCTGGTTTGCTTGGTGATGTCTTTGACGGTGATCAGGCCCTTGAGCTCGAAGTTGTCGTTGATCAGCAGCACTCGCTCAATGCGGTGCTTGTTCAGCAAAAACTTGGCGTCGGCCAGGGTGCCTGTTTCAGGCATGGTGATCAGGCGCTCGCGCGGCGTCATGATGGAGCTGACCGGCTCGTCCATGCGGGTTTCAAAGCGCAGGTCGCGGCCGCTCACGATGCCAACCACGCGCCCGCCTTCGATAACGGGGAAACCCGAAATGCCGAGCTGCTCGCTCATGGCGATCACTTGGCGCACCGTGTGTTGAGGCGAAATGACAACCGGGTCGCGCAGCACGCCGCTTTCGTAGCGCTTGACCTTGGCCACTTCAGCGGCTTGCTGCTGGGGCGTGAGGTTTTTGTGCACGATGCCGATGCCGCCCTCCTGGGCGATTGCAATGGCTAGACGGGCCTCAGTCACGGTGTCCATCGCGGCTGACACCAAAGGCAGGTTCAGGCGGATGTTGCGGGAAAACTGGGTGGAAAGCGAAGTGTCCTTGGGAAGGACTTGGGAGAAAGCTGGGACCAACAGAACGTCGTCGAAGGTCAGCGCTTTGCCGAGTAGGCGCATAGGGAAAGCTCCAAAAGACGGATTGTAGCCAAGCCGTTCAGTAGCCCGCCTTGCCTCCGACGCGTTGGCGCTTGAAAAGCCCTGCGCTGCGCACGCCTTGCCCCGTAAAACGCTCCCGGCGCGCCACCTTGGGGTCAACGCGCAACGCACGGTAAATCTCGACCCGATCTTGGTCTTGGAGCACTTGGTTCACGTCGCAAGCTCGGCCCCACACGCCCAACTGCAAGTCAGCGCCCAAGGCTTGAAGTTCCGGGTAGTCGTTGAGCACGCCGCTGGCGGCCAGGGCGTCTGCTGCGCGACTGCCTTCAGGCAAGTCCAGCAGCCATTCACGCGCCTGATGCGGGGCGGCCGCGTACGCCACAACAATTTTCATGAAGGCTCAGACTTCGCCGTAGACCTGGCCGGCGCGCTTGACGAAGGCATCCACAAAGCTGCCCGCGATCTTGTCGAAGACCGGGCCAACCAAGGCGGCCAGCGTCATGCTGGAAAAGTCATAACGCAGGGTGAAGTCCACTTTGCAAGCCCGTTGGCCTGCGCCGCAGGCTGATTCAAGTGGCGTGAAAAGCCAGACGCCATCCAGCTTTGAAAAAGGCCCATCAACCAGTTTCATGCTGACTTCGCGGCCCGCCACATGCTCGTTGCGGGTGGTAAAGCTTTGCTTGAGGCCACCCAGGGAAATGCCGATCTTGGCGGTCATGCCATGCGCGTCTTGCGCCAGCACGCTGGCTTGGTCACACCAGGGCAAAAAGGCGGGGTAACTGGCAACGTCGGTCACCAGCGCGAACATTTCTTCGGCGCTGTACCAGATGAGGACGGACTTGTGAACGGTTTTCATACAATGCAAGGCTTGGCCCTGATTGTAGGAGCCGCATGCGCCCTCACCTTCTCCCTCATGGCCACCCATCCAGCAAGCACTTCAAAAAAACCAGCCGCCGCCTCAACTGGAAAAGCTGACTCTGGCAAGCCCGTGTCAGCCAAGCAGGCTGCTGCCGCAGTGCGCATTGCCGACAACAAAAAGGCCAGCTTCAACTACCACATTGAAGAGCGTTTTGAGGCGGGCATGGTGCTCGAAGGCTGGGAGGTCAAGTCGGTGCGCGAAGGCAAGGTGCAACTCACCGACGGCTACGTGGTGGTGCGCAATGGCGAGGTCTTCATCATTGGGTGCCAGATCAATCCGCTGGGCACGGCTTCCACCCACGTGCGGCCTGATTCGATCCGCACCAAAAAGCTCTTGCTGCACAAGGACGAGATCAAGCGCCTGATGGGCAAGGTAGAGCAAAAGGGTTTCACGCTGGTGCCGCTGAACATGCACTGGAAAAACGGCCGCGTGAAGTGCGAGATCGGTCTGGCCAAGGGCAAGGGCGAACACGACAAGCGCGACACCATCAAGGACCGCGAAGGCAAGCGCGAAGTCGAGCGCGCAATGAAGTCGCGCAACCGCTGAACTTCGCGGCTCAGGCTTGGCTTAAAGATCAATCGTCTTCAGCAGCATCCAGGCCGGGGAACAAGACCTCGGTGTAGCCAAACTTGCTGAAGTCCCGCACGCGCATCGGGTAGAGCTTGCCGATCAAGTGGTCGCATTCATGCTGCACCACACGCGCATGAAAACCGCTGACTTCGCGCTCAATCGCATCGCCATACGGGTCCAGCCCGCTGTAGCGAATGCGCGCAAAACGCGGCACCACACCGCGCAGGCCGGGCACTGACAAGCAGCCCTCCCAACCGTCTTCTTCTGCATCGCCCAGAGGCGTGATGACCGGGTTCAGCAACACCGTGCGCGGCACCACAGGTGCATCCGGGTAGCGCGGGTTGGGCGCGTCCGTCCCAAAAATCACCAACTGCAAATCAACGCCAATTTGCGGCGCGGCCAGGCCAGCGCCGTTCACGGCGCGCATGGTGTCGAACATATCGGCCACCAGCATATGCAAGGTATCGGTGTCGAACTCGGTCACAGGCTGGGCCACACGCAAGAGGCGCGAGTCACCCATTTTCAAAATCTCATGCACGGCCATCAGGTTTCTCCATTCAGCAGCGCCAGCAGGGACGCTTCATCAATCACCGCCACGCCCAGTTCCAACGCCTTGGCCAGCTTGCTGCCCGCCTCGGTGCCGGCCACCACGTAATCGGTTTTCTTGCTGACTGAGCCGGCCACTTTGCCGCCTGCCGCTTCAACCTTGTCTTTGGCTTCGTCGCGGCTCAAAGTGGGCAGTGTGCCGGTAATGACGAAGGTCTTGCCGGCCAGTGGCTGGGGTGCGCGTTCGGCGGCTTCGCCTTCGGTCCAGTGCACGCCGCAGGCGCGCAGTTGCTCGACCACTTCGCGGTTGTGTTCCTGGTCGAAAAACTTACGAATGCTTTGCGCGACGATGGGGCCAACATCATCGACCTCCAGCAGCTCGGCTTCGGTCGCGACCATCACGGCGTCGAGCTTGCCGAAGTGCTTGGCCAGCGCCTTGGCTGTGGCCTCGCCCACGTGGCGAATGCCCAGGCCAAACAAAAAGCGCGGCAGCGTGGTCGCCTTGGAAGCCTCAATGGCGGCCAGCAAATTGTTGGCCGATTTGTCGGCCATGCGCGCGAGCCCTGCCAGCGCCGTCAAGCCCAGGCGGTACAGGTCAGGCAGTGTGCGGATGATGTTGGCGTCCACCAGTTGCTCGACCAACTTGTCGCCCAGGCCGTCAATCTCAACGGCGCGGCGGTGCGCGAAATGCAAGATGGCTTCCTTGCGCTGCGCGCCGCAAAACAGGCCGCCCGTGCAGCGGTAGTCGGCCTCGCCTTCTTCGCGCACGGCGTCCGAGCCGCACACCGGGCAATGCCGCGGCATGGTGAACTGCGGCGCTTCGCCTTCGCGCTTGTCCAGCACCACGCTCACCACCTCCGGAATCACGTCGCCTGCGCGGCGGACCACCACCGTATCGCCCACGCGCACATCTTTGCGGCGCGCTTCGTCTTCGTTGTGTAGCGTCGCGTTGGTCACCGTCACGCCGCCTACAAACACGGGCGCCAGCTTGGCCACAGGCGTGAGCTTGCCGGTGCGACCGACTTGCACGTCAATGCCCAGCACAGTCGTCAGTTGCTCTTGCGCGGGATACTTGTGCGCCACGGCCCAACGCGGCTCGCGCGTGACAAAGCCCAGTTGCCGCTGCAAAGCAGTGCTGTTGACTTTGTAAACCACGCCGTCGATGTCGTAGGGCAACTGGTCGCGCTCAGCACCCATGCGCTGGTGAAAGGCGATCAGTTCATCTGCGCCTCTGGCCAGGGTGGTCTGCGTCGCCACCGGAAAACCCCAGGCTTTGAGCGTCATCAACAGGTCGTAATGCGTGGCAAAGTCCGGTCCGCCCTCGGCTGCGGGTGTGACCTGCCCCAAGCCATACGCAAAAAAGCTCAGGCGCCTTTGCGCTGCAATGGACGGGTCCAGCTGCCGCACGCCGCCGGCCGCCGCGTTGCGCGGATTCACAAAGGTTTTTTCGCCCTTGGCGCCCTGGGCAATGCGTTCGCGCTGGCGCTCGTTAAGCGCCTCAAACTCGTCGCGCCGCATATAAACCTCGCCGCGCACTTCAAGCACAGCCGGTGCGCCCGCCGGCAAGCGCAAAGGCACTTGGCGAATGGTGCGGACGTTTTGCGTCACGTCCTCGCCCACCTCGCCGTCACCCCGCGTAGCGGCCTGCACCAGCACACCCCCTTCGTAACGCAGGCTCATGGCCAAGCCGTCAAACTTGAGCTCGGCCACGTACTCGATGGGCGGCGCATCCGGGCTCAGGCCCAGTTCACGGCGCACGCGGGCATCAAAGTTTTGCGCGCCACTGGCTTCGTTGTCCGTCTCGGTGCGAATGCTCAGCATGGGTACGGCATGCCGCACGCTGGCAAAAAATGGCAAGGGCGAGCCGCCTACCCGCTGCGTGGGCGAGTCCGCGGTGGCCAGTTCGGGGTGGGCGGCTTCAAGCGCCTGCAACTCGGCAAAGAGTTTGTCGTACTCAGCGTCAGGGATTTCAGGCGCGTCCAGCGTGTAGTAGCAGTGGGCGTGGCGGTGAAGCGTTTGCCGCAGTGTGGCTGCGCGCTGGGCCAAGGCCGCAGAATCCGGCGACGTCGGAGCCGCCTCTTCAAGAGAAAAAAGATCAGGGTTCAAGCGAAAAACGTTCAGGAAAAAAGTCGCCGGCCCAGGGCCGAGCCCGCCGATATTTCACGGCCGTCCAAGGTGTCATAGAGCTTGACGAGATCGGCGTGAATCCCCTCCATGGCCTCGGCCCGGATGGTGTTGCCGTTGTCGTCAGTGATCAGGCCGTCCATGGACTTGGCCAGCGCCAGCGCCACTTCGCACATGCGTTCAAAGGGTCGCTCAAGCCGCGCCACTTGCGGCACGTCCAAGGCCAGCGTGAGCTCACGCAAGGCGGTATCTTCCGGGTCTTCGGCCATGGCGGCCTGGCTATCAAAAGACAGACCAAGAATGGGCGCTTGCCCGTTTTGCGCCGCCGGCAGCACCATGCGGCCAGGAATAGCACCCGCCACAAAGCCCAGGCGCGCTGCGTTCTGCTGCACATAGCCAGGACTCCAGGCCGTGCTGGCCGCGCGCAAGGTAAAGCTCAGTTGCGCATCATGCTCGCTGGCGAACTGGTCCAGCTCGCGGGCGCGCGCCACTTCGTCCTGCATCTCGGGGAACTCAGGCTCACCGTTGATGGTGTCGGCAAAAGCTTGCGCCTTCATCACGAACTCGGAGTACTCGATCTGGTTCAGCGCACCCGTGCGGTTGGCCAGTTGCACGCCGGCCTGAAAAGCGCTGTAACGCTGGCCGGCCACCGGGGGCTCCCACTCGCCGCTGTCAATGCTCAGGCCTTCGACCGCAAAAGGCTTGCTGCCCACGCGGCGCGTGGCCGGCATGGCTGCCAGCGCGGCTTCACCCGACACCTGGGCTTCAATAGCAATCGGCACGATCACATCGATCAGCGCATCCAGCGCCGCTTTTTTCTCGGGCGCAATAAAGCTGGTCAAGGCCTCAAGGCTGCTGTCAAAAGCGGGCTCCTGCCGGCCCTCAAGTGCATCACCGGCGGGCTCGATCCGCCCATCGCCCTCTGCACTTGCGGCCTCGCCTGCAGGCACTGTGGCCACGCTGGCCTTCTTGGGCTGGTTCTTGCGAGCCGTCCAGACGCCCTGCAACAGCACGGCCAACAAAACCATAACGCCCGCCGCAGCCAGGCTGATTTGCAAATTGCTCATGCTGCTTGCACCGTGTCAGAAAAGCTCAACGCCGCTTCCATGTCGACTGCCACGATGCGCGAAACGCCCTGCTCTTGCATGGTCACGCCAATCAGTTGCTCGGCCATTTCCATGGCGATCTTGTTGTGACTGATGAAGAGGAACTGCGTGGACTTGCTCATGCTGGACACCAGCTTGGCGTAGCGCTCGGTGTTGGCATCGTCCAGCGGCGCGTCCACCTCGTCGAGCAAGCAAAACGGGGCGGGATTGAGCTGGAAAATGGCGAACACCAGTGCGATTGCCGTCAAGGCTTTTTCACCGCCTGAGAGCAAATGAATCGTCTGGTTTTTCTTGCCAGGTGGCTGGGCCATCACCTGCACGCCCGCGTCCAAAATCTCTTCGCCCGTCATCACCAGGCGCGCATTGCCGCCGCCAAAAAGCTCCGGGAACATCTTGCCGAAGTGGCCGTTGACCACCTCAAAAGTACTGGACAGCAGCTCGCGGGTTTCCATGTCGATTTTCTTGATGGCGTCTTCCAGCGTCATCATGGCGTCGTTCAAGTCCGCCGACTGTGAATCCAAAAAGCCCTTGCGCTCGCGGGCGCTGGCCAACTCGTCCAGCGCGGCCAAGTTCACCGCGCCCAAGCTCTGAATCTCGCGGTTGATACGGTCAATCTGCCCCTGCAAGCCAGTGACTTGCACTTTGCCTTCTTCAATCGACTGCGCAATCGCGGGCAAGTCGGCCTGCGCATCGGCCAGCAATTGCTCGTACTGCTCAAAGCCCAGGCGAGCAGCTTGTTCCTTCAATTGGAATTCAGTGATGCGCGCACGCAAGGGGTCAAGCTCGCGCTCGAGTTGCAAACGCCGCTCGTCGCTGGCGCGCAGCTTGGCGCTGAGGTCGTCGTACAGGCTGCGCTTGGCGCCCAAGTCGGCTTCGCGTTCGAGTTTGACTTCCAGCGCGTTGTGCAGTCCGGCTTGCGCGGCAGCGTCGCTCAGGCGCGAGAGCTCTTCTTTGGCGCGTTGCTCTTCGTCGGCCAAGCTGGCGGCTTGCTGCGAGGCCATTTGAATGGAGCGAGACAGTTCGTCTCGGCGGGAAGCCAACGCACGCAGGGCGAATTGCGCTTCTTGTGCCTGGCGCTCCAGCGTGCGCTGCTGCTCACGCGTTTCATTGAGCTTGCGCTCGGTTTCAATCACGCGGTCGTCTAACTGGGCGTGGCGTTCCTGGCTGTCGGCCAGTTGCATGTCCAGCTCTTCAAAGCGGCCCTCGGCGGTCACGCGCCGCTCCTGCAACTCGTCAAGCTGCGCGTCAATTTCCGTAAGGTCGCCTTGAATCTGCTCGCTGCGGGCGCGGGTTTGTTCGGCCAATTGCGTCAGGCGCAGCACTTCGACTTGCAAGCTGTGCGTGCGGCTTTGGCCTTCGGCCGCGTCGCGGCGGGCCGTAGCCAGGCGCTGGGCGGCGTCAGCATACGCCGCCTCGGCACGCACCAGGGCGCTGCGAGCTTCGTCGCTGATCAGCGCTTGCGCGCGAAGTTGCTTGTCGAGGTTTTCAATTTCTTGCGCACGCGCCAAGAGGCCGGCTTGCTCAGAGTCTTGCGCGTAAAAGCTCACACTGTGCTGCGTCACGGCATGGCCGCCCTGCACATAAATCACTTCACCGGCTTGCAGCTTGCTGCGTGCAGCCAGCGCTTCGTCCAGTTGCGCGGCGGCATAGCTGCCTTGCAGCCAGTCACCTAGCAGCGTGGCTTGGCCCGCGTCAGACAAGCGCAGCAAATCAGCCAGCGGCTTCAGGCCCGGCGTTGCGGCGCGGCCGGCAGCAGCGCCTGAGGGCGGTGAATAAAACGCGAGCTTGGCCGGCGGCGCATCGCGGCCGTCGGTGCCGGCAAAGCCGCGCACCATGTCCAGGCGGCTGACTTCAAGCGCGCCCAGGCGCTCGCGCAGCGCGGCTTCCAGAGCGTTTTCCCAGCCCTGCTCCACATGGATGCGGCTCCACAAGCCTTGCAAACTGTCCAGCCCATGCTTGGCCAGCCAAGGCTTGAGCTTGCCGTCGGTCTTGACCTTTTCTTGCAGCGCCTTGAGCGCCTCCATGCGCGCCGACAAATCGGCTTGGCGCGAGAGTTCAGTGTTGACGGCTTGCTGGCGCGTGCGGCGGTCTTCGTCCAGTTGCGGCACGCTGTCGGTCAGCTCGTGCAGCACGGCCTCGACCATTTCTTGCTGGGCCTGCGCCGCGGTGTACTGCTCGTTCAGGTTCACCAGCCGCGCTTCGTCTGGGGCGTTCAGCGCATTGCGGTCGGCAAGCAATCGCTCACGCCGGGCGCCCAGCGTGCGGCTTTGTTCTTCAATATTGCGCTGGTCAGCGGCCAGCACCTGAATTTGCTGCTGCACCTGGGCCACGCCCGTGCGCTGTTCGTTGGCCTTGGCTTGGGCAGCGCGCAGCGTTTCTTCAAGCGCGGGCAACTGGCCGGCCTGGTCTTCGCTCTGCGCGGCCAGCAGTTCGGCCTTTTCTTCGGCTTCCAGCGCTTGGCCGGCTAGGCTTTCCGTCTCCACAGCCGCGTCTTCTTGCCGCGTCGCCCATTGAGAAGTTTGTTCTTTAAGCTGCGCGAGGCGCTGCTCCACGCGCAAACGGCCGTCGACCACAAAGCGAATTTCGGCCTCTAACCGGCCCACTTCAGCACTCGCCTCGTACAACTTGCCTTGCGCCTGATTCACCTGATCGCCCGCAGCGTAATGCGCCTGGCGCACGGTCTCCAAATCAGCCTCGATGTGGCGCAGGTCGGCCATGCGGCTTTCCAGGTCGTTCACGGCTTTTTCAGCATCGGCCTTCACCTTGGCCTGGTCGCCTTCGCTTTCAGCGCGCTTTAAGAACCAAAGCTGGTGCAGCTTCAAAGTGCCGTCGGCTTGCAGCGTGTTGTAGCGCAGCGCCACTTCGGCCTGCTTTTCGAGCTTGTCGAGGTTGGCGTTCAACTCGCGCAAGATGTCTTCCACGCGGGTCAGGTTCTCGCGGGTATCAGACAAGCGGTTGGCCGTCTCGCGGCGGCGCTCTTTGTATTTAGACACGCCCGCCGCCTCTTCCAAGAACAAGCGCAGCTCTTCAGGCTTGGACTCGATGATTCGGCTAATGGTGCCCTGCCCAATGATGGCGTAAGCGCGCGGGCCCAGGCCGGTGCCCAAAAACACGTCCTGCACGTCGCGTCGGCGCACCGGCTGGTTGTTGATGTAGTAGCTCGACGTGCCGTCACGCGTCAGCACGCGTTTGACGGCGATCTCTGCAAACTGGCCCCACTGGCCACCGGCGCGGTGGTCAGCGTTGTCAAACACCAATTCAACGCTCGATCGGCTGGCAGGCTTGCGCGTATTGGTGCCATTAAAAATCACGTCCTGCATGGACTCGCCACGCAGCTCAGACGCCTTGGACTCACCCAGCACCCAGCGCACCGCATCCATGATGTTGGACTTGCCGCAACCGTTAGGCCCGACCACGCCCACCAACTGGCCAGGCAGCACAAAGTTGGTCGGTTCAGCGAAAGATTTGAAGCCGGAAAGCTTGATGGAATTAAGACGCACGGCAAGCCTGATGGGGAATTGATTTATCGACCGAGGCGCTGGAGTGGCAGGGCCGCGTTTGGCGCCTGGGGCGAGGACTGCGGATTATTACCGAGGCAGGGTGTCGGCAAAGAGCCGCATCCAAGCGTCACGGGGACTCAGGATCTGCAGCCCGCCTAGACCGCCTTGCCCCTGCCAGCCCAGCACGCGCTTGTCGCCGGTCACAAAAACTGATGCGCCCGCATCACGGGCCGCCTGCACCAGCCGCGCATCGTTGTCATCGGCGGGTTCGGCGACATCGGGCACACAAGGCGCCTCGGCCCAAATCGTGTCAAACAAAGCCAAGGACTGAGGCAAATGCGCAAATTTGCGACTCAGCACCTCATGGGCCTCAAGCTGCACCAGGCGCGTGGTCACCAGCCAGTCCCGCTGAGCGCACTCCAGCAAAATCGCCTCGCACAAGCCCGAAAATACCGTGGCCGACAACCAGACATTGGTGTCCAAAAACACCTTCATGACACATCGCGCAAGATGTCGTCCTCAGTCAGCCAGCCGGCCTGCCGCGCCGCCCCGCCTAGTTCGGCATGCGCCGCCTGCAACGCCTGACGTAAACGGTAGCCCCGCAGGGACTCGGCCAGCAGGTCCCGCACGACCTCGCTCTTGCTCTTGCCCGTCAGCTCGCAAGCCAGCTGCAGGTCACGGTCTTCGCGCTCAGTCAGACGCACGGTCAGGGTACTCATGGGTTCGTTCTCTTTCTCGGTTCATCCCATCAAACGGATGCGTATGACATCGTAATACGGAACTTGGCCTCTGCCTAGCTACGAGTCCTGCCGAAGCCCGCTGCCGTGACTCAAGCGGTTGTGTAAGCGCTAAGGGCCTATGCCACTGCTGCGGCGAAAGTTGTGTACAGGTCACCGGGCAGGGAGTGATCGAGCTTCCATTTGATGGCCATAGGCATTTCAGACTGATGGCTCACGTAATTGGCGCCACCGAGGAAGTAAAAGGAACGCTCATCAACGCTGGTGCGGGAAAAGAGCATTATTTTCGAGCCTTCTTTCCGATGATTTTGGTAGCGCTGGCCCGTTTTACTGTCAGCCCTCGTTGTTGATTGACTCTCCCAATGGATCAGATCCCGGCTGATTGCATAGTCTTGGTAGCGGGTGGTTGGTGAAAAGTGCCCAGTCGACTTATCCAGTGTGAAAGCCATTAAATCGCACTGCGCTTCCTCCGACCAATAAACACCGCTTTGCCAAGGCGGAGTTGTGATGCTCTTACCTATCCCAAACGCCGCCAATATTTCAATACGGGAATAGCGGGCATGGACAGCCAATGGGACAGAATGAAGATTCTCGACGGGTTTCACTAGGTGGGTGACCCTCGACTGCAGCAGATCAAAAACCTCCACCAACTCAGCACGAACCTGCGGGTGCGCCCAAACAATTGCCAAACAGTCACGCATGCCGCAGTTTTTGTCGACCAACTGGTCAACCAGCGTCGCCGTAAGCATTCTCAAATAACGCAGATCTCTGGTGGGCAACCCGTCAACATCTGGCGGCCTACTTGAGCCGACCAAACGCTTGTAAGTCGATAGCCTCTCCGTGTCATCAACGTGCAGTAGTCGACCAACCGCACGCGAGAGGGAGTTTTCGTTTGGACCTTCTGCAAAAGTCTCAACACCGGCAGCTCGGCACAGTTCCGACCAGCAGCGCCCACCTGCGTAAATATCCTCCAGATCCAGTCCAGTTTCTTTTAAATAGTCTGCCAACGAAACCGGCTGCCCCTTGCCCAATAGCGATTTCAGTTCTCGAACCTTTGCGGTCCATTTGTCTGGAACCGACTGCTTGATGCTTTCAAGGATGATTGCGCTGGCAACGCGATCGAGTTCCATGTGGCACCCTGCTGGAAGGTAAGGGAAATTGTTGACTACTTGTTCAGTTAGGCGAGTTCTTGTTCCGCCAAGCAGGGATCTGAACTTCAAATCAAATCGAAAATCCTGATGTTGTCGGCCGACAAAATCGAGAACGGTACATATCGATTTATCTCTGTGTCGCCGCAAACCCCTTCCCAACTGCTGCAAAAACAGGGTAGGGCTTTCCGTTGGCCGAAGCATCAAAAGCGTATCAACCGAAGGAACGTCCACCCCCTCGTTGAACAAGTCGACGGAAAAGAGCACATTGATCTTTTTTTCTGCCAATAGTTGGAGCGCTTCACGACGATCCTTAGCATCGGTATCAGACCAGATTGCGAGAGATTTAATCCCGGCCGCGTTGAATTGCTTGGCCATGAACCTCGCATGCAAAATGCTGACACAGAAGCCAAGTGCGCGCATCTGCCCAGGCTCCGCAATCTTGCGTGTGACTTCCTGAATCACGAGACGCGCCCACGCATCATTACCGGTCAATACGTTCGTCAGGGCCATGGTGTCATAGCCCGTCCCACGCTTGAAGGGGATCTGAGAAAGGTCTTGTCCATCGTGTATGCCGTAATAGGCGAAAGGAACCAAACGGCTTCGTTCTATAGCGTCCCAGAGTCTGAGCTCTGCCGCAATCCGGCCACCAAAATAGTCAAGCACCGACAGTTCGTCAGTCCGCTCGGGAGTAGCCGTCAGCCCGAGAAGCTCAACCGGCAACAGGTGGTCCAGGATCTTCTTATAGGTAGCGGCTGCGGCGTGATGAAACTCATCAACTATCACCACATCAAAGTGGTCCCTCTCGATGTTCGCGAGACCCGTTGCATTTATGCTCTGAACAGATGCAAAAACATTCTCGAAGGCTTGTGGCCTTTTACCGTCGACCCAGATTTCACCGAACTGATGATCGCGCAAGGCGTGGCGAAAAGTGGCGAGGGACTGTTCGAGAATTTCTTTGCGATGGGCAATAAACAGGAGGCGGGAGCGAGGTAGCTTCTCCATTAACCGGCCAAAGTCAATGGCGGCCATCACAGTTTTACCAGTACCCGTGGCCGATACCAGTAGATTACGGTGATGACCTTGCTGTCGAGACAGGTCGAGTTGCTCCAGCAGCCGTTCTTGAAATGGCTCAGGCCTGATTTCTATGGGGCTCAAATAAATCTTGGGGCCGCTAGCCACGGACTGATTCAGCTCATCAAATTGGGCCCGGTCGTAAGGAACAAAGTCTCCACTGTTCCAGTAGCTCTCAAATACAGCCTCCACCTTTGCGAGGACGTCCGGATTCCTAGAGCCTGAAAAACGTGCATTCCACTCGAGCCCGTTGACTTGAGCAGAATGAGTCAGGTTGGAAGAGCCGACATAGGCAGTCGAAAACCCGGATTTCCTATTAAACAACCATGCCTTTGCGTGCAAACGAGTGGTACTGACGTCATAAGAAACTTTCACTTCAGCCCCAATCTTGACCAGCAAATCAAGAGCAAGAGCTTCTGTTGAGCCCGTGTATGTCGTCGTGAGAATCCTTAGGGATTTACCTGCCTCGCAATGCCGCCTCAAGGCATCAAGCATCGGGGCAATGCCACTTTTTCGAATGAAAGCCATCACCAAATCGATTTGGTCAGCTGACGGAATTTCTGTGATTATTTGATTGCCAATCCGCGGTTCCCCGGGGGCATTGGTCAGCAGTGTGGTGTCTAGGAGATCGGTTATCGGAGAAACAATCTCATCATCGGAACCATCCGGTTTCTTACCTTCAATTGCTCTCAGCAATCTGGGTGGCAGATCTAATTGTTCGGTTAAAAGCTCCTGCTTTAAAGTTGAATCGACTAGCACCTGGATTAGCTTCTGCGTTAATTGACCCCCCTCACGAACCCGTATCTCGTCGTCAATTGAGGAAATCGCCCTTTGAATCGCCTTCGCCATATGTAGGGCGATACGGTCAGCCGCCTCTGCCTTGTGAAGGTCAGACTTTTTTGCCGAAAGCCCACTGTCTAGACTTTGCAGGCGCTTTTCGAGAGCGCGAGTCAAGAAGGACTGGTAAAGCCCTTTTTCAGCTTCGCTCATGGTTGGCCATACGTTGGGTGGCTGTCTACCCGCAACGGAAAGTCGGCAAAACTCCCAGCAAGGGCAAGGCATTCTGCCGGCCACGCTTGCCCTACATCACAGCGGATAACGTCGGCTAGCCAAGCGCCCGGGGCCATGCCAGCGGCCTTGAGTGCATCGTGCAGCAGGGTTTGAGTGACACCGTCTAGTTGCAAAGTCATTGGAGACATGGCTTTTCCTTGTTAAACCGATATACAAATACTACGCCTGCGGCTGAGCGAGCGCGCTGCGGTTTGATGCGCAGCGGTCACTCTCTGCCCCCCGATAATGCAGAGATGAACCCCCTCCTCTCACGCCTGCAGCCCTACCCCTTCGAGCGGCTGCGTCATTTGCATGCTGGCGTCACCCCCAACCCCGCGTTTTCGCCCATCAGCTTGGGCATTGGCGAGCCGCGGCATGCCACGCCTGAGCTCATCAAAACCGCCCTGACGAACAGCCTGGGCGGCCTGGCCAGTTACCCAGGCACGCTGGGCGAGCCGGCTTTGCGGCAATCCATGGCCAATTGGGCCGAGCGGCGTTACGGCTTGAAGCTGAACCCCGCCACGCAGTTGCTGCCTGTGAACGGTTCGCGTGAAGCGTTGTTTGCCCTGGCGCAAACGGTGATTGACCCGAACAAACCCGGCGCCACGGTGGTCTGCCCCAATCCCTTCTATCAAATCTATGAAGGCGCGGCTCTGTTGGCTGGGGCTGAGGTGGCGTTCGCGCCCAGCGACCCGGCACGCAACTTCGCCATCGACTGGTCGGCCATTCCTGAATCGACCTGGGCCAAAACGCAGCTGCTGTTTGTCTGCTCGCCCGGCAACCCGACCGGCGCCGTGATGGACCTGGCGGAATGGAAGATGCTGTTTGACCTGAGCGACCAGCACGGCTTTGTGATTGCCTCGGACGAGTGCTACAGCGAGATTTACTTCCGCCCCGAGCCGCCGCTGGGCAGCTTGCAGGCTGCGCACGCGCTGGGCCGGCATGACTTTAAAAATCTGGTGGCGATGACGAGCCTGTCCAAACGCAGCAATGTGCCGGGTTTGCGCAGCGGCTTTGTGGCGGGCGACGCGGCTTTGATGAAGCAGTTTTTGCTCTACCGCACTTACCACGGCAGCGCCATGAGCCCGGTGGTGCAAGCCGCCAGCCGCGCAGCCTGGGACGACGAGTCGCATGTGGTGGCCAACCGCGAGCAGTACCGCCAAAAGTTTGCCGAGGTCACGCCGCTCTTGGCCAGCGTGATGAAGGTCGCGCTGCCTGACGCGGGTTTTTATTTGTGGGCCGAGGTGCCTGCCGCCTTCAATGGCTCGGACGAAGCGTTTTCGCGCGACTTGCTGGCTCAATACAATGTCGTGGTTTTGCCTGGCAGTTACCTGGCCCGCACCGCGCCAGACGCCAAAGGCCAGCCGCTGAACCCGGGTGCCGGCCGCGTTCGCATGGCGCTGGTGGCTGAAACGGCCGAGTGCCTTGAAGCCGCCCGGCGCATCGTGCAGTTCATCCAGTCCAAAGCCTGAACAAGCTAACCCCTTTTCTTTTTTCATTTCTAGAGACAACACGCCATGACACAACAACTCCAAACCATCATCGACGCCGCCTGGGAAGACCGTGCCAACTTGTCGCCCAAGTCCGCCCCTCAGGAAGTGCTGGATGCGGTTGAGCACACCATTGCCCAGCTGAACAACGGCACGCTGCGCGTTGCCACCCGCGAGAGCGTGGGCGTGTGGACCACGCATCAGTGGATCAAAAAAGCTGTGTTGCTGAGCTTTCGCTTGAAAGACAACGTCGCCATGCGCGCTGGCGACCTGGGCTTTTTTGACAAGGTGCAGACCAAGTTTGCGCACCTGAGCGAAGACGAGATGCGCGCCACCGGCGTGCGCGTGGTGCCGCCGGCTGTGGCGCGTCGCGGCAGCTTCATCGCCAAGGGCGCGATCTTGATGCCCAGCTACGTGAACATTGGCGCCTGGGTCGGCGAGGGCACGATGGTCGACACCTGGGCCACTGTGGGCAGCTGCGCCCAAGTGGGCAACAACGTGCACCTGTCTGGCGGCGTCGGCCTGGGCGGCGTGCTCGAGCCGCTGCAAGCCAACCCGACCATCATTGAAGACAACTGCTTTATCGGCGCGCGCTCTGAGGTGGTTGAAGGCGTGATCGTTGAAGAGAACTCCGTCATTTCGATGGGCGTTTACATCGGCCAGAGCACGCCGATTTATGACCGCGAAGCCGACACCGTGACCTACGGCCGCATCCCGGCCGGCTCGGTGGTGGTGTCGGGCAACCTGCCCAAGGCCGGCGGCAAGTACTCGCTTTACTGCGCGGTCATCGTCAAGCGTGTGGACGCCAAGACGCGCGCCACGACGAGCTTGAACGACTTGCTTCGCGATTGATTGCGCGACTGATCTGACCCCACTGGACTCTTTGGAACCCGCATGAGCGCCACGCTGCAACTCACCGAGCAATTCATTTCCCGCGCCTCCGTCACGCCTGAAGACGCGGGTTGCCAGGACTTGATTGCAGCGCGGCTGGCGCCCTTGGGCTTTGTGTGCGAGACCATCACAAGCGGCCCCGACAACTTCAAAGTGACCAACCTGTGGGCCAAGTTCACAGGCCAAGCCAACGCCAGCGGCCCCGCACCCACACTGGTGTTTGCCGGCCACACCGACGTAGTGCCCACCGGCCCGCTGGACAAATGGACCACCCCGCCCTTCGTGCCCAGCCACCGCGGCGGCCACTTGTACGGGCGCGGCGCGGCTGACATGAAGAGCTCGATTGCGGCCATGGTCGTTGCCACCGAAGAGTTTTTGGCCGCCACGCCCAAGCCGCATGTGTCGATTGCTTTTCTCATCACCAGTGATGAAGAAGGCCCGTCGAAAGACGGGACGCTGGTGGTTTGCAACCAGCTCAAGGCACGCGGTGAAAAGCTGGACTACTGCATCGTCGGCGAGCCGACCTCGGTAGACAAGCTGGGCGACATGATCAAGAACGGCCGGCGCGGCACGCTCAGCGGGAAGCTGCGCGTCAAAGGCATTCAGGGCCACATCGCCTACCCGCAACTGGCCAAGAACCCGGTGCACATGCTGGCGCCTGCGCTGGCAGAACTGGTAAGCACGCACTGGGACAGCGGCAATGCGTTTTTTCAGCCGACCAGCTGGCAAGTGTCCAACGTGCACGCTGGCACCGGCGCGGGCAACGTGATCCCCGGCGACTTGGTGCTGGACTTCAACTTCCGTTTTTCCACTGAATCGACCGCTGACAGCTTGAAAACGCGGCTTGAAGCCGTGTTGCAAAAGCACAGCCTAAACGCTGGTAAAGAATACGAGCTCGACTGGACCTTGGGCGGCGAGCCTTTCTTGACAACGCCCGGCGCGCTCGTCGCGGCGGTGCAGGCTTCGATCAAAACCGAGACCGGCATCACCACCGAGCTCTCAACCACCGGCGGCACCAGCGACGGCCGCTTTATCGCCAAGATCTGCCCGCAGCTCATCGAGTTTGGGCCGATCAACGCCAGCATCCACAAGATTGACGAGCATGTGCTGGTCAGCTCGCTGGACCCGCTAAAGAACATTTACAAGGGCGTGCTGGCGAATCTGTCGCAAGCTCACCAGAGCTAAAGACTGAGCGATACGAATGAACGAATTGACCGTGCTGGCGCTCATTGAGCAAATGAGCGACCGGCTCGAAGCCGCTGGCCTGACCCCTGCTGACGGCTTTGGCCACGGCACCTTGAGTGCCTTTGACGAAGCCGCCTGGCTCACGCTCTGGCAACTCGGCTTGCCGCTGGACGACCTGGACGGCGTGGCTGAACAAGCCGTGCCCAAGGAAGCAGAAGGCAAAGTTCGCGAACTGATCGACAAGCGCACCAGCACCCGCCAACCCGCCGCCTACCTGACCCGCGAAGCCTGGCTGCAGGGCGTGCCTTTTTATGTGGACGAGCGCGTCATCATCCCGCGCAGCTTCATTGCCGAGCTGCTGGCTGACGCCAGCATCGACCCCTGGCTGGGCGAAGACACGCGCCGCGTGCTCGATTTGTGTACCGGCAACGGCAGCCTGGCCGTGCTGGCCGCCATGACCTACCCGGACGTGCAAGTGGACGCCGCCGACATCAGCCCGGACGCGCTGGCTGTGGCCCGCATCAATGTGGACAAGCACGACCTGGCCGAGCGCATCACGCTGATCGAGTCGAATGGCCTGGCGCAATGCACTGGCCGAGATGCGCCCTATGACCTGATTTTGTGCAATCCGCCCTATGTGAACGCGCAAAGCATGGCCGCGCTGCCGGCTGAATTCAAAGCCGAACCGGTGCTGGCACTGGCCGGTGGCGATGACGGCATGGACTTCATCCGCCAACTCTTGAATGACGCAGCGCAGCATATGAGCGAAAATGCGGTCTTGGTGCTGGAAATCGGCAACGAGCGCGAGAACTTCGAGCGGGCCTTTCCTGGTCTGGACCCGCTCTGGTTTGAAACCAGCGCCGGCGCCGACCAGGTGATGCTGCTCACGCGCCAACAACTGGCCTCCTGATTTTTTGATTCTTGCACCGGGCATTAAATTGCCCGCTGCGGGCGCCCAGCTTCACAGCCAGGCGCCCTTTACTTTTTTCGTCTGCTTTCTCAATGATCAACCTCAAAAACGTGGTGCTGCGCCGTGGCGCCAAAGTGGTTCTGGACAGCGCGTCCGTGACCTTGAACCCCGGCGAAAAAGCCGGCTTGGTCGGCCGCAATGGCGCGGGCAAGTCTTCGCTTTTTGCCATGCTCAACGGCAGCTTGCATGAAGACGGCGGCGAGTTCTACATTCCTGCCCAGTGGCGCATGTCTCAGGTGGCCCAGGACATGCCCGAGACATCGCAAAGCGCGACCGACTACGTGATTGAAGGCGACGTGGTGCTGCTCGCTGCCAAGGCTGAAGTCGCTGCGGCTGATGCCAGCGGTGACGGCGACCGCATGGCGCATGCCTACATGGAGCTGTACGACGCGGGCGAACATGACGCCGCAGCACGCGCACAAGCGCTGATCCTCGGCCTGGGTTTCAAGGTCAGCGAGCTTGACAACCCGGTGGACAGCTTTTCAGGCGGTTGGCGCATGCGCTTGCAGCTGGCGCGTGCGCTGATGTGCCCGTCTGACTTGCTGCTGCTTGACGAGCCCACCAACCACCTGGACTTGGACGCGCTGGTCTGGCTCGAAGCCTGGCTCAAACGCTACGCCGGCACCATGCTCGTGATCAGCCACGACCGGGAATTCTTGGACGCGGTGACCGACGTGACCGTGCACATTGAAAGCGCCAAGCTCACGCGCTACGGCGGCAACTACACCAAGTTTGAAGACCTGCGCGCCGAGCAAATGGCGCTGCAAGCCGGCGCTTTTGCCAAGCAGCAAGACAAGATTGCCCACCTGCAAAAGTTCATCTCGCGCTTCAAGGCGCAGGCCAGCAAAGCCAAGCAGGCGCAAAGCCGGGTCAAGGCCCTGGACCGTATGGAAAAGGTCGCGCCACTGCTGGCCGAGGCCGACTTCACCTTCGAATTCAAAGAGCCCGCCAACCTGCCCAACCCCATGCTGTCGATGCAAGACGCATCCTTTGGCTACCCCGCTGCTGAAGACGCGCCCGAAGGCACGCCGCCCATCGTCATCGTGCAAAAAGTCAATAAGTCTGTGCTGGCCGGCCAGCGCATCGGCATCTTGGGCGCCAACGGTCAGGGCAAGTCAACGCTGGTGAAAACCGTGGCGCGTGCGCTCAAGCCGATCACGGGCGAAATGCTCGAAGGCAAGGGCCTGAACATCGGCTACTTCGCCCAGCAAGAACTCGACGTGCTGCGCCCCGCCGACAACCCGCTGGAGCACATGATCCGGCTGGTGAAAGAAACCACGGCCGCTGGCAAGCTCGGTGGCCAAGCCACGCGCGAGCAAGACCTGCGAAGCTTTTTGGGCCAGTTCAACTTTGGCGGCGACATGGTCAATCAGGCCGTGGGCTCCATGAGTGGAGGCGAAAAAGCTCGTCTTGTGCTGTGCATGATCGTTTGGCAGCGCCCCAACCTCTTGCTGCTGGACGAGCCGACCAACCACCTGGACCTGGCTACGCGCGAAGCGCTGTCCATGGCGCTCAATGAGTTTGAGGGCACTGTGATGCTGGTCAGCCACGACCGCGCCCTGCTGCGCGCCGTGTGCGACGAGTTCTGGATGGTTTCGCGCGGCGGTGTCACGCCGTTTGACGGCGACCTGGACGACTACCAGAAGTACCTGCTGGACGAAGCCAAGCGCCAACGCGAAGAAGCAAAAAAGGGTACGGCGCCCACCCCCAAGGTTGAAGTCAAGGCGGTCAAAAAGATCGACTTGAAGCCGCTTAAAAAAGAACTCGACAAGGTAGACCAGCAAATCGCCGCGCTCACGGCCGAACGCCCACCGCTGGAAGCCAAGCTCGCCCGCGTGCTGCCGCCCGCTGAAATGGCCCAGGCCGGCCGCCGGCTCAAAGCCATCGACTTTGAACTGATCGGGCTGGAAGAGCGCTGGCTGGAGTTAACGACAGAGATCGAAGCCGCCACCGCGACGGCTTAAGCGCCAAGCCAGGGCAGCCCCTTCAAGGGCTCAAGCGCTTAACCCGCAATAGCCCGGCCGTTTTGCGGCTGAACCGGCCGTGCGTTCTTCTTGAACGGGAACTGTTCGACCTGGTCCTTGGCGATGTTGACTTGCGATTTCAGGATGAAAAAGCGCACACCTTCGGTACAGGGCGGCGTGGTCAGCGAGCCTTCGTAGCTCCAGAACTCGTACTCACGCGGCAGCAGGTTGGCTGGGTTGAAGTTCACGCCTTCGGGCTCGGCTTCGCCTTCTTTGGCTGGCGCGTGTTGCCACAGCAACTTGATGCCGGGGTTCTCATTGCCTTCCTTCAGCAGCACGCCCAGCACGGCCAAGCGGCCTTCGCTGCTCTTGTGCACGAAGTGAACCACCATCGCCGCGGGCTTGCCGTCCACCAGTTCTTCGCTGGGGCGGTGAAAGTGGAACTGCAGCAACTCAAAGGGTTTGCTGTCGATGCGCAGTTTGCTGCCGGGCGGCACATTGACCTGGATGGTGTGGCCGTTGTTGACGATCTTCAGCGGCCCGTTCTTGTAGTCCGGCGCAACAGGGAACATTGCTTTCTCAAACGGGCCTTTGATGTTCAGGGGTGACTGTGACTTGCCCTTGGCGCAGGTGGGAAACTCATCGCCCCAGCGGTCCGGGCCCATCGCGCCTTCGTAGCCCCAGTGCACGGCGTGCTTCTCGCCGGCCTTGGCCTTGTCACCGGGCTTGCCATGGCCGTCGTCCTTGCCGTGCGGCTCTTCCTTGGCAGGCGTGGCACCGGCGTCAGACGCTTTGGTTTCAGGCTTGGCGCCGCCGCATTCGCTCAGCACCGACACCTTTTCACCCGCGGCGGCCAAACCGTTTTGGGCTGCGCAAATCACCTTCTTGCGGCTGCCCCAGTCGGCCATGTCCAGCGCTTTTTTGAACGCTTCGATGGTGCCGGGGTCTTGGCTGCCGTTGGTCAGCAGGCGCAGCGCGCCCAGGCCCACCTGGCGCTCGGGCGACAGGCTTTTTTCTTTTTTGTAGGCGGCTTCCAGGTCTTTGAGCGTATCGCCGCCCGCAAACGCGGTTTTCACGGCTTCGAGTTCTTGCGTGCGACTTTTGATCTCGCCGACCTCTTGGGTCGCGACCTTCAGTTCGGCCTCGGCGGACTCCAGCTTCTTGGCGGTGGTCTCGACCTCTTCGCTCAGTTCCTTGATCTGCTCGGCACCGGCGTGGTTGCCCTTGGACTGGGTCCAGCCGTAAAAACCAGCGCCCGCCAGGCCCAAGATCAACAAGACTTCCAACAAGATTCGTTTCATAGCGCTGTCCTGCAGACCCTAAAGGCCGCTTGGGGGTGTTTAAAAAGGCACGAAGCCATCAACTCAGGATTCGACCCGGCCGGCTGTAACTTGAGCCTGCGGCTTGACCCAGCCGGCTTCCAGCACATGGCCGTAGCGCGGGCTGAAAGGCCAGGCCATGCGCTGCACAGCTGTCCCCGCAGGAAACACCTCAGCCGTGAGGTGGTCCAGCCAAGGGCCTTGGGCGCCTGCCGGAAACAAGCCCGCCGCCACCGCTGACCCAGCCACGCCCTGCTCTACAGCCGGAAATATAGCGGAATTAACGATTTCAGCGATTTTGGGTTTTGGCGCGACGGGGCCAGACACCAGGTCGTGCACGCTGCCCCATTCACGCCCCGCCAGTTGCTGCGTAACCGCTTGCAACCGGGCCTCAATGGCTTCGGTGTCTTGCAGCCCCAATGCGGGCAGCCTTAAAGCAGGCAGCTTTAACCCAGGCAACGCATGAAAGCGCAACTGGCCCAGCAGGTTGTCAAAAAACACACAGGCCTCAGCATGCTCGGCCAGTAAGTTGGGCAAAGTGGCCAGTGCGTCTTGCGTGCGGTAGCGCCAGCGCACGCCAGCGGCGCTCAAGTGGCGGCCATGGCGCAAGGCAAAAAGGCGGGCCGCCCAGGGGTCAATGTCTACCGCGGTGATGGATTCAAAACGCAGCAACCAGTCAGTGGGCAGCATCCAGCCGGCGCTGGGGCCTAGTAGCAGCAACTGCCGGCTTTGCACTTGGCAGCTCGCCAGCCAGGCGGCAATGGCCTGCCGTGTGGGCGACCAAGCGGCTTGCTGGCGCCAGGCGCGCCAGTGCCAGCGCAAGCCGCCCGAAGGATTCACCTGGCCCCGCCCAGGTTGAACTGCATCACACCCAGATCGTCCATTTGCTTTTGTTCGCGCCGCCGCTTGGCCGTCCTAAAAGCCAGCAAGTCCTGGTCCACCAGCGACTGCATCTTCAAGCGTTCACGCTCGGCCTGCGCCAGCCGGCTGCGCGCTGCGGCCATGGCCATCGTCATCTGCACCAGGTCTTGCTCCACCCGTTTCAAAAGCGTGAGCAGCTGCGCGCTGAACTGGCGCTGATTCAAGGTTTCTTGCATGCCCAGCATGCTGCCCGGCTCGGGCGGCTTTTGGTAGTCGTCATACAGCTGTTGCAGGCGCTTGCGGCTGGCGTTCAGCGTTTCAATACGGGCGCGGCCTTGCGTCAGTTCAGCCTGGGCCAGGCTGACGGCTTCTTCAGCCTTGGTGGCCAGCACAGACCAGCAGGCGCGGGGGGCGTCAATCATGAGAGCTCTCCAGGAGGCATCGGGGGCATCAGGGGCATCAGGGGTATTGGCAACATCAAGGCGTTCATCCAGATCAAGCGGCCATCAGCCGGTCAAGGCTGGCGCGGGTGGTGTTTTCTTCTTCGCCAATGTGCATGTCTTGCCGCAAAAAGCTTTCCATCGCCGGGCGCAACCGAATCGCTTCGTCCACCTCGGGGTTGGAGCCCGCTTCATACGCGCCCACCTGGATCAAGTCCACGTTTTGCTGGTACAGCGACCACAAGCGCCTGAAGCGGTTGGCCACCTTCAAGTCTGCGGGACTTAAAAGCGTTTGCGACAAACGCGAGATCGAGCCCGTCAAATCAATCGCCGGGTAATGCGCGGCGTCTGCCAGCTTGCGCGACAGCATCACCTGCCCGTCCAGCGAGGCACGGGCGATGTCCACGATCGGATCATTCGCGTCGTCGCCTTCAGCCAGCACGGTGTAAATGGCGGTAATGGAGCCATGCCCGCGCCGGCCCACGCCTGCGCGTTCAATCAAATTGGGCAAGAGCGCAAACACCGACGGCGGATAGCCCTTGGCCGTCGGCGGCTCGCCAATGGCCAGCCCAATCTCGCGCTGCGCATGGGCCACGCGGGTCAGGCTGTCGCAGAGCATCAGCACGTCTTTGCCCTGGTCGCGAAAGTACTCGGCAATCAAGTGGGTCATGTGCGCAGCTTTAAGGCGCAGCACCGGCGACACGTTGGCCGGTGCGGCCACCACCACTGATTTGGCCAAGCCTTCAGGCCCCAGAGATTCGCTAATGAAAGCCTGCACCTCACGCCCACGCTCGCCCACCAGGCCAATGACCACGATGTCGGCGCGCGTCATGCGCGTGAGCATGCCCAGCAGCACGCTTTTGCCCACGCCAGAGCCGGCAATCAAGCCGATGCGCTGGCCGCGGCCGAGCGTTAACAGGCCGTTGATGGCTTTCACGCCCACGTCCAGAATCCGGTCAATCGGGCCGCGCTCCATCGGGTTGATGGGCAGGCCATGCAAGCTCAGGCGCGTGTCGCCCACAGGCTTGGGCAGGCCGTCCAGCGGCTCGCCGCGTCCGTCAATCACGCGGCCCAAAAGTTCAGGGCCCAAGGCCACATAGCCGGTGTCAGGCAGCACCCGCACCAGCGCGCCGGGGCCAATGCCCACTGGCTCGGTATAGGGCATGAGGTACAGGGTCTTGTCGCTGAAGCCCACGATCTCGGCCTCGATGCGTTGACCGCCCTGCCCCATCACTTCGCAGCAGGTGCCAATCGGCGCCATGATGCCGCGTGCTTCCAGGCGCAGGCCCACCAGGCGCACCAGCGTGCCCGAGCGTTCGGGCGCGGGGCTCCGCGTGGCGGCAATGCTGCGCTCGACTTCTTCGGCGAAGTCAGACATCGGATGCATCCTTCGGGGCGTCAAAACTTTCCATCGCATCCACGCTGTCGTCAGCGGGTTCTTGCGTGTCTAAAACGGGTTCAGCTTCCAGCGTCACGGGCTCCGCAGGGGCTTGCCAAGCCGGGGCCATGCGCGCTTGCGCATCGACCACGGGCTGCTCGCTGGCCTGCCGGCTTTTCATGCGCGCCGGCGTGAAGGCCGACTGCGCTGTGGCACGGCTTGGCTCCAGCAGCAGGCTGCGGGCCAGGGCTTCGAGCCGGTTTTCAATCAAATCGACCAGCACGCCGTCGTTGGCGCTGACCTTCACGCTGCCGGGCAGCAGGCGCTCATTGGCCTGCAATTGCCAGGGGCGGTCGGCGGCCAGCGCGTCGGCCATGGCGGTGCCTGTCTTGAGCATGGCGAGGTCGGCTGGGTTGAGTTCAACCACCACCGGCGCTTGCCGGGGCGCGGCGAGTTCGTCCACGGCGCGGCGCACCAGGCGCTCGATGGCCTGCGGTGACACGCTCAGCTCAGCCAGCACCAGTTGCTCTGCCAAGTGCAGCGCCAGGCGTTTGAGGGGTTCATGAATTTGCGCGGGCGACTGAATAACGCCGCGCACCGCTTCGTCCAGCGCCAGCAGCAAAGACTGCGCGCCGCCCTGGCGGCTTTGCTTGTCTGCATCCCAGGCTTCGCGCACGCGGCGCTCGCCTTCAGCCAGGCCGTCCGCGTAAGCGGCGTCCTGCACAGCCTTCAAAGCCTCGGCCGTCACCGACTCGGTCGGCTCCTCGGCTTCGACTTCGATCACTGGCGCGGGGGCTTGTCGCAAAGTTGCAGCCGCCGCAGCCGAGCGAGGCAAGGCCTGCTGCTGCGTGGTGGACTTGACGAAGGCGTCGGGCGCCGCAGGCGGCGCCCAGCTTTTGGTGTTTTGCGCGTTGAAGGCTGGTACCACCTTGGCGCTGTAGGCCGTGCGGACAAAGCCGCCCACGTTGGCGTCCAGCTTCAACAGATCGACCGGCTGCCACACCTTGGCCGAAGGCGCCTCGGGCTTGCGCAGGGTGCCGGCATCAGACAAAGTCTTCGCCTCCGCCCAGCACCAGTTCACCCGCGTCAGACAGCTTGCGCGCTATGCGCATGATGGATTTTTGAGCTTCTTCCACGTCGGCAATGCGCAGTGGGCCTTTGGCTTCCATGTCGTCCCTGAACATGCCGCGCGCACGCTCGGACATATTGCCAAAGAATTTGTCTTTCACGCCGTCGTTCGCGCCCTTCAGGGCAATCATCAGCAAGTCGGGCTCGACGTTGCGCATCAGCACCTGAATGCCGCGGTTGTCCACGCCCACCAGGTTTTCGAAGGTGAACATGTTGTCCTGAATTTTTTGCATCAGGTCGGCGTCCAGCTCGGCCAGGCCACCCATCACCGACGCTTCCAGCTCGGTCTTGGTGAAGTTCATGATCTTGGCCGCGGCCTTGATACCGCCAAAGCTCGACGACTGCGCCGACGAGTTGTTGGAGAACTGCTTTTTCATGATGGCTTCGAGCTCTTCCATGGCCAGCGGCTGCACGGTCTCCAGACTCGCCACGCGCTGGATGATCTCCGAGCGCGAATCAGCGGGCAGGTAGTTCAGCACGTCGGCAGCCACCGAGTTCTCAAGCACCGACAAAATAATGGCCGTGACCTGCGGGTGCTCGCCGCGAATCATGTCGGCAATCGCGCGTGCGTCCATCCAGCTCAAGATGTCCAGGCCCTTGCTGCCCTGGCCCGGCATGATGCGGCCCAGCACCGAGGCTGCCTTGTCGTCGCCCAGGGCGCGTTTGAGCACTTTTTCGACGTAGTCGGTGGTGCCCAGGCCCAGGCTGGTTTGCTTTTTGATGGTCGCCACAAACTCGTCGAGCACGGTGTTCACCGCTTCCTGTGACAAGTCGGCCACGGACACCATGGCCGCGCCCAGCGCTTGCACTTCCTTGGGGTTCAAAAAGCGGATGATCTCCGCGGCTTGTTGCTCACCGAGCAACAACATCAAGACCGCGGCACGCTGGGTGCCGGTCATTTCCGCCATTTCGCGCGCCAGGTTTTCCTGCGCTTCGATCTCGGCGGCGGTGAGTTGTTTTTCTTCAGCCATGCTTTTTCCTTTTTGCCACTGAGCGCCGGGCTCAGCCAGCCTTGATCATGTTCTTGAGCACGCTGGCCACGCGAGCGGAATCCTCGGCCACGATCATGCGCACCAGCGCCACCTTGTCGTCGTAAGAGTTGGCAGTGTCCAGCATCTCCAGCGAGATGTTCGACTTCTTCGGCTTGAGCTTGGACTTGAGCTGCTCCAGCGTCTCGCCCTCGCCCAGCTGGATGGAGTTGAGTTCTTCTTCGGTCAGCTCGCCGTCCGGCAAGATGGCCGCTTGCGTCAGCAACAGATTTGCAGCGTCGGCCTCGGCCTTTTTGGTGCCGATCAAGTGGCTCACGGTCGGACGCACCACCACCAGCAAGAAGATCACGAATACAAGACCCAGCGCGCCGCTCTTGACTTGGTCCATCACGGCCTCGTCCTTGAACCAAGGGATGCTCAGGTCATACACAGGCTCAGGCTCGAACTTGGCCGGAATCACGGTCACCACGTCGCCGCGCTTGTCGTCAAAGCCGACCACGCTGCGCACCAGGCTTTGCATGCGTTCCATTTCTTCAGGCGTGTAGGGGTTGGCTTTGGGCTCCTGCGCTTCGCCTTTGTCGTTCTTGGGCTGTGGCGTCGGGCTGCGTTCATTAATGACCACGGCCACGCTCAGGCGCTCCACCGTGCCGGTCGCGCTCTTGACGTGGCGCACCGAGCGGTCCAGTTCGTAATTGCGGGTGCTGCGGTTGGTCAGCATGCTGCGTTCTTCGCCCGTCTTGGCGGTGGCCGCCGTGTTGGGCGTGGCTGAAGGCGCAGGCGGCGGCGTGTTCGACAACGCACCCGGAATACCCGCGGCGTCCTTGGCCACGTTGCGGTCTTCGCTCAGCACTTCAGAACGCGTCTTGGGGCCTTTGCCCTGGCTGTCGTAGTCCTCGGTGGTCACTTCGGTCTGGCTGAAGTCCAAAGACAAATTGACCTGCGAGCGCACATTGGACTCGCCGGCAATTGGCGTCAATATTTGATTCACACGCTGGCGCAGCAGCTCTTCCATCTTTTGCTTGTGCTGCGTTTGCGCAGCGGTCAGGCCCAAGGTGGCGTCTGTCTGCGAGTCGGTAATCAGCTTGCCCATGTTGTCCACCACAGACACGTTGTCTGGCGTGAGCAGCGGCACGCTGGACGCCACCAGGTGCACCACGGCCTGCACTTGCGAAGGCGTCATGCCCCGGCCCGGCTGCGGTGTGACCACCACAGAAGCCTTGGGCGGCGTGCGGTCGCGCACAAAGGCCGACTGCTTGGCCAGCGCCAGGTGCACGCGGGCAGCAGAAATCGATTCAATCTGCAAAATGCTGCGCGCCAGTTCTTGCTCAATGGCGGCGGTGTAACGCACCTGCTCCATGAACTGGCTGGTCGTCATGGCCGACTGGTCTTTGAGCGAATCCAGGCCGACTTGGCCTGTCTTGGGCAGGCCCTTGGAGGCCAAGAAAATCCGCGCCTCGTGGTAGCGCTTGGACGGCACAGTGAGCTGGCCGGTGCCGGTGTCCAGCACGGGCTTGAATTCTGCGGTCTTGAGCGCGTCAAACGCCGCTTGCTGGTCAGCCTCGGTCATGCCGGCGGCAATGGCACGGTAGGTGGGCGCGTTGACCACGTTGTAAACCGCCACAAACAGCAGCAGCATGATGGCCAGCAGCATGAAGGGCAGGATCTTTTTGACGCCGGGTTGCTCCAGCGTCTGGCGAACCATGGCCAGCGGGCCTGAAGGCACCAGGGGGTTGCCGTTGGCGTCTGTGCCAGTGGCGTTGCCACCCGTCGTGGCCAGGCCGGTATTGCCAGAGGCTGCGCCAGCGTTGGCGCGCACGCCATTACCACCCGAAAGCGCTGGCGGGGTGCCTTGGCTGGCGGCGCCGCCAAAGGCGCCCGGTGTCATCACTGCGGTTGAAGTTGCCATGATTCAGTTCTCTTTTCTTGTCTCGTGTACAGGCTTCAGACCGGCATGTTGATGATGTCTTCGTACGCCTTGAGCACCTTGTTGCGCACCTGCAAGGTCGCCTCAAAAGACAGCGAAGCTTTCTGCATGCCCAGCACCACGTCGGTCAAGGGAATGTCCTCGCCGCGCTCATAGGCCTGCACGCGGCTGGACGAAGCGGTTTGCGCCTCGTTGACCTGGCTGACCATTTGCCGCACCGCGTCTGCAAAGCCTGACTTTTGAACGCCCTCCTGGCCTTGGGCCAGGCCCTGCACGCCGCCGCTGGCCTGGCTCTGGTGAGCGCGCAGCGTTTGCAGCATGGAGGCGATGTTCGCGTTGGAGGTGGCTTTTTCAATCATGTCGGTCCCTTTGGAGCTCGGTGCTTCGTGTGGTCGGGTTCAGCTGGTGCAGGCTAGGTCAAGCGTGCTCAGGCGGTCATGTCGGCGCTGCCCAGAGACAGCGAATTGCCGCCCTTGAGCTTGGCCAGCTTGTAGCGCAGCGTGCGCGGGCTGATGCCCAGCTTTTGCGCGGCTTCCATGCGGCTGTACGTGGTCTGGATGGCGGCCATGATCAGCTGGTGTTCGTTGGACTTGACGGCGGCCTGCAAGCTGGCGGGCAGCGGAGCCACAGAAAAGCTCTCGGTGAACAGCGCTTCGGCTGGCAAATCCACAGGCGCTGCTGCCGCCATTGCCGCCACCGGAAAGGCCGGGACGAACGGGGCGAACGGGGCCACAGGGGCCGCTAAAGCCGGCAAGGCCTCGGGCAACGCGGCGGGCAATGCAGCTACAGGCGAACCGAGGGCGACAGATGAAGCAGCAGGCCGCACATCGTCAAACATCAGGTGCGCGGGGGTGATGACTTCGCCCGTGCAAAGCACCAGGGCGCGTTGCACCACGTTTTCAAGTTCACGCACATTGCCTGGCCAGCGGTAAGCGTGCAGCGCGGCTTGCGCCTGCGCGTCAATGCTGGGCACGCGGCCCGTGGGCGCGTGGCGGGCCATGAGGCGGGCCACCAGCGGCAAGATGTCGCCCGGACGCTCGCACAGCGCCGGCACGCGCAGCTTGAAAGTGCTGATGCGAAAGTAAAGGTCTTCACGAAACTCGCGCTGGACAATCGCCTCGCGCAAATCCTTGTTGGTGGCCACGACCACGCGCACGTCCAGGTCCACAGGGCGTTCACCGCCCAGGCGCACGATCTGGCGCTCTTGCAAGATGCGCAGCAGCTTGGCTTGCAGGCCCATGGGCATTTCACCAATTTCGTCCAAGAAAAGCGTGCCGCCCTGGGCTTGCTCAAACACGCCGCGGTGGTCTTTCAGCGCGCCCGTAAAAGCGCCCTTCTCATGGCCAAACAACATGTCTTCAATCAAATGCTCGGGCAGCGCCGCGCAGTTCAAAGCCACAAAGGGGCCGCTGGCGCGGGTTGACGATTCGTGCAGCACGCGGGCCAGCACTTCTTTGCCGGCGCCGGTCGGGCCTTCAATCAAGGCTGTCACGTTGGCCAGTGCCACGCGCTGGGCCAGGGCCAGCAAGTGCTGGCTGACCGGGTCCACGTACACCACGGTGCGGGGTGCGCGGGCGGGTTTGGCTTTGTGGGCGGGTGCGGCGTCGGCCGGCGTGGGCTGGGCCAGGGCTGCTTGCCAGGCGGCAGGCGTCCATTCGTCACAGGCCAGCACATGGCGGGCGCCCTGGCGCATGGCAGCCACGGCAAGTTCGAGGTTGCGGCGCTCCACACGGCAGACGATGGGCAGCTTGTGACCCAGCGCAGACGCCAGTGACTGGAGTTCTTGCAGCAGCTCGGTGTTGCCTTCCAGGCGCACGACCAAGAGGTCGGCGTGGTCCAGGCGGGATTGGAGTTCTTCAAGGGTGGACACGGGCATGGCCACCAGCCCGCCAGCGGCGAGTTGGGCCTGGGCGTCGTCCGCCAATGGCTGGAACGGGTCCAGCCAAAGGGCTCGTTGCGCGATCAAGGATTGACTCATTTGCTCTCTAGGCCTCACGTGGAAAGATGAGACTATTCAGCAAAGGTCGTGCCACCCAAAATTGACTACTTTAGAAGTAGATTTCGAGGGTCTTGAGGGTCCTTTTCAGGGGCTATCGAGGCAAATCCGACATCAACGACGGAAACCCGACAGGCAGGCCTGCGGGCTGGACAGCAGTGGCGCGGCCCCTTTGGCCACAAAGCCCTGGCAGGCCTTGCCGTCGGCACGTTGAACCTCAATGGCCGGTAGCGACTTGGACTTGAAACCCATGAGCTTGCACAGGTAAGGCAGCTTCGGGTCCCAACTGGTTGCGAAGTGCCGGCACTTCCAGCAGTCGGGGCCGCTGGAGGGTGGAAAAGTGGGCGTGGCCATGGTGATGTCAACTGCCCCGCAAGGCAAAGTTGTTCAGTCCGTCAGTTTGTCAATCGGCTTACTGGAGCAGCTTGAGCACGGTCTGCTGGTCGGTGTTGGCCTGGGCCAGCACCGCGGTAGCAGCTTGCGACATGATCTGTGTGCGTGACAACTCGGTACTGGCGCGCGCGTAGTCGGCGTCTTCAATCTGGCTGCGCGAGGCTTCGGAGTTCAAAGCCACGTTGGTCAGGTTGTCGATCACGTGTTCCAGGCGGTTCATCACCGCGCCCATGGTGGCACGCGTAGCGTTCACCTTGTCCATGGCCTTGTCCAACTTGGCTAGCACAGACTTGGCGGACTCGCCGTCGGCAATATGCACGTCGGGCGGATTCTTGCCAGAGTCACCCGTGATCTCGCCCGTGATAGGGCCGTCACGACCAAAGTCCGACAGGTCGATGGTGATGGTCTGGTTGGCGCTGGCGCCCACATGAAAGCTCAGGCGGCCGGTGCGTGGTGGCGTCATTTTGCTGGTGGCTTCGTTCACGTCGCCACCAAAGGTGCCGGCCGTAAAGCCCAGGTCGGTGAAGTCGCCTTCGCTGCCAAAACCATTGACGCCAGCCTCGACCGTGAAGGTCTTGCTCACATAAGGGGGGGGTGCGCCATTGCTGGGGGCCGCGCCTGCTGGTGGTTGTTTGGGTGCTCTGTCAGCAATGAGGGACACCGAGGCGTACAGCGTGGGTGCGCCGTCGTAGCTGGCGCCTGCGCCGCTGTCACCTTTGACGCCGTCGGCATCGCCCGTGGACACACCGAGGCCGAAGCCCGAAGCGGTCAGGTCAGTCACGTCAGTGTCGTACCAGACAGACAGGTTGCGGCCATCAACGGCGGTCAGCGTCACGCCGCCGGTGCCGGACTGGCTGGCCAACACGCCGTGCTGGCCAAAGGAGCCATTGACCGCGTCAATCACCTTGGTGCGGCGCTCGGCCTCCGTATCGGTGTCCAAAAAGTCGACCTGCACGTTCACGCCGTTGATGTACACCGATTGCAAGCCTGTCACGCCGGACGCGACCGAGGTGGTAGTGCCGCTGGTAGCCACTGAATTGGCCTTGGCGGTCACACCGGTTTCGGCACTGCTGGCGTTGATGGCCGCAGCGATGGCGATGGCGCTGGCGCTGAGTGAGCTGCTGAGGGACTGCGTGCTGCTGAAAGCATCGTCATCCGAGGTGGTAGCGCGAATCGCGACACCATTGATCTTGAGGTCACCCGTGCCCAAAGTGCGAATGTCGTCTGCCGAACTCGCGACCAGGCGAACACCGGTGTTGATGACTGCCTGGTTGGTGGTGTAGTCGGCGGGCTTCAGGCCCACACGGGTCCAGTCACCGGTCGCCGCGCTGGTGACGTCCAGCTTGCCTTCCACCGATGTTTCCAAGGCGAAGCTGCCGACTTGCAGGCCTTCGCGCAAGCCGGTACGGGCTGCAAAGTCCGACGAGCTTGAGGCCGAATTGAAGGCCACCTGGATATTGCGGCCATCGACCGCCTCCAGACGAATGCCCTGGGTGTCGTTGTCGCCATTGATGGCGACAACGCCCGTTTGGAAACTGATCGCATTGATGGCGTTGACCACCAGGGCGCGGGACTCACGCGTGTTGTTCAAAACCGTTTCAATCGGTGCGGAGGTAAAACCGTTGATGGTGACGGTACCGCTGGCGGCCGACAAGCCTGTATCCATGGCGCTGCCGGTCATTACGTTGGTGTTGACCACCGCCGCCACGCCGGTTTCTGCAGTCTTGAGGTTGATCGCGTAAGCCCGGGAAATGGCGCTGGACGCGGCCGAATCGGACAAGGACTTGGTGTCATTGGCGGCAGAAGACACCCCAATCGTCACGCCGTTGATCTGAATGTCATTGGCCGCCATGGCGGACACGGCATTGAAACTGCGCGCCACCGTGAAATCGACTTCATCGTCGGTGGCGAAGGCTGCGGTGGACGTCAGCACAAAAGTGCCGGTGCCTTCCGTCAGCGCGGTGTCGGTGAAGGTGATGGTCATGTCCGTCGCATCGGCCACACCCGT